>NZ_JBBCGP010000001.1:3399631-3734936 GCF_037200945.1 Methylovirgula sp.
TCCGTCTGCGGCTCAACACCCTGGTTGCCGTCGAGCACGCAAACCGCGCCGTCGAGCACGCGCAGCGACCGCTCCACTTCGATCGTGAAATCGACGTGGCCGGGCGTGTCGATAATATTCAGACGATAGCCGTTCCAGAAGGTCGTGGTCGCGGCAGACGTGATCGTGATGCCGCGCTCCTGCTCCTGCTCCATCCAGTCCATCGTGGCGGCGCCCTCATGGACTTCGCCGATCTTATGCGACTTGCCGGAATAGAAAAGGATGCGCTCCGTCGTCGTGGTCTTACCCGCGTCGATATGCGCCATGATACCGAAGTTTCGGTAGTCTTGGATTTTATGAACGCGCGGCATCGAACGAATTCCTTCAGGGTCTCGGAAAAATCACCAGCGATAATGCGAGAAGGCGCGGTTCGCCTCCGCCATCCGGTGCGTGTCTTCCCGCTTCTTCACTGCGTTACCGCGATTGTTGGCAGCATCCATCAGCTCCGCTGATAGCCGGTCGACCATCGTCTTGTCGTTACGGCCGCGGGCGGCGGTGATGATCCATCGGATGGCAAGCGCCTGCCGACGCTCGGGCCGCACTTCGACCGGCACCTGATACGTGGCGCCACCGACGCGGCGCGAACGAACTTCAATCGACGGCGCAACATTATCCAGCGCCTGCTTGAAGACCGGCAACGGCTCGGACCTCAGCTTGCCCTCGATGACATCGAAAGCCCCGTAGACGATGGATTCGGCGTTCGACTTCTTGCCGTCGTACATGATCGAATTCATGAACTTGGCCAGAATGACGTCGCCGAACTTGGCGTCCGGAATGACTTCCCGTTTCTCGGCGCGATGACGTCGCGACATTGCTTCACTCTCTTTGCGTCGACCGCCAAAGCGGCCATCCGTTAAATTCTCTTAACCAAACCGGACCCGCAGAACGCGTCCGGCCAATCTTACTTCGGCCGCTTGGCACCGTATTTGGAACGGCGCTGCTTGCGGTTCTTGACGCCTTGCGTATCGAGCACGCCGCGCAGGATGTGGTAACGCACGCCTGGCAAATCCTTGACGCGGCCGCCGCGGATCATGACCACGGAGTGTTCCTGCAAATTGTGGCCTTCGCCCGGGATATAGCCGATGACCTCGAAGCCGTTGGTCAGGCGCACCTTGGCGACCTTACGCAGCGCGGAGTTCGGCTTTTTCGGCGTCGTCGTATAGACGCGCGTGCAGACACCGCGCTTCTGCGGGCAAGCCTGCAGATGGCGCGCTTTCTCACGATAGACCTTTTCCTGCCGCGGCTTGCGGATCAACTGACTGATCGTCGGCATATTCGCCCTTCAAATCCCAAAGCAGCCGCCAAAGCGGCAATTAAAACTTCAGCACTCTTTCCGCCCAACACGCCGGGCGGCGAAACTATGGTCGCGCATAAACAAATCAGCGCCTTCAGCCCCGAGAGGGCTTCCGGCGCTGGAACATCGCAGAGGACCGCGGCATGGCCCCGGTCTTGCCCCCAGAAGGTCTACGGTTAAACCGCGGACCCGATGTGACTTGTCAGACGCTGAAACCGACAGCGTTTAGGCTCACTGCGTTCCGGACGAGACGTCCTGATGAACAAAGAACCTACGACCTGTCGAAAGTGGGCGGAACTTAATGACACACCCGAGACGCGTCAACCCCTTTCAGAGGGGAATTTCACGTCACAAGCACGGAGCCGCCCTTCTCCACAGCAGAAGGAGGGCGGCTTCCAGTTTTTTACTTCGCAGCGCTTTCCGGAACGGCTTCCGCCGGCGGGAGGGCGAGCGGCGCGTCGGTCGCCTTTTGGGCAATGATGAGCTCGTCGCGGGTCGTAGCGATTCGGCGCAGTTTCGCCATCGCCGCGCCCGTGCCCGCCGGGATGAGCCGGCCTACAATGACGTTCTCCTTCAGGCCCTCGAGCGTATCGGTCTTGCCGTTGACGGCGGCCTCGGTCAGCACCCGCGTCGTCTCCTGGAAGGAGGCGGCGGAGATGAACGAGCGCGTCTGCAGCGAGGCCTTCGTGATGCCAAGGAGCACAGGCGTGCCGCTGGCGGGCTTGCCGCCCTCGGACAGCGCCTTCTCGTTGGCTTCTTCAAGATCCATCTGGTCGACCTGTTCGCCGGACAGGAAGTCCGTATCACCCGGATCGGTGATATCGACCTTCTGCAACATCTGCCGGACAATCACCTCGATGTGCTTGTCGTTGATGTTGACGCCCTGCAACCGGTAGACTTCCTGAATCTCGTTGACGAGATAAGCAGCGAGTTCCTCGACGCCCTTGATGGCCAGGATGTCGTGCGGCGCGGGGTTGCCGTCGACGATGTAATCGCCCTTCTCCACGATGTCGCCATCCTGGAGATGGATGTGCTTGCCCTTCGGGATCAGATATTCGATCGGCTCCGCACCTTCTTCGTTCGGAACGATTGAAATCCGCGTCTTGTTCTTGTAGTCGCGGCCGAATTGCACCGTACCGGAGGCCTCAGCGATGATCGCGTGATCCTTCGGACGGCGCGCCTCAAAGAGCTCCGCAACACGCGGCAGACCGCCGGTGATGTCGCGGGTCTTGGCCGATTCCATCGAGATACGCACGATGATGTCGCCGGCCTTCATCTTGGCGCCTGGATCGACGTTCAAGATCGCGTCCACCGGCAAAGTGTAGCGCGCATCGCCGCCACGCGGCAGCTTGAGGATCTTGCCGTCGGCGCCCTTCAGCACGATCGCCGGCTTCAACGTCGCGGAACGCTGGTTGAGACGGTAATCGATGACGACACGCTTCGCGATACCCGTCGATTCGTCGACCGCCTCCGACATCGAGGAACCTTCAACGAGGTCCTCGAAGCCGACGATACCATCCACCTCGGTCAGGATCGGACGCGTATAGGGATCCCATTCGGCAATCCGCTGGCCGCGCTTGATCTTGTCACCCTCATCAACCTTGAGCCGCGCGCCGTATTGCACGCGCTGCACCGCACGCTCGACTCCATCCGGCCCCTCGATGACGACGGCGACGTTACGCGCCATGACCATCAGATCGCCATCGGAATTGCGCGCCAGATGCCGGTTGCGGATTTTGACCGTGCCTTCGAAATTGCTTTCGAGGAACGACGAATCCGCGATCTGCGCCGCGCCACCGATGTGGAACGTGCGCATCGTGAGCTGCGTACCCGGCTCGCCGATCGACTGTGCCGCGATGACGCCGACGGCTTCGCCCATATTGACAGGCGTGCCGCGTGCGAGATCGCGTCCGTAGCAGGTGCCACAGACGCCGTTCTTCGCCTCGCAGACGAGAACGGAGCGGATCTTCACCTCCTGAATACCGGCGGCGTTGATCTTATCCATGTGCCATTCTTCGATCATCGTCCCGGCGGGAACGATGATTTCGCCGTCGAGGCTCTTGAGATCCTCCGCGGCGGTGCGGCCCAGGATACGGGTCGCGAGCGACGCAACGATCTGGCCGGCATCGATGATCGCACGCATGCGGATGCCCTTCGTCGAGCCGCAATCCACCATCGTGATGATCGAATCCTGCGCGACGTCAACCAGACGCCGCGTCAGATAGCCGGAGTTCGCCGTCTTCAACGCCGTATCCGCGAGGCCCTTACGAGCACCGTGGGTCGAGTTGAAGTATTCAAGAACGGTCAGACCTTCCTTGAAGTTCGAGATGATCGGGCTCTCGATGATCTCGCCTGACGGCTTGGCCATCAGGCCACGCATCGCGGCGAGCTGCTTCATCTGCGTCGGCGAACCGCGCGCACCGGAATGACTCATCATGTAAATCGAGTTGATCGGCATATCGCGGCCATGCTCGTCCTTATGGACGGCCGAGATACGCGCCATCATCTCTTCGGCGAGCTTGTCGGAGCACTTCGCCCAGGCATCGACAACCTTGTTGTACTTCTCGCCTTGGGTAATGAGGCCGTCGTTGTACTGCTGCTCATATTCCTTGGCGAGCGCCGTTGTCTGCTCGATGATCTTCTTCTTGGTCTCCGGCACAAGCATGTCGTCCTTGCCGAACGAAATGCCGGCCTTGAACGCCTCACGAAAGCCGAGCGCCATGATCTTGTCGCAGAAAATCACCGTCTCCTTCTGACCGCAATTGCGGTAGACGGCGTCGATCATGTTGGAGATTTCTTTCTTCGTCATCAGCTTGTTGACGACGTCGAACGGAATCTTCTTGTGGTTCGGCACGAGCTGGCCAAGCAACAGACGGCCGGGCGTCGTGTCGAAAATCTTCGCGACGCGATTGCCCTGTTCATCGAAGCTCCAGGCGCGGCCCCTGATCTTCGTGTGCAGGGTTACGGCCTTCGCATTCAACGCATGCTCAAGCTCGCCGATGTCGGAGAAGGCCATGCCCTGCCCCGGCTCGCCGTCGCGCATCAGCGTCGAATAATAAAGCCCAAGAACGATATCCTGGCTCGGCACGATGATCGGCTGACCATTCGCCGGATGCAGAATATTGTTCGTCGACATCATCAGCACGCGCGCTTCAAGCTGCGCCTCAAGCGACAGCGGCACGTGAACGGCCATCTGATCGCCGTCGAAGTCGGCGTTGAACGCCGCGCAGACGAGCGGATGCAGTTGGATCGCTTTACCTTCGATAAGCTTCGGCTCGAAAGCCTGAATGCCAAGCCTGTGCAGCGTCGGCGCGCGGTTCAGCATCACCGGATGTTCGCGGATAACCTCATCGAGGATATCCCAAACTTCCGGCTTCTCTTTCTCAACGAGCTTTTTCGCCTGCTTGACGGTGGCCGAAAAGCCCTTGGCGTCGAGGCGCGAGTAGATGAACGGCTTGAAGAGTTCGAGCGCCATCTTCTTCGGCAGGCCGCACTGGTGCAGCTTGAGCTCCGGACCGACGACGATGACCGAACGGCCGGAATAGTCGACGCGCTTGCCAAGCAGGTTCTGGCGGAAGCGGCCCTGCTTGCCCTTCAGCATGTCGGCCAGCGACTTCAGCGGCCGCTTGTTGGCGCCCGTGATCACGCGGCCGCGGCGTCCGTTGTCGAACAAAGCATCGACCGCTTCTTGAAGCATGCGCTTCTCGTTACGGATGATGATGTCCGGCGCGCGCAGTTCGATCAGCCGCTTCAGACGATTGTTGCGGTTGATGACGCGGCGATAAAGGTCGTTCAGGTCCGAGGTCGCGAATCGGCCGCCGTCGAGCGGCACGAGCGGACGCAGATCCGGCGGGATGACCGGAATCTCGGTCAGGATCATCCATTCGGGCTTGTTGCCCGAGTGAATGAACGCCTCGATGATCTTCAGCCGCTTGGCGAGCTTTTTCGGCTTCAGCTCGGTCGTCGCCTCGGAGATTTCGACTTTAAGCTGCTCGGCGATCTTCTGCAGATCGAGCGAGCGCAGAATCTCGCGGATCGCTTCCGCGCCGATCATGGCTGTGAAGGAATCCTGGCCATATTCGTCCTGCGCACGCAGGTATTCTTCCTCGTTCAGGAGCTGACGGTCCTTGAGCGGCGTGAGACCTGGGTCGAGAACGATATACGACTCGAAATAGAGAATGCGCTCAAGGTCCTTCAGCGCCATGTCGAGCAGAAGCCCGATGCGCGACGGCAACGACTTGAGGAACCAGATGTGGGCGACGGGGGCGGCAAGCGAAATATTGCCCATGCGCTCGCGCCGCACGCGCGAGAGGGTCACCTCAACGCCGCACTTTTCGCAGATGACGCCCTTGTACTTCATCCGCTTGTACTTGCCGCACAAGCACTCATAGTCCTTGATCGGCCCGAAGATACGGGCGCAGAATAGACCGTCGCGCTCCGGCTTGAAGGTCCGGTAATTGATCGTCTCTGGCTTTTTAATTTCGCCGAACGACCAAGAGAGAATCTTCTCCGGGCTCGCGATCGAGATCTGGATCTGGTCGAACGCCTGCGGCGCTACGACCGGACTGAAGAGATTCATGACCTCTTGATTCATCGTCTTCTCCTGACCTGCCCGCGCGGGCGACCACCGGGCCGCGGGCGAAATTTCTAAAAACGCTCACTCATGCATAACGCGCTATTGCGAGGCGCTCGGCGACGAAGCAACCCGGATTGACCGGATCGCTTCGCCTTGCTCGCGATACTGGCGAGCCATTCGATGCCAGACTTACTCGGCCGCCTCTGCCGGCGGCAGCTCCTCCGGCTTCGCCGCCATCGTCAGCTCGACATTGAGGCCGAGCGAACGCATCTCCTTGACGAGCACGTTGAAGCTTTCCGGAATGCCGGATTCAAACGCGTCGTCGCCGCGCACGATCGATTCATAGACCTTCGTACGGCCCGCGACGTCGTCCGACTTCACCGTCAGCATCTCCTGCAAGGTGTAGGCGGCGCCATAAGCCTCAAGCGCCCAGACTTCCATTTCGCCGAAGCGCTGGCCGCCGAACTGCGCCTTGCCGCCCAGCGGCTGCTGGGTGACGAGACTGTAAGGCCCGATCGAGCGCGCGTGGATCTTATCGTCCACCAGATGGTGCAGCTTCAACATATATATGTAGCCGACCGTCACTTTGCGATCGAACGACTCACCCGTGCGCCCGTCGTAAAGCGTCACTTGGCCGGAGGCATCGAGCCCGGCTTCGTTCAGCATATCGACGATGTCTTTCTCGTGTGCACCGTCGAAGACCGGTGTCGCGATCGGAACACCGCGCCGCAGATTTTCGCCAACTTCAAGCAGGGTCTCTTCCGACAGCGCGTCGATTTCCTTCTTGGCACCGTAGATGTGGCTCAGCGTGCCACGCAGCGGGCCCGCATCGTGGCTCCGCTGATAGGCATTCACTGCGTCGCTGACCTGCTTGCCGAGACCAGCGCAGGCCCAGCCAAGGTGCGTTTCCAGAATCTGGCCAACATTCATGCGGCTCGGCACGCCGAGCGGATTGAGCACGATATCGACCGGCGTCCCGTCGGCAAGGAACGGCATGTCCTCCGGCGGCACGATCTTCGAAACGACACCCTTGTTGCCGTGACGGCCGGCCATCTTGTCGCCCGGCTGAATCTTGCGCTTCACCGCGACGAAGACTTTCACCATCTTCATCACGCCGGGCGGCAATTCATCGCCACGCTGCAACTTCTCGACCTTGTCGAGGAAGCGGCTTTCCAGCCCCTTCTTGGCCTCGTCATATTGCTTACGCATGGCCTCGGTCTCGGCCATGAGCTTGTCGTCCTCGACGGCGAAGATCCACCATTGCGAACGCGGATGGCTCTCGAGGATATCGCGCGACAGCACCGTGTCCTTCTTAAAGCCCTTCGGGCCCGAGATCGCCGTCTTGCCGGAGAGCAATTCCGCGAGGCGGCTGTAAACGTTACGGTCGAGAATTGCGAGCTCGTCGTCACGGTCCTTGGCGAGCCGCTCGATTTCCTCGCGCTCGATCGCCTGAGCGCGCTCATCCTTCTCGACGCCGTGCCGATTGAAGACGCGCACTTCGACGATCGTGCCCTGGACGCCCGGCGGAACACGCATCGACGTGTCACGCACATCGGACGCCTTCTCGCCGAAGATGGCGCGCAAGAGCTTCTCTTCCGGCGTCATCGGGCTCTCACCCTTCGGCGTGATCTTGCCGCAGAGGATATCGCCCGCCTGTACTTCCGCGCCGATATAGACGATGCCAGCCTCGTCGAGATTCTTCAGCGCCTCTTCCGAGACGTTGGGAATGTCGCGCGTGATTTCTTCCGGGCCGAGCTTGGTGTCGCGCGCCATCACCTCGAATTCATCGATGTGAATCGAAGTGAAAACGTCGTCCTTGACGATCCGCTCGTTGAGCAGGATCGAATCTTCGAAGTTATAGCCGTTCCACGGCATGAACGCGACGAGCACGTTGCGGCCAAGCGCGAGATCGCCGAGATCGGTCGAGGGGCCGTCAGCGAGGATGTCGCCCTTGCGAACTAAATCGCCGACACGCACCAGCGGCTTCTGGTTGATGCAGGTCGACTGATTCGAACGCTGGAACTTGAGCAACCGGTAGATGTCGACGCCGGGTTT
Organism: Methylovirgula sp.; assembly: GCF_037200945.1. Taxonomy (NCBI): domain Bacteria; kingdom Pseudomonadati; phylum Pseudomonadota; class Alphaproteobacteria; order Hyphomicrobiales; family Beijerinckiaceae; genus Methylovirgula; species Methylovirgula sp. Next base: position 3,407,596 of record NZ_JBBCGP010000001.1, read on the forward strand.
GCTCGGGTCGGCCTCTTCCGTTGCACGCACAACGATACGAGTCGCATCGATCTGATCGACAACACCCGCGCGACGTGCCGCGATCGCCGCGCCCGAATCACGCGCAACCACCGATTCCATGCCCGTGCCGACGAACGGCGCATCAGCCTTCACAAGCGGCACCGCCTGGCGCTGCATGTTAGAGCCCATCAACGCGCGGTTCGCGTCGTCGTTCTCAAGGAACGGGATGAGCGCCGCAGCCACCGAGACAAGCTGCTTCGGCGACACGTCCATGAAGTCCACACGTTCGGCCGGGACCATGATGACGTCGCCGGCATGACGGCAGACAACGAGGTCTTCGGTCAGATGGCGCTGACCATCAACCGGCGCATTGGCCTGGGCGACGTAATGCTTCGACTCTTCCATCGCCGACAGGTAGATGACTTCATCCGTCACCAAACTGTCCTTGACGCGGCGATATGGCGACTCGATGAAGCCATACTTGTTCACGCGCGCAAATGTGGCGAGCGAATTGATGAGGCCGATGTTCGGGCCTTCCGGCGTCTCGATCGGACAGATGCGGCCGTAATGCGTCGGATGCACGTCGCGCACTTCGAAGCCGGCGCGCTCGCGCGTCAAGCCACCCGGGCCAAGCGCCGAGAGGCGTCGCTTGTGGGTGATCTCCGACAGCGGATTGGTCTGATCCATGAACTGCGAGAGCTGCGACGAGCCAAAAAACTCGCGCACCGCCGCGGCCGCGGGCTTCGCGTTGATCAAATCCTGCGGCATGACCGTGTCGATATCGACTGAGGACATGCGCTCCTTGATCGCGCGCTCCATGCGCAGCAGGCCGAGGCGATATTGATTTTCCATCAATTCGCCGACCGAGCGCACACGCCGGTTGCCGAGGTGATCGATGTCGTCGATCTCGCCACGTCCATCGCGCAGATCGACAAGCGCCCGCACGACCGCAACGATATCGGCCTTGCGCAGGACGCGCATCGTATCCGGCGCATCGAGATCGAGGCGCATGTTCATCTTGACGCGGCCGACGGCCGAGAGATCGTAGCGCTCGTCGTCGAAGAAGAGCGAATGGAACATCGCTTCCGCCGTATCGAGCGTCGGCGGCTCGCCTGGACGCATGACACGGTAGATGTCGAACAATGCTTCCTCGCGCGAGGAGTTCTTGTCGACCGCGAGCGTGTTACGGATATAGGGCCCGATGTTGATATGGTCGATATCGAGTATCGGGAGTTCCTCGAAGCCCGCCTCGATCAGGGCCGGCAGAGTCTTCGCGGTGATCTCGTCACCCGCCTCGGCGAAAATTTCGCCGGTACTGGGATTGTAGAGGTCGGTCGCGATGTACTGGCCATGCAGGTCCACATCCTGCGCGCGGATCGCCTTCAGGCCCCTTTCGACCAATTGCCGCGCCGCACGGACAGTGAGCTTCTTGCCTGCTTCGACCGCGACTTCGCCGGTATCGGCGTCGATCATATTTTCGGTGGCCTTGACACCCTTCATCCGCTCCGCGTCAAAGGGCACGCGCCAGCCTTCACCGGCCCGCGTGTAGATGACGGTGTTATAGAACGTGCTGAGAATTTCTTCGCCGTCCATGCCAAGCGCAAAAAGCAGCGACGTCACCGGGATTTTCCGGCGGCGGTCGATACGCGCATAGACGATATCCTTGGCATCAAACTCGATATCGAGCCAGGAGCCGCGATACGGAATGATACGCGCCGCGAAAAGCAGCTTGCCCGAAGAGTGGCTCTTGCCCTTGTCGTGATCGAAGAAGACGCCCGGCGAGCGATGCATCTGCGAGACGATGACGCGCTCGGTGCCGTTGACGACAAAGGTGCCGTTCGACGTCATGAAGGGCATATCGCCCATATAGACGTCCTGCTCTTTGATATCCTTGACGGACTTGGCGCCGGTTTCCGGATCGACATCGAATACGATGAGGCGCAGCGTGACTTTCAGCGGCGCAGCGAAGGTCATGCCGCGCTGACGACACTCGTCGACATCGTACTTCGGCTGTTCGAAAACGTATTTCAGGAACTCGAGCTGCGACACGCCCGCGAAATCGGAGATCGGGAAGACCGAGCGGAACACGGACTCGAGGCCTTCGTTCGGGCGGCCGCCCTCGGGCTCGTTAACGAGCAGAAATTGATCGTAGGATGCCTTCTGAACCTCGATGAGGTTCGGCATTTCCGCCACTTCGCGAATGTGTCCGAAAAACTTGCGAACCCGCTTCCGGCCAGAGAAAGTTTGCGTTATGGGTTGGGCCATCGTGCTCCTCGCAGGTTAGTTTGCGCAGGATGCCGCATGCATCCCGAAAACATTGCGCGGCCACAGACGTCCGCAGGGTGTTTTGGGCCCTTCCCCATCAAAAAATTCAATCGACCAGCCGGATAAGGAACGGCTGAACGGCCCCGAAGCACGCCTCGGAGCCGCTCGATCAAAAAACGGGACCGCGCGCGATCCCGCCGCAACTCACTTAAGCTCGACCTTCGCGCCGACCTTCTCGAGGGTCGCCTTGATCTTCTCGGCTTCCTCTTTGGTCACGCCTTCCTTGACGGGCTTCGGCGCGCCTTCGACGAGATCCTTGGCTTCCTTCAGGCCAAGACCGGTGACGGCACGGACTTCCTTAATAACTTCGATCTTCTTGTCGCCGACGGCAGAGAGAACGACCGTGAACTCGGTCTTCTCTTCGACCGGAGCGGCGGCAGCAGCAGCCGGGCCGGCAGCGACGGCAACCGCCGCAGCGGCCGAGACGCCCCACTTGTCTTCAAGTAGCTTGGCGAGTTCCGCGGCTTCGAGAACCGTCAGGCTCGAAAGGTCTTCGACGATTTTTTCCAGATTGGCCATTGCAAGTTTTCCTTCGAATTTGGTCGTGAATAGCTGAAAATTTTGAGACGGCCGTCAGGCGGCGTCCTTGTTCGCATAGGCAGAAATGACACGCGCCAGCTTGGCAGCCGGTGCGGTCGAAAGCTGCGCGAGTTTTGTCGCCGGCGCCTGGATGAGCCCAACGAGCTTGGCGCGCAATTCGTCCAAAGACGGCAAAGTCGCGAGCGACTTGATGGCCTCCGGATTGAGCGACGTTTTTCCCATCGCGCCACCGAGGATCACGAGCTTCTCGTTATCCTTGGCAAAGCCGACGGCGACCTTGGCGGCCGCCACCGGATCCTGCGAATAGGCAAGCAGGGTCGGTCCCTTCAGCAGGCTCGTAATCGAGCTTGTGTCGGTTCCTTCCAGGGCGATCTTGGCAAGGCGATTTTTTGCGACTTGAACCGTGGCGCCCGCGTCGCGCATCTGCTTACGCAGATTTTGCATCTGGGCCACCGTCAAGCCGGAATAATGCGCCACCACCACAACCGACGTCTTGTTAAAGACCTCGTTCAGAGCGGCGACAGCGGCTTTCTTCTCAGCTCTGTCCACAATACTCTCTCTGTCTCGCGGGATTCACACCCGCTTGGTTGCGTCAGCCGGCTGTCGCACGGCGCTACGCCTGTCCTCCGGAACGCCCCGCGTCCCGGACAGAGGGATTCGACCAAAATCAAAGGCTGCAGGAACTGCCGCACCTGCGCTTCGTATTCCGCTTCGACCCCGTCTATGCTGGCATCTCGAACGTGCAATCCGAAACCGAAACACCGGAACCGGACGCGCGTCTTCGACATTAAGTCCTTGTGGAGTTCGAAAACCCCATATTGGACGCCGGCAGTCTCGGACAGGACATGACCGGAGAAACCAAGTGGATCGAAATCCGCCAGTTCACCGGTCATTCCGCCGCGCCTTCTTCACGCCGCCTAATGAAAGACTGCGTGTCGAGACGCGGAAGCTAAATGGGTTCGGGGCTGCGGCAGAGCCAGCAACCCCGAGCCGTCTATTTAAACGCAAGACCCTAATATGCCAAGGGGTTGATTCAGCTTTTTTTCAGCTTGTCAAGAACCCTGATAATCAGTCCCGGACACTCTTATGCATGGACGGTGGCTGGATCGACCTTGACCCCAGGCCCCATCGTCGAGGAGATGGCAACCCGTTGAATATAGGTGCCTTTTGCGCCTTGCGGCTTGGCCTTGGCGACGGCATCGACGAAGGCCGCGATATTCTCGACCAGCTTCGTTTCATCGAAGGATGCCTTGCCGACGCTGCCCTGAATGATGCCGGCCTTTTCCACACGAAATTCGACCGCACCACCCTTCGACGCCTTGACCGCAGCCGTGACATCCATGGTCACCGTTCCGACCTTGGGGTTCGGCATCAGGCCGCGCGGGCCCAGCACCTTACCAAGGCGACCGACGAGCGGCATCATATCCGGCGTCGCGATGCAGCGATCGAAATCGATCTGGCCGCCCTGAACGGTCGCCACCAGATCTTCCGCGCCGACGATATCCGCGCCAGCCGCCTTGGCCTCATCAGCCTTGGCGCCACGTGCGAACACGGCAACGCGCAGCGTGCGGCCCGTGCCGTTCGGCAGATTGACCACGCCGCGGACCATCTGATCCGCATGCTTGGGGTCGACGCCGAGGTTCATGGCGATCTCGACCGTCTCGTCAAACTTGGCGCTCGCCCGTTCCTTGACAAGCTTTACGGCCTCGCTGATCGGATAAAGCTTGGTGCGCTCGATGCCTTCGCGGGATTTAACAACGCGCTTTGCAATATGGGTCATGGCTTCACCCCACCACTTCAAGGCCGATCGAGCGGGCGGAGCCCTCGATCATCTTGGCAGCGGCCTCGACGGTCGCGCAATTTAGATCCGGCAGCTTCTTTTCGGCGATCTCGTTGATCTGAGCCTTGGTCACGCGACCGACAAAGCCACGGCCCGTGGTCTTCGAACCGGAGGTGATGCCTGCGGCCCTTTTCAGAAAAAAGGTGACCGGCGGCAGCTTCATCTCGAAGGTGAAGGAGCGGTCCTGATAAGCGGTGATGACGACGGGGATCGGCGTCCCCTTTTCCATCTGCGCGGTCTTGGCATTGAAGGCCTTGCAGAATTCCATGATGTTGAGGCCGCGCTGACCAAGCGCCGGGCCGATAGGCGGCGACGGATTGGCGGCGCCGGCCGGAACCTGCAATTTAATATAACCGGCAACTTTCTTTGCCATTTCAATCTCCTACAAGCCGATCTTAAGATCGGAGTTGCGGATTGTGGTACAAAAGGCGACCCGGCGGCAGACCGGACCTTTCTCCCACAGCGGAAGGCGAGCCTTTAGGGCATCGCCCATTTCGGTGCAAGCACCGAAAATTCTTAAACTTTCTCGACCTGCGAATATTCGAGCTCGACTGGCGTTGCGCGGCCGAAGATCGAGACTGCGACCTTGACGCGCGAGCGGGCCTCGTCGACTTCCTCGACCGTGCCGTTGAAGGACGCGAACGGGCCGTCAGCGACCCGCACCGTCTCGCCGATCTCGTAGGAGATCGTCGACTTCGGCCGATCGACACCATCAGCCACCTGGCCCTTGATCCGGTCGGCCTCAGCATCCGAAATCGGCATCGGCTTCTTGTCGGCGCCAAGGAAGCCCGTCACCTTCGGCGTGTTCTTGATCAGGTGATAGATGTCGTCCGTCAGGTCACATTTGACGAGCACATAGCCGGGGAAGAACTTCCGCTCGGAATTGACCTTGCGACCCTTGCGCACCTCGACAACGTGCTCGGTCGGCACGAGGATTTCCTCGAACTTCTCGGACAGATTGCGCTGCGCCGCCTGCTCGCGGATCGATTCAGCGACCTTCTTCTCGAAATTGGAATAGGCGTGGACGATGTACCAGCGCATGCTCATGACGAAACCGAAAAACCCCTCGAATCAATGCCCGACGTTCAGGACGAAGCGGACAACCAATTGTAAAATTTCATCGACGGCGAGAAAGAACAGGCTCGCAAGAATGACCATCGTGATGACGAGACCCGTCGTGATCAACGTCTCACGGCGAGTCGGCCAAGTGACCTTGCCGGCCTCCTGACGGACTTCCTGAATGAATTGCAGCGGATCGGCCATAGTCGCTCAAACACCCAATTTGCAGGAATTTTCTGCCCGCCCCCGGCAAACTCCGGCGGCTGCGGCCACCGATATCGCCCATGCGGCCCCGGCTAAAAAAATCAGGGCGCGGAGCCAACCGGCCACGCGCCACATCCCGACAATATAGTGCAGGCGATTGGCCGCGCCAAGCGAATTCTCAGTAAGTCTCAACTACCCCCGCCCGGCCTCGGATGAGATCGCCTCAGATCGAGTAATCGTCGGCGAAGGAATGCGCATTGCGCAGGCGGACGAAGACCTGGTCTTCGACCTTCAGCGCCAGATCGCGATAGGTCTGCGTCGTCAGCTCCGCATCGATCGATCGTTGATCATCGAGTCTGATGAGTTCGACATTCACGGCGGCCCCGGCAAAGCCGATATGGGTCACCCTGGCTGCGATCGCACTGGCGTCACTCTCGCGGGAGATTTCGATGTCGTGCGGCCGCACGAACGTAACGGCTTCACCTTCGGTGCTCCCCTGCCCCGAGGCCTGGCTTTCCTGCCGGCCGTGGAACAGATTGTAATTGCCGAGGAAGCGGAACACGAACGGGTTCGCCGGATGCTCGTAGACTTCCTCGGGCGCGTCATATTGCTCGATGCCCCCCGCGTTCATCACCGCGACGCGGTCGGCGACCTCGAGCGCCTCTTCCTGATCGTGGGTCACGAAAATCGTCGTGACCTTGATCGTATTATGCAATTTACGCAGCCAGCGGCGTAGCTCCCGCCGCACCGTGGCGTCGAGCGCCCCGAACGGTTCATCGAGCAACAACACCTGCGGCTCGACGGCGAGCGCACGGGCAAGTGCCACGCGCTGACGCTGGCCGCCCGACAATTGCGAAGGATAGCGCTGGGCGAAATTGCTGAGCTGGACGAGTGACAGCAATTCCTCGACCTTGCTCTTGATCGCGGCATTCGATGGGCGCTGCCGCCACGGTTTCGACCGCAGACCGAAAGCGATGTTCTCGAAGACGCTCATCTGCTTGAACAAAGCATAATGCTGGAAGACGAACCCGATCTTGCGCTTGCCAAGATCGGTGTCGGAAACGTCAAGGCCGTCGAACAAGACTTCGCCGCCGGGGTCGGCCGCCTCGATCCCGGCTATCACGCGCAGCAAAGTCGTCTTGCCGGAGCCGCTCGGCCCAAGCAACGCGACAAGCTCGCCTGAATTGACCTTAAGGTTTACGCCCTTCAGCGCTTGGAACGAGCCGTAGGTCTTGCTGATCCGGCGGACTTCGATACTCATCGGGCTTCACCTCATGAACCGCCGCGGCGGCCGTCTCGGTATGTTTGGTCCTGATCTCGACCGCTGCCTTGATGATCAAGGTCACAACGGCCAGCAGCGCAAGCAAGGTCGAAACCGCAAAGGCGCCTTGCATGTCATAGCCGTCCCAAAGCTTCTCGACCCGCAACGGAATCGTATCATTGGAATCGATATGGCCGGAGACGACCGAGACGGCGCCGAATTCGCCGAACGCGCGCGCCGTGCACAGGATCGCGCCATAGAGCAGGCCCCACCTGATATTCGGTAGCGTCACCGTCCAGAACGTCCGCCAGCCGCTGGCGCCAAGCGAAAGCGCGGCAAGCTCCTCGTCCGAGCCTTGCGCGTCCATCAGTGGAATCAGAGATCGCGCGACGAACGGAAAGGTCACGAATGACGTGGCGAGCACGATCGCAACCGGGGTGAAGATGATGCCGGTGTAGGTATTGGCGAAGGCAAAGGGCCACCAATGGCCGGAAAAGCCCTGCCAGGTGAGCGAAGTCGGGTCCGGCCAGGTCACGTTTGTCGCCCAATCCCCAACCACGCCCCCGCGTCCGAAGAGCAGCACGAAGACCAGACCGGCAATGACCGGCGAGATCGAGAATGGCAGATCGATCAGCGTCAGCAGCAGGAGCCGGCCGCGGAACCGGAACTTCGTAATCGCCCAAGCCGCGGCGATGCCAAAGATGATATTGAGCGGCACGACGATGGCAGCGACGCCACAGCTCAAGCGGATCGCATTCCACGTATCGGCGGCCTGCCGAACCGCGGCCACCTGCCGGTGCCTCTGGAAGATCGTGAGATGTGCCGCGGGATCGACGGCCGGCGGAAAGAACACGTGCCAATAGGCGGCGACACCGTTCGAGAGCGCCTGCGTGAACACATTGGTGACTGGCAGGACGATAAACAGCGTAAGAAACAAAACCGCGGCCGTGACGAGCACGCGTCCGGTCACGCTGCGCTCGGCCTTGTTCGAACGCGCCGGAGCGGTGTGCGTTTGGAGAATGGGCGCCCCGGACATCGCTCAGACCGCCGCTTGCGACCGGCGTCGCGACCAGGTTTCGATCCCGTTGATGCCCAGCAGGATCAGGAGCGAGAAGAACAGCAGCACGACGCCAATGGCGGTGGCCTGGGCCGGCTCGAACTCGTCGAGCTTGGTGACGATCTGCAACGGCACGATCTGCGACTTGCCCGGAATGTTGCTGGCAATGAAGATTACCGAGCCGTATTCGCCAATGGCGCGAGCGAAGGCGAGCGCGACACCGCTGAGCCACGCCGGGAAAATCTCCGGAAAGATCACGCGTCGAAAAGTCGTCGCCCCGCTTGCTCCAAGGCTATAGGCCGCCTGTTCATATTGCGGATCCCATTCCTGCAGCACCGGCTGCACCGAGCGCACGACGAACGGAAACCCGACGAAGATCAGGACGATCACAATGCCGGTGTTGGTGTTGCTGTAAGGAAAGTCCAGCCAGGACAGCGCGCCGGCGGACAGAGCATTCGGGTGGCCGAAATGACCCGCCAGCCCGTTCAGAAATGTAACTGCGTGATCGCCGAAGCCGCCAATCCAGCCATCGGTGAGATAGAGGTTTGAAAAGGTGATGCCGGCGACGGCAGTCGGCAGCGCAAAGGGAAAATCGATCAGCGCATCGAAATAACGCCGGCCCGGAAAAGGCTCACGCACAAGAACCCAGGCGACGATCAGGCCGAACAGACCATTGACGATCGCAGCCAGAGCCGCGGCGCCAAAGGTCAATTGATAAGCCGCGACGACGACCGGATCGGTAATCGTCGCGACGAACTCGGACCACGACAATTGCGTGGTCTTGAGGACCAGCGCCGCGAGCGGGATCAGCACCAGAAGCGAGAGATAGAAGAGCGTATAGCCGAGCGTCAGCCGGAAGCCGGGGATGACCTTGCGCGCGCCCGCCATTCTTCAAACTCTCATAAGACGCAAGCCGATGGCCGCCGCGTTCAATATAGCCGACCTTCGTTTAGCCGCCGTATTCCAAGACCGCAATTGCACAGCCTTGTACCAAAGCGAAGGCGGAGTCCTTACTTCGTTGGCTTATAGATTTGATCGAAGACGCCGCCATCAGCAAAGAAAGTCTTCTGCGTGCGCGGCCAGCCGCCGAATGCCTGATCAACCGTAAACAGCTTCACGGGCGGAAGGGTAGTTTCGTATTTCTTATAGATATCGATATTGCGAGGCCGATAATGATATTGCGCGGCGAGGTCCTGTGCGTCGGGCGTGTAGAGATAGTCCAGATAAGCCGTCGCAACTGCTCGCGTACCCTTCTTATCGACGATGGAATCGACGACCGCAACCGGTGGTTCCGCGAGAACGCTGGTGGAGGGATAAACGATGTCGAACTTGTCCTTGCCGAATTCGTCGGTCGCCAAATAGAGTTCGTTCTCCCAATTGACCAGCACGTCACCAATCTGTTTCTGGGCGAAGGTCACCGTCGCGCCGCGCCCGCCGGTATCGAGAACCGGCACGTGCTTGTAAAGCGCGGTGACGGCCGCGAGCGCCGCGGCGTTCTTGTAGATCGGAAAATCCTTCGCGGCATTGCCGTCAGTGATCGAAGCCGCGAGACCTTCCTTGGTCGAAAGATCGTAGGTCTTTGCCCCGCCGACTGCGCCCCAAAGTCCAAGGAAGACCCAGCGCGCTGCGCCGCTGGACTTCGGATTGGCGGCAATCACCTGCACGCCGGGTTGCAACAAATCCTTCCAGTCGTGGATGTGCTTGGGATTGCCCTTGCGCACGAGAAACGCAATTGTCGATGTATAAGGCGCGGAATTATCCGGGAATTTGGCCTGCCAGCCATGCTTGAGCAGTCCAGCCCGCTCGATCGCGTCGATGTCCCAGGCCAGGCCGAGCGTCACCACATCGGCCTGCAGACCGTTGACGACGGACAGCGCCTGCTTGCCGGAGCCGCCATGCGACTGCTGGATCGTGACCTGTGTGCCGGTCTTCTTCAGGTAATCGGCCGCGAAGGCATCATTGATCGACTGATAAAACTCGCGGGTCGCATCATAGGAGACATTGAGCAGCGTGACCGACTGGGCACCCTCGGCATATTTCCAGCCGCCAGCGGCAAGAGCGACAAAGCCCGTCAGAGCTACGGCAAATCCCGTCTTCAATCCAGAAATCCGCATGACCCTCTTCAACCCCCACGAAATGACCGTCAACCGTGCAGATCACGGTTTCGAGAGGTCTTAACAAACGGGTTTCAATCGAGAAGTCAATATATCATTCTATCTTTTTTATGTACTAATGATTTTTAAATATTATCAATTGTTTATGCTTGAGTCGGATCACTTAACTTCCTCTGCGACGATCATTGCATCGCGAATCTGGTTGCCAATTTCCGTCATCGCGCTGGGATTATGCGGAAGCAAAATGACCTTGGAGCCGGACTGAATACCGATTTCCCGAATCGTATCGAAATATTGCGTCATGAGCAGCGTGCGCAGCACTTCGGCCGGCGGCGTGTGCGCCGTCGTCGAGAGGCTTGTCACGGAATCGTTGAGCCCTGCGATAATGGCCTTGCGCTGGTCGGCAATACCCTTGCCTTGCAAAGCCTTCGACTCGGCCTCGGCCTCGGCGGCCTTCACCGCCAAAATCTTATTGGCCTCGCCTTTGGCCTGCGCCGCGAGCTGAAGCCGCGTTTGCGCCTGGATTTCGTTCATCGCGGCGACGACCGTGGGATCCGGCTGCACATCGACGACGAGCGAACTGACGATCTCAAATCCGTATTGCTGCATCAATTCCGAAAGATGCTGCGTGACCGCCTGTGCGACATCGTCCTTTTTCTCGAAAACTTCGTCGAGTGTCATCGCCGGAATTTTCGAACGGACGACGTCGAGGACATAAGCCTGGATCTGCCCTTTGGCGTCCGACAGCACATAAAACGCCTCACGCTCACGGCCAGCGACTACGCGATAATTGACGGCGATATTGACCTTCACGAAGACATTGTCCTTCGTCTTCGTGTCCGCGGTGATGATGTTCTGTTCGATCTTCAACGACAGCAATGCGGCGAGCCTGTCGATATAGGGAAGTTTGACGTGCAGGCCCGGCTCGACAACGCGACTGAATTTGCCGAACCGCTCGATGATGCCGGCATGCGCCTGCTGAATGGTGAAGATCGACCGGAAGATCGGCAGCACCAAAATTATGGCGAAGATAATCAGGACGCCGATAAAAATTTCCCCGATCATGTTTCCCCCTCGCCGATCCGCGCCGGCCGTATCAAAATTTAAAAGCCAACAAGATCGCCCCGGCGCCCACGAATATGACCCCAAGCCAATTCATGGCGGAAAGCTTTTCGCCGAGAAATGTGACACCAAAAAGCGCGACGAGGACGACACTCAGTTTATCGACCGGCGCGACTTTGGAAGCCTGGCCCAATTGAAGCGCACGAAAATAGCAGAGCCATGAGGCGCCCGTCGCCAAGGCCGACAACGCCAGAAACAGGAAGCTTCGCGGTGAAATCGAACTCGGCGCCTGCCATGCCCGCGTGACGGAAACGATGATCGCGGCGAGGATCAGGATGAAGATCGTGCGGATCAGCGTCGCGAAATTTGAATTGATGTTCTCGACGCCGAGTTTCGCCAAAATCGCCGTCAACGCGGCGAAAACCGCTGAAAGGCCAGCCCAGGTCTGCCAGGAGAATGCCGGTTGCATCATACCTCTACGCGCGCTGCTTGCCGGCGCGCCGCTTTGGCGGCGGGACCAGTAGGAAGGATTCCTTCGCGCTGTTTAACGGTCCTGTAATAGGCCCACCAGACATGCGCCGCGACGCCGCGCCATGGCCGCCAAGCTTCTGCGAGCACCATCATTTCCTTGGTTGTGGGACGGATGGGAAGCCCCAATCCGAGCTTGACCGCCTCCTGCACCGCGAGGTCGCCCGCCGGCCATGCATCTGGATGGCCGAGGCAAAACAGCAGATAGACATCCGCTGTCCAAGGTCCGATCCCATGTAGCGCCGTCAACTTTGCGTGCGCGATTTCAGCGTCCTCGTCGGCGAGCGCATCGAGATCGAAGCGCGCGGCGACAATCTCGCGCGCAAGGCTCTTCAACGTCTTGATCTTCGCGGCCGAGAGGCCCAGCCGCGCCAACCGATCGGCGCGCGCCTTGGCGATGGCCGCTGGCGTGATCGGATCGAAGGCGGCTCGCAAACGCTCCCAGATCGCGTTGGCGCTGGCGGTCGAAAGCTGCTGCCCACAGACAATCGCAACGATCCCGGCGAAACCCGACTCACGGCGGCGCAACCCCGGTACGCCCGTCGCAGCGACGATCGGCGCGAAACGCTTATCCAGCGCGACGAGACGTGCGACGCCCTTCTTCAGATCGGCCTGAGTATCGAGACGGAACCCCATATTGCAAAGCTCTCACGCCCGAGCCCGCATTTCAACAATCGGCAATGCCGCAATGACAGGGCACATCCCGCACTCACCTGTTGGCATCTTTGCGAGCGCCAAAAAATAGTTGCAATCCGCTCCGAAGGTCGCACTTACAGATTGATATCGTCATATACGCAAGCTATCCGCAATAATCTGCCTCGTCCGATGAGCCTGTCGAAAACGGCCTCGCGAGCAACAATACTTCAGTTCAAGCTTCAGACATAAGAACTCCGGGCGGCTTCCTTCCGGACGTGTCGAAATCTTGGTTAGCTGGATATCTTAAGACAGAGATTCCGCTAGCGCCTTCGGAAATAAAGGCCGACGTATCATGGAAGACAGCATTCTGCCGGATGCTCAAGACGAGCAGTTCCAGTTCACAATTCCCGCGCTTCAGGAGCGCCGCACGCGCACGCTGAAGCATGGCGACACGTTCGCAATGTTCGATGACAATGGCGATGTACTCTCCTCGCTCGGCAGCCCCGAAGGCATCTTTCATCGTGACACGCGGCACCTGTCGCATCTGAGTCTGTCGATCTTTGGTCAGCGGCCGATCCTCCTGAGCTCGACATTGCGCGACGACAATGGAGCCCTGATCTGCGATTTGACGAATCCCGATCTGCACAAGGGAGACCATATCGCCCTGGAACATGATCTCATCCATCTGCGGCGGCTGAAATTCGTATGGCAGAATGCGAATTTTGAGCGGCTGGCGGTACGCAATTTCAGCGAGCGGCGCGAGCGCGTCAAAATCCAGATCGATTTTGCCGCCGATTTCGCGGACCTCTTCGAGGTTCGCGGCAGCAAGCGCGAACGGCGCGGCACCTATCATCCGACGTCAGTGAAAGCGGATTCCGTCGTCATGTCCTACACAGGCCTCGATGACCGGCGCCGCGATACGCAACTGCGTTTCTCGCCGCAGCCCACACATCTGACAGCCAATCACGCGATCTTCGACGTGGATCTCGAGCCCAGCGAGCGTGCGTCAATTTTCATCGAAATTCGCTGCGAGAACGTGTCGCCCAATATCCCACCTTGGAGGCTGTTCTTTTCCTCGCTGCGCGATGCAAGGCGCGATCTTCGCGCCGCGCTCGCACGCGAGGCTTCGGTCGAGACCTCCAACGACATTTTCAATGAAGTCGTGCGCCGCTCCGTCGCCGACCTTCATATGCTGACGACGGACTTGCCCGAGGGCCCCTACCCTTATGCCGGCATTCCGTGGTTCAGCACCGTCTTCGGCCGCGATGCTTTGATCACGGCTTTGCAAACGCTCTGGATCGACCCGGCGCTCGCGCGCGGCGTGCTGTTTTATCTGGCGGCAAATCAGGCCGATAAAATCGACGCGGCGGCCGACGCCGAGCCCGGCAAAATCTTGCACGAGTCACGCCGCGGCGAAATGGCCGAACTCGGCGAAGTCCCTTTCCGCCGTTATTACGGCAGCGTCGATTCCACACCTCTGTTCGTCGTTCTTGCCGGGGCCTATCTGCAAAGAACTGACGATGCGCGCGCGTTAAAGCAGCTCTGGCCCCATATCGAAGCGGCCTTGAATTGGATCGACGTTTATGGCGACCGCGACGGCGATGGATTCGTTGAATATGGCCGCAAGAGTGATGATGGATTGCTCAATCAGGGCTGGAAAGACAGCCATGATTCCGTCTTCCATGCCGATGGCACGTTGGCGCAAGGCCCCATCGCGCTCGTTGAAGTCCAAGGCTACGTCTATGCTGCGAAACGCGCCGCGGCGACAATCGCCTCACGCCTCGACCATCATGATCGCTCTCGAAAGCTTGAGCATGAGGCCGAACAGCTTCAGAAACATTTTGATACGCAGTTCTGGGACGAGGCGCTCGGCACTTACGTCCTGGCGCTCGACGGCGAAAAGCGTCCCTGCCGCGTGCTGACCTCAAATGCCGGCCACACGTTGTTCAGCGGCATCGCGCTGCCATCGCGCGCGGCGCAGATCGTTCGCAATCTCACAGACCATGACGGCTTTTCGGGTTGGGGCATCAGAACCGTCGCAGCGTCCGAAGCGCGCTATAATCCGATGAGCTATCACAACGGCTCAGTCTGGCCGCACGACAATGCGCTGATCGCGTTGGGCTTCGCGCGTTACGGCTTTGGCGCCGAAGTGACACGGATTTTCAAGGGCCTGTTCGAAGCCTCGATTTATATCGACCTGCGCCGCATGCCGGAGCTGTTCTGCGGCTTTCGCCGTGTGCGTGGCCAGGGGCCGACCTTTTATCCAGTCGCCTGCTCGCCGCAGGCGTGGGCGGCTGCTACTCCACTGGCCGTCCTCGCCGCGTCGCTCGGCCTCAGCTTCGATCCAGCCAATCGTCACGTCATCTTCAACCGGCCGCACCTGCCGGATTTCCTCGAAGAGGTAACGCTGCACGGCTTAACGCTGAACGACGCCAGCATGTCCGTTCAGCTCCGGCGCACCGGCACTGACGTCGCCGTCAATGTGCTATCGCGCAAGGGCGACATCTGGGCGACAACAATCAGTTAAGCGTCCATCGCGTAGCGCCGAACCGATCCGTCAGCGTGCTCGTGGTACTTTCGCCGCGCCGTCATCTTCCGCCGCGCGAAATCGCTGTAATAGCCATTAACGTCGATCAGCTCGCCCGGCGGTCCATCCTGGACGAGTTCGCCGTCCTGAAGCATCGCGATCCTGTCGAAGTCTCGCAGCGTCGTTAAACGGTGCGCAATCGCGATGACGGTGCGCCCCTTCATCAGCCGCACCGAGGCTTCGCGAATGGCTTCCTCGGATTCGTGATCGAGCGCCGAGGTTGCTTCGTCGAGCAGCAGGATCGGTGAGTCCTTCAGGAACGCCCGCGCCAGCGCGATGCGCTGACGCTGACCGCCGGACAATTTCAACCCTCGGTCGCCTACCGTGGTGTTGAAGCCGTCCGGTAAATCGTCGATAAAATCGCAATGCGCCGCCGCGGCGGCTTTCATCACGTCGTCATCGGATGCATCCGGTCGGCTGTAGCGGATATTCTCGATCAGCGAGCGGTGGAAGAGGCTGATGTCCTGTGGGACAACGGCGATCGCGGCGCGCAGACTTTCCTGCGTGATCATCGCAATATCCTGACCGTCGATCAGAATACGCCCAGCCTGCACGTCGTGCATACGCTGCATCAGAGCCAGCAAGGTCGATTTGCCGCCGCCGGAAGGTCCAGCAAGACCGACCTTCTCGCCCGGGCGGATGCGCAGGCTGAAGTCTTTCACAACTTGCGGACCACCGGGATAATGGAAGGACACATCCTGGAAGGTAATTTCCGCACCCGCGCGCGCGAGCGCAACCGCGCCGGGGCGGTCGCCAAGTTCATGTGGGACCAGCAGGGTTCGCAGGGCTTCCGCAAGCCTTGCCATATGCTGCGTGATGTCGACAAGCGCCACGGCGAGATCGCGCGTCGCGGCGAGGACCGAAACGCCAAGCGTGCAAACGAGAACGACCGTGCCTGTGCTTACCGCGCCGTGCTGCCAGAGCAGGATCGCCCAGCCCAGAAGACCCGCGACCAGGATCGATGT
This sequence comes from Methylovirgula sp., assembly GCF_037200945.1. Classification (NCBI taxonomy): domain Bacteria; kingdom Pseudomonadati; phylum Pseudomonadota; class Alphaproteobacteria; order Hyphomicrobiales; family Beijerinckiaceae; genus Methylovirgula; species Methylovirgula sp. Next base: position 3,423,774 of record NZ_JBBCGP010000001.1, read on the forward strand.
CGCGACGGCGTGGAACAGGCGCAATTTCTCAAGGTAGCGCAAGCTGCGCCGCCGCGCGCCCATCTCTTGCCCCACTTTGCCGGCGAAGCGATTGCGCTCGCTTTTAAAGCCGCCAAAAGCTTTGACGAGCAAAACGTTGCCCACGACATCGGCCATCTCGCCATCGACGGCGGCAGCTTTTTCGGCGAAGTCCTGATGAATCGGCCGCCCCTTCGCGGCAACTCTGAAAATCACCGCAACGACGATGCCGGCAATGACACTCAGCACCGCGGCCATTTGCAGATTTACGGCGGCAATGAAGGCAATAGCGCCCACGGTCGCAACGCAGGGCGGCAGCACGTTCCAGATGAACATGTTCTGGATCGTGAACGCCGCATTGGACGTGGCCGTGATGCGGCTCGTCAACGTGCCAGGTAGACGGTTGGAGAAATAGCTCGGCGAATGGCCCATCAAATGCTGGAACATTTCGCGACGCATATCACCCGTCACGCGAACGAATGAACTGGCTGCAATCCACCCCGCGACGCGCCACAGCAAATTGTCAGCTGCGATGAAGCCGCACAAGAGTGCAAAGGCTGTCCAGGGATTGGCATTGCCCACGCCTTTCGACAGGCTATCGACCAGAAACTTGATGCCAAATTGCGTGCTCACCGAGCAACCCACAGCCGCCAGCACGCAGATCGATATGATCAGATGCGAGATTGGCTGAAGCTTGACATAGCGAAGAACAAAACCCGTCGGCCGCTTGGCGTATTGGCAAAGATCGTCCATCCAAGACCTTCCCCCGGTCGGGATTCGCTACAAATTGAATACCGGCGATTATTGGACAGAGATCTGCTTGTTCGACCGGCTAATCACAAACGCCAAGCGCAGCTTTAAGTTCCTGTCGAATGTGTGCAGTGCGAAAAAGTTTGAACAAACTAGGCCGTTGCGCGTTGTCTCTGCAGTTTCGGGCGGCCGATTGCAGGCGATTTACAGATCGCTAGTTCTGCAACCGTGCGACAGTCCGCGATTGCGCTTCGAAATGTCGTTCACGAGGATTCATTCCAATGCGTATTGCCCAGATTGCGCCGCTTTATGAAGCGGTCCCGCCGCGTCTTTATGGCGGCACGGAACGTGTCGTTTCTTGGCTTACCGAAGAGCTCGTCGCGCTAGGGCATGATGTCACTCTATTTGCAAGCGGCGACTCCCGCACGTCGGCAACGCTTGCGCCCATGTGGCCCTGCGCCTTGCGTCTTGACGGATCCGTCCGCGAACCGAGCGCGCTCCACATCGCAATGCTCGAACATGTCTATCAACGCTCGCATGAGTTCGATCTGCTGCATTTCCATTTGGATTATTTCCCGTTTTCGCTCTTCACCCGGCAATCGACGCCATTCGTGACGACACTGCATGGTCGCCTTGACCTGCCCGAATTGCAGCCGGTTTTTAAGACGTTTTCGTCGTTGCCTCTCGTCTCGATTTCAGATTCGCAGCGCCGTCCGGCACCCAATGCGCGCTGGGCACGGACAATCCACCATGGGATGCCCGAAAATCTGCTGACGCCGATCCCGGCTGAGCCGCGATATCTTGCGTTTCTCGGTCGTATCTCACCCGAAAAGCGTGTCGATCGCGCGATCAAGATCGCGATACGTGCGGGCCTGCCGCTCAAAATCGCCGCGAAAGTGGACGCGGCGGATGTGGATTATTTTGAAGAGCAAATTCGCCCGCTTCTCACGCATGACAATATTGAGTTCATCGGTGAAATCGGTGACGTACAGAAGCCCGAATTCCTCAGCGGCGCACTTGCATTGATCGTCCCGATCGACTGGCCGGAGCCCTTCGGGATTGTCATGATCGAAGCCATGGCGTGCGGGACGCCGGTCATCGCTTTCAACCGCGGCTCCGTGCCAGAAGTCATCGAAGATGGCGTAACCGGCTTCATTGTCGAAGACGAAACGAGTGCGGTTGGCGCCATCCGGCGCTTGTCGCAGCTTTCGCGGGCGCAAATTCGCAAGCGTTTTGAAGAACGCTTTACGTCACGCCGCATGGCCAACGATTATATTGAAGTTTATAACGAACTGATCAGAGCGGCGACGCCCCGCCCGTTAGCCGTCGCGAGGTTTTGATCTCCATCAACGTGGCCGCGTCTCGGGCATCACGAACAAGACGAAAGCGAAGCCGCAAGCGGCGATGGCAGCCAGATCGAGAAACGCGCTCTGGCTGCCGGAATGATCACTCACATATCCGGCAAAAGATGTGCTGAGCGCGGCGCCGATCCCGACAGCCGTGCCGATGACGCCCTGCGCGAGATTGAAGCGTCCCGTGTTGCGCGAAATGTCTGCGACGACCAGCGGTACGAGCACGCCCAGAACCGCAGCTGAAATTCCATCCAGAATCTGCTCGAAAACGACGAAGCTCGGGTCGGGCATATAGGCAAACAGTAGACAGCGCAGCGGCAGCGCGCCGAAGCCGATCAATAATAGCGGTCGGCGCCCCCATTTGTCGGCGCGACGTCCAACCCAGGGCGACAGCGCCGCAACGATCAGTTGCGGCACGATGATGCACGCCGCGATGAGAACTGTCGCCCAATTGGCGGAGCGCATCGTCAGAATGCTGCCCATGAGCGGCAGCATGGCGGCGTTGGCCAATTGAAAGAGCAAATTACAAACCGCGAAGGCGAGCAATGGCCCATTCAGCGCGAGACGTAAGAGATTCTGCTCCGGATGCACCAGAGGTTTGCTGCCGCCGTGCGCGCGCGTCGGATCGACTTCCCCCGAGCGAATTTGCCAGAGTGCGATCAAGGTCGGGCCGAGAAGAAGCGCCGTGATGATGAAGACGGATCGGCTTGAGAAGAAGTATCCGCCGACGCCCATGGCCGCCGCCGCGACGACTGTGCCGAGCGAGGCAAAGCGCGCATTGCGTCCGAGACGTGGCCCGATCGCAAAATGGCCGACAAGCCCGAGGCTGATCGCCCCGATGGCCGGCGCGAGCACGCAATTTGCGCTGGAGCTGAGGACTGTCGAGAGAAAAACCAGCGGAAAAAGCGGCCACGCCGCGAGCATCAAGGCGCTGATACCGATACAGACAACTGCGATGGCGGCGACGTTACGTTCGGAGCGCGCAGCGTCGACAAGTGCACCGCCCGGCATCCGGCCGAGCAGCCCGATAATTCCGGTGATCGACAGGATGAAGCCGATATCCTGCTGCGTCCATTGCGCCGTGGTCAGATAGACGGCAACGAACGGCCCGAAGCCCGTCTGGACATCGGCGAGGAAAAACGTAAACCAGTCGAGACCGACGAGGCTTCGGCGCGACGGATGGGGGCTTGTCGCATTCGCCTTGATATCCGGAAATTGCGTCACTGACCTTCTCGTTCGGACAACAGCAAAAATTCCGGCGATGATTCAGCGCGGCGAATGTCTTCGTTCAGTCGATCATTTTGCCGGTGCCGTCACCGGTGCCGTTTGCTGCTGGTGCGCCGAGAGCCGCTGCAGCGGCGCCGATGAACTTGGTCCTAAAATGACAACCGGTTCCCCCTCCTTATATTCCGGCGCCACGCGAACCTGATCGCGAGTCAGCGACAAGAGTGCCCTATCCTGCCCAAACTGGATTGCGTGCCAATCGACGGCAATCTTCCGGCTACCAACACCGAGAAATCCTCCAAAGTCGATGATTGCGGCACGAAGATTCCCCCTATGATCGACGAGAAGATCGACGATCCGCCCCATATCGTCGCCGGCGATACTGTAGATTTCGCGGCCCATCACGCCTTCGATGTCTTTATCATCGAGCACCACGGCTGGGACGGCGTCTTTGGAGGGCCCTGGTGCAGCAGCCGGTTTCGGAGCCGGCAATGGCGTTTGCAACGGCTTTGTATCAGCCAGCGCGGTGATGCAGGAGCCGGCAAGGGTAATTACAACGCCAGCCTTGGCGACCGGCGCAGCCCATCGAGCGAAATCCAAAACGGTACTGGTAACGGCCTGCGATAGAGCGCGGGCGGCACGGCGCATGTAATCTCCCCCGAGATAACTCAGCTTCATCAGCAAGCTAAGCCCGTCGCAACTCGCAGCCCGCGATAAGGTTCCCGCAAGAGAAGGATTTTTTCACTAAACCCCTTCCGCGTAGGAAAAGCTTGCCTTTCTCTACAGCCACCCCAAATGATACCGGCCAGAGAGCGGAGGAGCACGAGGATGACGGCTGCCCTTTTCCGATCGCGTTTAAAGACGCCCCAGCTCCTTTGTTTTTATCAGGGCGTGCGTGAGACGAGCCGGGGCCTTGGGGCTCGATTGTCCGATGCGGATGCGACGCCGCAATCCATGCCGGATGCGAGTCCGTCCAAATGGCACCTGGCGCATACGACATGGTTTTTCGAGAAGATGGTGCTGGTCCCGTTTCTGCCGGACTATCGATGTTTCGACGAGACCTACAATTTCCTCTTCAATTCCTACTACAATTCGATTGGCGCGCGACAGCCACGGCCAAAGCGCGGTCTAATCACCCGCCCCAGCCTCGACGATGTTTATCGCTATCGCGAACATGTCGATGCCGGCATTGCGCGTCTGCTCGAAAAATCGGCGCCGGACGCCGCAACGGAGCTCATCGAACTCGGCTGTCATCACGAGCAGCAACATCAGGAGCTTTTGCTCACCGACATTCTGCACCTCTTCGCGCAGAACCCGCTGCGCCCGGCTTACAAAAGCGCCGAGCCGCTCGCCGTCGAACCCGATGGCGCAGATGCTCTGCAATTCTTACCCCTGCCCGGCGGCCTCATCGAGGCCGGCCACGATGGCGAAGGCTTTTCGTTCGATTGCGAAGGGCCGTGGCATAAAACATTCATCGAACCGTTCCGGCTGGCAGACCGCCTCGTCACCAATAGGGAATGGATCGAGTTCATCGCCGATGGCGGCTATCGCAATCCGCTGCTCTGGCTGTCCGAAGGCTGGGCCAAAACCCAGGCCGAAGGCTGGAGCACGCCGCTCTATTGGGACGACCGCGGCGAGGCCAATTATTGGACGATGACATTGCGCGGTGCGCAGCCCGTCGATCCCGCCGCCCCGGTCACGCACATCAGCTATTTCGAAGCCGACGCCTTCGCGACCTGGGCCGGACGGCGTCTTCCGACCGAGTTCGAATGGGAATATGCCGCGCGTGATGTGGCGCAGACTGGAAATCTGCTCGACAGCGAGCGGCTGCGGCCGCGGCCCGCGCCAAAGCCGACAAATGGCCTGCGCCAGATGTACGGCGATGTCTGGGAATGGACTCGCAGCGCCTTCTCGCCCTACCCGCGCTTCCGGACGGCCGACGGCGCGGTCGGCGAATACAACGGCAAGTTCATGTGCGGCCAGTTCGTGCTGCGCGGCGGCTCGTGCGTGACGCCGGCGAGCCATATTCGCGCGACCTATCGCAACTTCTTTCCGCCCGATGCCCGTTGGCAGTTCTCGGGCCTGCGCCTGGCGGAGGATGCCTGATGCTTGAGTTCGTCGATGCTAAAACGCGGCAGCGGGATGCCTTTCGCACCGACGTGTTGACCGGGCTCGCGCGCCCGCAACGGACGTTGCCCGCCCGCTGGCTCTACGACGACCGCGGCTGTGAACTTTTCGAGGCGATCACGCAGCTAGACGAATATTATCCGACCCGGACCGAGACCGCGATCCTCAGCGACAACGCCCGGCAGATCGCCAATCTGTGCGGTCGTGGCGCCATTCTCCTCGAATATGGCGCCGGCGCCGGCGTGAAGACCGAAATCGTTCTCGGCACGCTCGAGGCGCCGGCGCTTTACGTGCCGATCGACATCGCAGCCGACTTTCTGGAGCAGACAGCGACGCGGATGCGCGATCGCTTTCCGCGGCTTCACGTCCATCCGATCGCGACCGACTTTACCTCCGATTTCGACATTCCGGCGCATGTGCCGGCAAAGCACCGCGTGGCCTTCTTCCCCGGCTCGACGATTGGCAATCTCGATACGGCCGAAGCTCTGGCGTTTCTACAGCGGATGCGCCGCCACGTGGGCCCCGGCGGCCTTGCGATGATCGGCGCCGATCTCAAGAAATACATCCCGACGCTGATCGCCGCCTATGACGATCGCGACGGCGTCACGGCCGAGTTCAACCTCAACCTGCTGGCGCGGATCAACCGCGAACTCTCCGGCAATTTTGCCCTCGCTCGGTTCGCGCATGAGGCGCGCTGGAACGAGGCCGAATCCGCCATCGAAATGCATCTCGTCAGTCTCGCAGAGCAAAATGTCACCGTCGCCGGCCACTCCTTTGCTTTCAATGACGGCGAGACGATCCATACGGAAAGCTCGCGCAAATACTCGATCGACAGCTTTTCCGAACTCGCGATCGAAAGCGGCTGGCAGGTCAGCGCAACATGGACCGATGCCGACCAGCGCTTCGCCCTCTTCGGCCTCAGCGCCGTGTGAATTTTATCAAGCGAAGGGGCAAGGGAGAAAAGCCACTTCTACTTGTCCCACTCAATATTCATTCGTACCGCAATGGTCTATTTGTGAAGATCATTGTCGCGAAGGGCAATTCGCGTCTCGCGGGCGAGATCAATCAGCGAGACGCAAAACGTAATCAGCGCGGCTACGAACAAGAACGCCACGCCATATTCGTGTGCCACGCGGTAGAACGCGCTAACGAAGGCAACAATGATAATGAGCGCGGTAAGTATCGCCGCTACGATAGCGCAGAACAGCGATCGATTTAAGAGTGCAGCCCGGCGCCTAAGCCGGGGAATGTCCGTCTTGAGATAGATCTTGGTGGTATCGTCATCGGCGATGCTGTGCAAATATTGCGACCGTTCGATTATGTGGCTGATCCGCGAATCAACACTGAAATGAATGATGCGACGCCACCCAGCAAGAACGCCGGTGCGGCGACATTGCCGATGATGCGGGCAAGCTGGTCGATTGATGGATTTGCAGGAAGCAGATCGTTCATTTGCATATCCTAGTAAGGTGGCGCGCGGCGCGTGCGCTGCTCGCGCGCAGCCTCCGTCCACCATGCGAGGTCGTCGGCAAAACGCGGGAAGCTCTGTTCGAGCGCCTTGCCGCCCTCACCGACCGGCTGCGCATTAGCGTCGAGCGTCTGCGTGATCGGGCCGGCGGCGAGCGTGCTCGACACGACGACCATACCCATTTCCGAAAGAATGCCGTGCCAGACCGTTCCCGAGCGAACGCCCGAGAAGCGCCCGGCGGAATAACTTGCCACCGCGGCCGGGCGCCAAAACCATTCTTCCAGAAAATGATCGGTCAGGTTTTTGAGGCCCGGTTGCGGCCCCCAGTTGTATTCGCCGGTCACGAAGATGAAGGCGTCGGCACTTCGAATCTTTTCGGCCAGCGCCTCCATCGCCGCTGGCACCGTGCCTTTTGGATATTCCTTGTACATGCGATCAAGCATCGGCAGGCCGATCGCTTTGGCATCGATGAGTTCCGCCTCTGCGCCGCGCTGACTGAGGCCTCGCACAAGGTAGTTCGCGAGCCTTATTCCCAGACGGTCGACTCGATACGATCCGTAAATTACGAGTATACGGTCCGGCATGTTCTTTCTCGCTTTCAGGTCGCGGCACTCATGAAAGGGCGCTCAGTGGAAAAGACCTTATCATCCGCCTCGCCCGTTGCATCCGCATAACATGGCAGCCGATCGCCCTACCGGACGCCAGAGCTTCACGCCTTCCTCTTTCATCTATTCACCGACGACACACCGCCTGCGCGTCATTGCGGTGGGCCTGCTCGTCGCTGCCGGATGCATCAATTACCTCGATCGCGCCGCGGTCGCGGTCGCTGAGCCGCAAGTTCATCAGGAGCTTCACCTTTCTTACGGCCAGGTTGGCGTGCTGCTCTCGGCCTTCGCCTGGAGTTATGGCCTGGCACAAATTCCGGCGGGCACTCTCCTCGATCGCTTCGGAGCGCGCCGGACATTGGGCGTCGGCTTGGTCTTATGGTCACTGGCTCAGCTCAGCGCGACCTTCGTGCGCTCACTCAGCCAATTTATCATCGCGCGCATCGCATTGGGTCTCGGCGAATCCCCGATGTATATCGGCGGCACACGCGTCTGCACGGACTGGTTTGCGCTTGACCAGCGCGCATTGCCGATCGCCATTTTCAATTCATCCTCGGGGCTCGCACCGGCGCTGGCGCCGCCGCTGCTGACGTGGCTGATGCTGGCTTTCGGCTGGCGCGAGATGTTTCTGATCGCAGGCCTCGCCGGATTCGCAGTTACGGCTCTTTGGGTTGTCTTCTACCGTGCACCTGAGAATACGAACGTGCCCGAGGCCGATCTCGCGGAAATTCGCCGGCAGGACTCGGCTGACGTTCCGCATATCGGCTTTCGGCAAGCCTTATGGCTCCTGCGCTTTCCGACGACCTGGGGCATGTTCCTCGGCTTCTTCGGCGTCGTCTATATTTCCTGGCTCTATGCGACCTGGTTGCCAGCCTATCTGGAAAGTTCGCGCCATCAGAGCGTCGCCAGCGCCGGGTTTTGGGCGGCGGTGCCGCTCGCCGCGGGCTTTTTCGGCGCCCTCGGCGGTGGCTTCATATCCGAGGGGCTCATACGACGGGGAATCAGTCCGGCCGCAGCCTGCCGGTGGCCGACAGTCGTGGGCCTGCTGGCAGCCGGGCTGTTTACAATCGCGGCGTCGCAGAGCGGAAATGTCTATGTCGCAATTGGCCTGATCGCCTGCGGGCTTTTCGCTGCGAATGTCGCCTCAAGTTGCGGATGGGCCTTGCCGGCGGTGATCGCGCCGCCAAATGTCGTTGCGACGCTCGAAGCCGTTCAAAATGTCGGTGGCTCAGTGGGCGGCGCGCTGGCGCCTTTCATAACGGGCGCGCTCATCCAGGCCAAAGGATCGTTCGTGCCGGCCTTCATTCTCGCCGGGATCATCTCATTCGCCTGCGGGCTGATCTATCTTTTCGGCACACGCGGCAAAATAGCGGCCTAGGTATGAGTCTGCTCGACCGACTAGTTCGATGACGCCGGGGCTTTGATGTCGCTATAATCGTAGCGCAACGACATCAATTGACGCCTGATCTTGCCGTCCGGGGGCGTAGGTGCAGTAATCATGACATCGGAAAGGGCCAGTGTGCCCGTTTCGACCGACACCCAAATTTTGGTCGCGATATTGAGCGTGCCACTGTCTTGAGAGCCGATGTAGACAATGAATCGCTTGCCGTCGATCATTTCATCGGGAGGCCGCCTGCAATCTGTAAAACTCTTGACGCTGTCTGCAACCCGCTGCTGCAAATCTGAGATCACGGCATGGATATCTTTCCATTGTCCGTTCGGCGTTTTTGCAAAAACCTGCGTGCCGGTGAAAATCGATTCGGTCGATATTGGCTTTGGTGAGATTGTCGTGCCGGGCGCTGGCGGATCCTTGGGGTCGAACGAGATTGTGCCGACGCTGTGGTAAGGCGTCTTGGAATTCTTGACCATCGCATCGACAAGGCCCCGGCAAGCGGTGTTCTCCGCCCACGCCGGCACCTGGCCGAGACCCAAGAGAGCCAGAGGCAGCAACGCCCACCTGGACACAGCCCTACGCATTCCGCACCCCTGCTCTTGCCTATGCCACCAACTTATAGTCTGCGCGTCGCGGCCGAGAGATGGATCGCCGTGCACAAGTCATTGTTTTTCATGAATAAAAACTTAGATGGCAGGAGAGGAGGGGCTCGAACCCCCAACCCCCGGTTTTGGAGACCGGTGCTCTACCAATTGAGCTACACTCCTAGCGTCCCGTATTTGCCGCAGGTGCGCGGCCAAAGCAAGCGAAAGCCCATATCGAGGTTGCGGCTATTCCTAGACCGCTTGGACTATACCGCCCGTCGAAAACCCTCGGCGATTGTGATGCGTTATCGAAGTGAGCGGCTTATATTGAAGGTCGCCGATTGCTGGAGGCTCTCATGACAAAAATCCGGGGTTTCGTACAATTTTTGCCCTGCCTGGCCAGCGCATGGCTCGCGAGCGGCTTGAGCACGCCCGTCTCGGCGCAAAGCGGCCTGCCCGCGCCTGAAACCACCCAGGTCTCGAGCAGCGACATGGCGGACACCGTCAACGACCCGCGGATCGCGGCGGCACAAAAGTCGGGCATGGGAACCTGGAAATGGGTTGTGCCGCCGGTGAAGATGAAGGGCGGCTTCGACGATCATGATCCAATCGGCTTGGCGGCAGGCAAATTAGTTCCTGCAGATTGTTCGATCAACTGGACCGATCCCGACACCCACAAGCTCTATTGCTTCACGAGCGCAACATCGCTCGTTTATTTCCTCGATGCACCGCACACGAATCTGGCGCGGGCGGAAAAGGGTTGGCACGCGCTCAAAGGGCCTTCGAGCTAGATCGGCTCGACCCAGACCGCGGTCCCGTAAGCGAGGACTTCGGTGATTCCGTCGGTGATCTCGTTGGCGTCGTAACGCATGCCGACAATGGCATTGGCCCCGCCTTGGCTCGCATGTTCGCACATATGATCGAACGCCTCTTGCCGGGCGGTCTCGGCAAGGTGAACGAAGGCGCTGATCTGGCCGCCGAAGAAGGATTGCAAGCCGCCGACAAAATTGCCGACCACGCTGCGCGAGCGCACCGTGATGCCGCGAACGAGACCGAGATGACGAACGATTCTATAGCCGGCGATGTCATTAGTCGTCGCGACGATCATGGCCCTCTCCCGCGTCGGAAATGTTTTTGAATTCCAAATATGTCCCGGAGGACGCGCTTATCGCGCGGCCCCCGGTTCGCAATATAGCGTCTCTTCCGTCACCAGCAGCGGCGATGCACCCAGCAGTGGCCGTGTTCGCACCAGCGATGGACCCGACACCAATGGGCTTTGCTGATCGGCGCGGAAAAACTGGATGCGCCCGAGATCGCGGCGCCGTTAACGGGCGCGGCAAACACGTTCGAGGTACCGCTCAGGTTGAGCGCAATCGCGGCAATCGCTGCCAACAATGTGATTTTCATAAACTTTCCAAAATTTCGAGCCGGTGAAGGAAAATCGAACCCTCGTATTCAGCTTGGAGGGCTACATCTTTTTGAGGTTTTTCATAGGCTTGGGTGTAGTCGTCCGCGAAGAACAACCAAGCTACTGATTAAGAGTGATTTTTGGGTCTCGGCCAGTATTGGTTTTTGCCGGATTTGGCGGCTTGGGGATGGGTTTTCTTGCAAATTGATCGGCGGCTCTGCTCGTGATTCTCTTCGTTTGCCGGACAGGCCGGCGACGCGATCAACGCCGTGCTCGCCGCCGCTGGCTACAACTTCCGCCGCCTCTTGGCCTGGTTCAACCTTTTGTTGTCCGCAATCTGGATCGCCATCAGCCCCGCAAACGCCCCGGAAACACATTACGAAACCGCTTGGGACGCCTTCTTCACAGACGACTACCTGCGTAGCCTCAAATTATGCAAATTCGGAAATGTTCAGACGTCGTCCGGCGTGACGTCGAACAGGCGTTGGAGTTCCCGCGCCCCATGGACAATGCGGACAACTTCGACGCCTTCACCGGCCAGACGGTAGAGAACCACATAGTTGCCGACGACGAGCGATCTGGCGTTCGGTGCGATCTCGGGCCGCGCCGGTCCAAGAAGAGGATGAGCCGTCAGGTTTTCGCAGCGCGAGGCGATCTCATCGATAAGCCGATCGGCGGCGGCCAGATTATTCAGGGCAATGTGTAGCCAGATATCGTCGAGATCGGCGCGGGCGCGCGGCGTTAAGGTAAGGTGGCCCATCCAGCCTCAGACTTTGCCGGCGCGGGATGATGCGAGCCGCTCGCGGCCGCGGCGCTTGATGTCGTCTTTATCGAACGGAACGCGTTCGCCGCTCCCCCGCCCTTCCCGCCAGAGCTTGCGCAGCTCCTCAATGGCAGCAGCCTTCTCTTGACGCGCCTGCTTCCAGGCGCGCAGCGCGTCGCGAATGACCTCGCTGGTCGAGGCATACTCCCCCCTCGCAATCACCCGCCGAATGTCGTCGGCGAGTTCCGGCGTGAGCGCGATGCTGAGTTTCTCGACAGTCGCCATGACATTTATCCGCAGTATGACTGGGTCATACTACCGCACCGTGTTCGATATTCGCAAGGACTTTTAGCTGACGAGAACTTTTAATGCTCAGCTTCGCTCGATCAGCGGGCGGCGACGCTCGCGGCATTCAGCCGGGTGTTTCGCTCACCGCCGAGATTAGCGCGCTTCCTAACTTCATAATTGGAAACTCATCCAGCTCCTCGGTACGCTTGAGATGGGAATGCACGTCGTGGCGGCGCAAACGCATGGATTTCGGAATTACGTAATCGGCCTTGATTTCGAATTCAGAGCCATAACCTAAGACAATATTCGCGCTCCGAATTACACGTTTTCCCTTTTCGGGCACCATCTTAGCCAGAACCAAAATGCCCGGGTGCATGATTTCATAAGGCTGTCCTGAATCGGTGTAGACTTCAAGCAACAGAGGGTTGGTTTGTCCCGCGGCCTCGATAAGGTTTTTGACGGCTTCACCAAATGTTGTGAAGAGCAGTCTCCGGCAGCTATTTGCAAACAAAGCCCCGGACGATGGACGCCCCGGGTTATGATCGAGAAAATAATGTTCCTTCCCAGAGAGTTCTGGGATGCCACTGCGCAGACTGTCGGCCATTTGAATCGTTTCAACAGATTGCAACACCAAGTCACTCATGGCGGTCGCGATCAGCAGCCTTGCCGCATCGGCTGTCGTCATGTGCGGAGCGCTCGGTCCGCGGCCCCCGGTCGTCAAGCGGCCCGCGAGACGTAGATTCCGCGCATGAAGCGCGACTGTCTTCGCCGGTACGTCCGTGAGTTTGGCCACCAGTTCTATAAGTTCGCCAGACGTTAAAGGCATGCCTCCCCCCGCATATAACCAAGTCATTCAATGTAACGCACCATCAGATTAAGACGCAAATGGTTGACTCCAACTCACTAAACGTTTAGTGGTATGATGTAGGCGCTCGATTCGCGCATCCCACGAAGGTTTTGGAGACAGAAATGGCCTTTGCCCTAAAGTTCCCCGCGGCGCGGACCCGCCTAATTAATGTGCTGGGTGAATTGTTAATGTTTGCGCCGCTCGACCACATTGCCCGCGTCTGCGAGCAGCTCCAGCACGTTGCCGGGCCTGAGGAGCGCGATAAACTCCTCCTGGCTATGGCGCTTAACGGCCTGGTCGCCCCGCCTGAGTTTCAAAACCGCCAAACCGAGGTGCAAGCCGAGCACACCGCCCGCAACGCCCGCCAGCGCGCTGGCATCGCCGCTGCGAAGGAGCGCAAAACCGCCGAAGCGACGAAGAAAACGCCGCCTAACGACGATGGCGAGGACGGCGCGTTGCCGGCGTCGGCGCCCCCCGCCCCGAAGCTGGACCCGCTAAGTGGCGGGGGCACGATCGCCGTCGAACGCGTAGAACCAAGCCTTGACGATCAGCACGATGTCGCGGGCGAACGGGACGTCTTGGACATTTCATACGATCCAATCCTCGCGCCGTCCTATCCGCGGGCGCGGGGCGAAGTCCCCGTCCCGGTGATTGTCACCAGCGAACCGAGCCCCGCCATCCATGCGCGGCGCGAATCGGTTGCGACCGGCGATCTCCGCGACGGTATTGCGGCGTCAAAGGACCGCAAGTCGGCCGAGGCCCAGAAAGAATCTCCGCCCGATGACGCAGAAGGCGGTTCTCTGGCCACCCCGCCGCCGCCGGACCCAAATTCGGGACCGATTGGCGGTGGTGCCGCGGTTGCCATCGAGGCAACGAAACAGGATCTGACCAAGCAAAAGTTGATCGCCGGCGATGCCGTAGTTGCTTCCGACGACGCAGTTTACGCACCCCACCTTCACTCGTCCTTCACCCAGGTTCCGGCCTCGGCGACCGCCAACCCCGAACCGACCCAGGCCTTGCCTCCGCAGAGTTTGGTGGCCGCCGCCGTCGACCGCTATGACGCCGTGGCCGCAACCGGCGGAAATCGTCTTCCTGTTGCCGCGACGCCGGCTCGGGCTTCGACCGAGCACCACCGTGGAGAAAAACCGCATGGCCCGCTCGGCACGCTCGAAGGAAGGCCGCTGGCGCAACACGGTAATGTCGGAAGCTCCACGACTGTTCGTCCGCCCCCGGCTGAGCCGCGTGTTCATCTGAATGTGCCTTCTCGGTCTCATTCCCCTTTTCCGCCGCAGCATCTTGGCAACCAGAAGGACTAAAATCATGCCTGAGCAGAAGAAAGACGCCTCAATCGAAGAACGGACCGGCCTCCCCCGTGAGAAGCAGGCCGAGATGTTCTCTTCTACGGCAAGTGCCATCTTCGTTGCGGGCATTGATAACCGCGCGCGATCCCAAATCTCGGCGAACGAGGCGGTTGATATGGCCATAAGTCTCATTGGCGAAGCATTGAGCAAGGGAGCGTTGTTAGAGCTTGAGAAAGCTTCGCAGGATCCGAAAGCGTATGAGCATTTCTATATCCGTGCGCTGAACAATGCGAACAAACGTATCAAAGACCACGCCGAGGCGGATCAGAAAGCCGAGATCGCCGCGATCAATCTGCTCACGTCGACGCCGCCAAAGATCGGGTGATTCTCTACAGCGTTCTCGTCATGAAAAAGGGTCCGACTATGGAAGCGCCGCCGCGAAGGCTTTGGTTCAATTCGGGGGAACCGTCCCAATGAGCGAGGTTGAGCTCACAGAGTCTGCTGGCACAAAAGTTCGTTGCGTCTGCGGCCGGCGCGATGGGAGGCTCTAAGCGTGCTGCGTTTTCGCGTCGACCCCCGCGATATGCCGGCCGAGAAGGTCGCCCGCCGCCTCGGGCTTTCGGTCGCTCGCTTCGACCAAGTGCTAGAACGCCTGTATTCTCGCGGGTTTCCCCGCCCGGACCCCGACACCGGAATGCACGATAGCAAAGCCGTCGAATTATGGATGGATGCCCGTTCCGGCTTGACCGCGACCACCTCGGGGCGCGAACCTCCAGGCAGTATCAGGGCGCGTCTTGGGGTATGGGATGGGGGAAAAGCGAGACAGGGTGATTAAGATCCCCTACACCCGCGTGATCGCCGGTGTTCGATATTTCGAGCCGCGCGGCCGCATGGTGCAGATGGGCTTTAAGCCCTGCTCGCTCGGCCCAGACTGCGATCGAGCCCGCAAGGCGGCCTGGACCCTTTACGAGCGATGGAACGCAGACCGCAAAGGCAAGCCGGCAAAAAAACAGCAGTCGCGCGGCGAGGAAGCGCGCGAGACGACGTGCCTCGCCCAAATCTATCCCCCCGACTCGATCGGCGAAGCGTGGCAACGCTGGGTCCAGACCAGCGAATGGAGGCGGCTGGCACCGTCGACGCGCCATAAGATCTGGTGGGAGGCCTGGGTCAAGCGCATCGAACCGATTTTCGCGACATCGCATCCTGACGCCGTAACTCTCGAGGATATTTCGGAGTGGAGGCAGCAGATCGAGCGCGCCAGCGGCCTTGATGCGGCCCATAAGGCCTTAAAAACATGGCGGGCATTCTGGCGGAAGATGGTCGCGCTTCGCTACACGACGCTTTCCGATCCCTCGATCGGAGTGGTCAACACCGAACCGAAGCCGCGAAACCAACGTCTATCGCACGGCGAAGTCGTCGTACGCGCGAAAGCGGCGTGGCGTGCCGGCTATCATGGCCTCGCCTGTATCATCATGGTGCTTTTCGATACCGGCTTCGCGCCGGTTGATGCTCGAACACTCCGTGGCCGACACCTCTCAATCGATCCGAAAAACGGACGCTTCTTTATGGACCGCTCACAGGAAGGCCGGCAAAAGACCGGGGTCCCGGTTATCGGAACGCTCTCAAAGTTTGGCGATCATCTCGTGCGTCGCTATTTTGAGATGCGCGGGATCGTCACCGGCGTCGAGCTACACCCGGAGACAGTCCTGTTTTGCATGCGCAGCGGCGTCCCGTATGGCGAAAGCCGGATGGCTGGCGACTACGCCACCGTGCGCGCTATGGTCGATAAATCAGATCTCCGGCAGCTTCGCGACATGCGCCGGTCCGGGGTGATCGAAGTCTTCACCGGCGGCGACGAGAAGGGCGCGAGCCTTTCCACGGAGAAATTCGGCAACTCGATCGACCGCTCTAACCGGCTGTTCAAAACCTACAATCCCGTCGATCTGGAGAAGGTCCGTCAAGCCGATGCGGCGCGCATTGAAGGTAGGCGGCGTCGGAACAAAGGCTGAATGGTTCTTCCGAATTTGCGACCAAATTCGGAAAAATTCCGTTTTCACATCATGCAGTAAGCACTTGATTTTGCTTGGAGCGGGTGAAGGGAATCGAACCCTCGTATTCAGCTTGGAAGGCTGCTGCTCTACCATTGAGCTACACCCGCGCGCGGCGGACTATGCTATGGCGCCAAAGTCATTGCAACCGGCGCCGGCGCAAGCTCGCAGACGCGGCGCGAACGAGGAATAATATGCGACACACGTCAGTCATGCTGGGCATTATCTTTTGTCTGGGGAACGCAATCATGCCGGCCCTCGCCCAGACCGCCGCCGACAAAGACACGACGATCCGCACCACCATCATCATGAGGTCGAAGGCCAGCGAGTGTCCCGCCGGTTTCACGATCTTCCAAATGAACTCCGGCAAGAAGCTGCCGCTCGCCCCGACAATCTGTTTCGTGCGCACGCCGAAACCAGCGAAGGGCTAGCGAACCGCGAAGCCTCGTCGCGTCACGTAAGGTTCATGATCGCAACCTAAGCAGGAGCAGCGGGAGGTGCCCTATGTCTGATATCGCTATCGAACTCGACCAACTTCAAGTCGCATATAAAGCCGCTGTCGAAGCTTGGATTGCCGCCATCCGGGAAGAAGAGACGCTGGTTTCATCCGCGCCGCAATCGATCGAAGATCTGGATGCCTGGGAAGACGCGCATTTCAAGGAAGACGATGCGCGCAACAAGGTCATCGACGCCAAGCATCAACTCGAAGACGCGCTGCGGGAAAAATTCTTCAAGTTCTGAGGAATCGTGGCCGCGCGGAGCGGATTTTGGCCGCTTTCACAATAATTTGCTGGTCCATTCCATCGGAATTCGTATTTGAGTGATTTCAGGTCTGCGCGTTGGCGCGGCCTGAGAAATCTGGAATGGAGCATATTCATGAAGAAGCTGATCGCGGCCGCCTTGTTCGCCTCTCTTATCGTTTCGCCGGCCTTTGCAGAGAGCTTCTCTCTGATCAAGGACACGGTTGGCAATTGCGCCGCCGTCGTTACGTCTCATAACGGCTATCCGGGCATGAAGGTCGTCAGCGACAAGACGTTCTCGTCCTGGGACGACGCCAGCAAGGCGCTCGATAGCGTGAAAGTTTGCAAGACTTTCGTCCGCTAACAAATCGATGGGACCGCCGCTTGCCGGCGGTTCCTTCCTTGGGCGCTTAATTCCGTTGACCGGCTCAAGAGTGCCGCAAAAAGAAGCTGATCACCACGCCCGCAATGAGCGCCAGGAATGACAATAAGGCCATCGCCGGCACGGACGGCCGTGTAGGCCCGCCTGCCCCCATAGACATTTCAGTTTTGACGCCCGGCATATCCATCCCGGCCATGACGTTCGCAGCCACGGCGGCAGGACGGACGGTCATCATCCCGTGTTTGAGATGGTTGGCGACCAGCCACCAATTCATCGGATAGGCAACAATAAAGCCGACAAGAAGCCCCATCGACATGACGAACCAGAAGGCTGGCGCCAGCGGATTCTCCGCAGAGGCAATATGCGCTCTGAGGGCCGCCACCGTCGGGAGCATTCCGGCCATCAAGAGATTCATCGACAGCAGTTCCGCGATGAACGTGGCCGCCAGAGCGCGGCGATAAGAGCCCCCCAAAGTCGCGCGCATGAACAGGGATTGGAAAATCGTCCAGCCAAAAGCGAAGCCCAGAACATATTCGACGATGATTTCGGTCAATCCCGTGAGGCTGAGGACGCTCGAAAGCACGGCACCGGCGAGAATGCCGAGGCCATCGCCAGCCACGCAATGCATCGTCGAGCCCAACGTCTGCCGCCAGCGCACGGCCGTGTAGCGTTCGTGCAGACCGGGCAAGGGTTCGCGGCAACCGAGGACGTAAAGGAATGCGCCGACGACCCCGGCATAGGCAGTCAATAACAAAAATCCCCACTTCAGCACCGGTGATTCCGGCGTAGAGCGAATGTCGATCGCCACGAAGAGCAGCGCCAGCCCCGTCATCAGGAACCACAGCAGCATCACGCCATCCAACATCGAACTCTCCTGCTTCGAAGTGGCTCAGTGCCAGCGCCCTTTTTGAAAACCTTTTGTAATCAGATGATTTTGGGGCGAAGGCTGCAACATGAAAAATCGAGCAGCCCGACTCAGTCCATTCCCGAAATACCGAGAAAATTAAATAAGGAGACGCGACTCGAACCCGTGAAGGCGCGTGCCCGGCCCCCAAACAGCATGGCCACACCTTATGGGGCGCGGCCCGGCGCCGATAACGTGGCTTCATTGGCTCTATTTAGCTCCCAAACGTCGTAAGATCGGTCCAGGCCAGCTCCCGGAACCACAGAAGCTCAGCGAAATTGGATGGCGCAAGAAAATGTCGGACAATACGCAGAACGATGCGATTGATAATGACGGGGCGGCGCCGGTCGCGGCTGGCGCCCCCAGCGCTATCACGCGCGTCCTCGCGCATGCGATCCATGTTGGCGACCGTATCGACGCCACGGGCATTGCGCGCGGCGACATGATCGCAACCGTGCCGTTCGCGACGCGGCTCTCCGCGACCAAATTCATCGCGCTCTACCGCTTCGGCGTGGTCGTCTTTGCCGGTTTGAGTCCGGCCGAGGAAAAAGGCTTTCTCGAGAGAATCGCGGGAAGAATTTCCGGCCGGACGGACGACAAAAACGAAGAAACCGCCGCGCTCGAAATCCGCGCCGATTATGAGGATCGCGTCCAGCCCGGCGGCCCCGTCGAAATCCCCGATCTTTCACCCGCGCGCTTTCTTGTCGTCGCCGATGCTTTGGCAAAATCGGTATCGCTGGCGCGCGACGAGAACAAGCTCGGCGGCGTCTTCGACGCGATCGAGCCCTTCGCCGTCGCACTGGCGCGCACCGGCCGCGCGCCCTGGAACCGGCGCTCGATGCTCAAGCTGATTGGGCAGGCGCTCATCGCGCAGCATCGGATTTCCGGTCGCGTCGCGGTGGAGGAAAAGCCGGATATCCTTTGGGACCACCCCAGCCTCGAACGGCTCTATGCCAGGCTCGAAGACGAGTATGAACTGAACGAGCGCGCCAAGGCGGTGACGCAAAAGCTCAATGTGATTGTCGAAACCGGCCAGACTCTCACCGACATTTTGGACGTCGATCGCTCCGCCCGGCTCGAGGCAATCATCGTCGCTCTCATTTTTGCCGAGACCTTAGTGGCGCTGGTGCAGATTTTTCTGGTCCACGGGCACGGCTGAGGCCGCGGCAACCGACCATTTCTGGAGCCCGCGCTGGAGCGCGGGGACAAGCCCTGAAAGATTAAAAACGTCTTTGGCAATCATCGCCGCGCCTGCTGCCGCCACGGCAAATAGCCGAGCAAGCGGTCCATGGCATAGCAGCCAAGCGTCCAGCCCAAGGCCATGAAAAATCCCCAGACAAACCAGACGATAATTGAGTTAGCGGTAATTGCTTCCTACATCTTTGGCCTCCTACCGAAGCACTAACTCGAGCGAAGCGTATTCGTTGCAACGGACAGCGTGATGTCCAAAGTGGACTGCAGCGTCATTGGTTACGCCGCGCAGCCGTCGGCCCGACGAGAGATAATTGGCAACGGCAAGTTAGAGCAACCTCAGATTCTATGAGTGCAGCAACCGAAAAAGTTATTTACCTACGGTATACTCTGTCTATATCAAGTTGCGTAGTCGAAATATTGAATCTATTAATCAGATTTATCAGCTTTAGTTGCGAGGCATTTCGCTCGGTCCTAGTTGTAAGTAATGAGCGTCGAGCGCTCATTAAGAGGACTGTCCACATGACAAAACTATTGTTGTCCCTTTCTTGTGCAGCCGCTCTCGTCGCGGCTGCTTCAGCATCCGAGGCGATGCCGATCGCCTCCGACGCCGCCGGAGTTTCCGGCGCGCCTATCATCCTCGCCGCGCAAGGTTGCGGATATGGCTGGTACCGGGGTCCAGGCGGCTACTGTCATCGCTTTGGGTATGGGCCTTACCCGGGTGGATACTGGGGCGTGTATCAAGGGAACTGGAACAGCTGCCCTCCGGGATATTGGCGCGGACCTTGGGGCCATTGCCGCGACACGCCGTACCATGGCCGACTGCCCGGTGGCGGGTGGAAATAGCCGAGCGAAGTCGTGCGATCGGCTTTCTGAGGGTCGTCAGCCATCAGCAGGATAAAGAACGCCCCGCTGGGCCTTCATGGCCGAACGGGGCTAAAGCGCGCAATAAGTTTGAGGATAATTGTAACCAGTATTTTCTGGATGAGAGAATGCTCCCCTATTCTTGCGCCAAGCTGACTCTGTCGTCAGGGCTTGGCCTCACCGATGTTCAATTCGCGGACGCCAGGCGAGATCGTCCGACCAAACGTAGATCCCGATCGCGGCCACGAACATGACAGCGCCGACCCAAAACCACGGCGAATGATGAATGCGCCGCCAGTCGCGGCGAGGTGCCTCGGTCCGCCGCGTATGTCTATGGTGATGGTCTTCATTCACGGGCGATCCATATCCTCTGAGATTTGCTAAGGAGGTGCGGGACGCGATTCTAGCGTCCTCGCCATTAGAAATAAGTGAAAAATCAAATTGGTGGGGCAAATTGGTGGGGGAGGTAGGACTCGAACCTACGAAGGCATAGCCAGCGGATTTACAGTCCGCCCCCTTTGCCACTCGGGACACTCCCCCGCACAGCCGCGGCCAGCAGGCAGCTTTGCGCGCGTTGATCGGGCGCTTATGGAAAGTCGGCGGCGCTTCGTCAACCCCTGCGAGGCACGCCACCCAATTAGGATAAGGCCTTGCGCAAAAAGCCTCCCCATTCCGATGCCGGCCGCCATCGCGGCCCGGAAAAAACCGGCACCCGTCCGCCGCCGCGAAGACCCCACGGCCCGGGCAGCAGAGAGGCCGCAAGCGCCGCGCCGTCGTTCCGGCGGCCCTCCTCGCAGGTTGCCGTTCTCTATGGCTTCCACGCGGTGCGCGAGGCCTTGCGGACCAAACGGCGGCGGGCGCTTCGGCTTTTCGCGACGCCCGCAGCAGCCGCGCGGCTCGCGGCAGAATGCGAAGCTGCGGGCATCGTGCCGCAGATCGTCGCGCCTGAAGATATGAATCGCCGCCTCGGCGGCGAGGCGGTCCACCAGGGCGTCATGCTTGAGGCCGAGCCGCTCCCTGCCCGCGATCTCGATGACATCGAATCGAAAAGCGGCATCGTTCTGGTGCTTGATCAGATTACCGACCCGCATAATGTCGGCGCCATCGTGCGCACCGCCGCGGCCTTCGGCGTAGATGCGCTGGTGACCACCGAGCGTCACTCGCCGGAATTTACCGGCACCCTGGCCAAAGCCGCTTCGGGCGGCCTGGAGCATGTCGCCATCGTCAGCGTCGTCAATCTGGCCCGTGCGCTCGAAGAATTGGGCGAGCTTGGCTATCAGAGGGTCGGGCTCGATTCAGACGGCCCCGTATCGCTCGCGGATGCGCCGCTGGCGCGGCCGGTCGCCTTGGTGCTCGGCGCGGAAGACAAAGGCCTGCGGCGGCTGAGTCGGGAGAATTGCGATCTGCTCGCCCGGCTCGACATGCCGGGCGCCATCAAAAGCCTCAACGTATCAAACGCCTGCGCGGTCGCCCTCGCCCTGGTTCGTAGCCGGCTGCCCGGCTAAATCAAAATATGAATTAAGCAGCCTATGATATTGAAATAAATATCAATAGCATTGCGGCGGCGCCGTCCCGTAAATGATGCGCGGTGGGTTGGCGACCGGCTTCTCATCCGTAAGATAGATAATCTTCGGCCGGACACAGTGCGGTTGGGGGGCGTAATAAGCTGGATAATAGACCGCCGGCGGATATGGAGGCGGCGGAAGCGCCCCCGTCGAATCGTCGTCCATCGCGATCGGGTAGCCGGCACCCAGCCAGGCATCATAAGCCCCGTCAACGCCGCCTAAGAAACGATGCGAACGGCTGTGCAGCACGGCGCCATGGCCGATGCGCGGAATGGAAAAGCCATGAGCCGCCGACAAGACAACAAATCTGGACGCCGCGGCGGCGGGGCCAGCCGAGCAAAACCCAGCCAGGACGAAAAACAGAAGAACCTTGATGCGCATGCCACGCTCCCTCGCATCCGCCAAAGGTTAAGAAACCATTAACGGAAACAAGAGGATTAACGCGCCAAAGCCCCCGGGTCCAGCTTTCGACCGGCCAGGACGCGCCTAGAGCACAGAATCAGTTGATTTATTGGCAGACCCGGACGCGCCGGACGACATAGGCGTTGGCATAGCCATCCCAAACCTGCTGCGGCTCATACCAGCAGCGCGGCGGCGGCGGGGGCGGCGGATAGGGCCCGCCCGCGTAGGCCGGCGCGTAATAGCCTGGCGGCGGTGGTGGAGGCGGCGGCGGTGCCGCGGCGGCAGCAGCGCTGCCCGCAATGACGCCAAGAGCGGCGCCGCCAATCAGACCGGCCGCGAAAGCGCCCCCGTCCCCACCAGCTTGAGCCGGCAGAGCGACGGCAGTTACAAGCCCTGCGGCAAGTGCGAGCGCGACGCCCGACTTCAACGCAGACTTCACTTGATCCGACATTTCTCCCCTCCGAAAGCGCGCCGCACGACGCTCTAGAACCTTTTGACCGTCGATCCAGAGGGACTCGCTCGCACAGGCAAACGTCTCTGGTGGCCTACCGACCGGCACTCTCGGCGAAGCTAGGCCGCCATTACGGCAAGGATGCGGCCAATGCCCGATGCGGACATCGGCAAGAACGCGACACTTCCTCAATTTTTCGCAATTTGGTGAAGCTTTACTTAAGATTTTTGGCCGCAGACGCCATTGCCAGCGCGGGCCGACGCTGTTAGCTCCCTGCATCTGGGACACCGCAGCGAGAATGCCGGTTTAGCTCAGTTGGTAGAGCAACTGATTTGTAATCAGTAGGTCGCGGGTTCGATTCCTGCAACCGGCACCAGCTATGGGATGGAATAATGGGCTTGAGAATCATCGCGGCCGCCATCTTTGCGCTGGTTTGTTTCGCCGCCTATTCGCCGGCGAAAGCGCAATATTGGGAAGGTGCCTGCGGCGGTGCGATGCGTGGCTATGATGGCCGCGAATATCCTTGCAGCGCAGATCGCAAGCCCGTTTGCGACGAAAGCGGGCGCTGCGTTTGCCTGACGCGCCGTCAATGTGGCGGACGGCACGATCAAGGCTGGTATGATTCGCAATAAGTTTCGGTGACGCCGATCTATCCATCCTAATGCTCATGTCTGACGTAGCGGACACGACGATAATGATGATGGTGTCGCAAACCCCAGCTTGACGCGATGCCAGGCCCAGCCGTCGCGCCGACCGCAGCCCCCGCGATAAGGCCGAGCGGACCGAAGACGACCGCACCAGCCACGGCCCCGAGCGTTCCATCGACCGCACGTTCCTGCGCCGCAAGTGCAGTCGGCACAGCGATCATCAATAGACCTACGGCCACGAGCCAAGCTTTGCGCATCTTTCCCCCGATTCGAGTTTCTTAAGCCGTCGAACTGGACGCCTGAATTACGGCCTCGGGGCGGCAGCGTGAACTAGGGTGAGAAGTCGTTCAGCACGTGGACGATGGCGTCCGGTGATTCGCGGATCCCGCCGGTGAACGGTCGGTCGAGCGCGACAGCGATCAGCAACTCGGAGAAAATCAGCACGCTCAAAAAGCCGGTCATCAATGTCTGTGCGCGCAGGTTTTTTGTGCCGAAGAAGAAGGTAAAAACGATCGTCAGAACCGCGCCACCGAAGAGAACGATCCAAAGAGGCCCTGGCACGTCACCTTCGGCCGCGCGCAGCCTCGTCCGCCGCGCCTGTGTCAATGTATTAAGCTGATTGAAAATTTCGGCTTTGACCGTTGCGTCGCCTTTCGCAGTCCGGTCATTCGTCAGCAGCGCTACGTAAATGTTGCCGAGATCCGTCCAGGTCGATCGATTCGCCCGCCCCTGCTCCATCGCCGACCATTCTTCGGTGACGATCGATTTCAAATAAACGGTCAGGGCATTGCGCGTCGCGACGGCCTGTGCGGGATCGAGGCCCGGAACCAAATGATAAATGGTTGCCGCAGCGGCTGCCTCCCGCTCGACGGTCGACTCGGCGTCGTTGAATTTTTCCCACACAATGATGATCGAGAAGGCGAGAAGCACGGCATACAACACGCCGACGGTCGCGAATTTGAACCCGGCGACCTCATTGTTCGTGGAAAGGCTCTCAAGGGCCACAAACCGCCGGACGACGAGTGGTCCGAACATAAAGATGATTGTCGGCACAATCAGAATCCAAAAGGTCTGTGCCCAGAGTGGCGCGGTGGTGATGAAATCGATCATACGTGACTCTTTGCGTGGCGGGGCACGACCGGCTCCGCTCCATCTTCACTCATAGGAGCTTGCTTCACTTATAGGAGCTTGGACTTGGGCGAAGATTGCGGCAACCTATTTGACATTTCAACTCGTCATTAATCCCGGGAATCGGCGAGATGGCGCAGATCGTCCGGCGTATCGACGTCGGCGAAAATTGACTCGTCCCACACGGGACATTCGACGACGCCTTCAATCTCCGCAAGAATTTTCCCGGCGCCGCGGTCGCCATCGAGCTTTGCAACCGTAGCAAAAAGCGTCCGCGCGAGAAGGACCGGATTGCCACGACGGCCGGCATAGGTTGGAACGACTGCCGTGGCATTCGGCGCCGCCTCGAATGTCGCAATCAAAGCATCGATCAGCGTTGGTGTAATCAGCGGCATGTCGGCAAGCAAAACGATCGCGCCGCCGGCATCAGCTGGCACGGCGGCGACGCCCGCCCGCAACGATTGCGAGAGTCCTGCGGCATAATCCGGCGCATCGACAAGCCTCACGTCGCAATCCTTGAGCGCCGCCGCTATCGCGTCCCTGGCCAGGCCCGTCACGACGATGACTGGAAACGCGTGCGACGCAAGTGCTGCTTCGGCTACACGGTGCACGAGCGCTGCGCCGCCGAATTGAGCTACGAGCTTTGTCGTCGACCTGTCGTCTCCGAAACGCGTCGAGCGGCCAGCCGCAAGAATAATCGCGGCGATTTTGTTCACGCGCCCTGTTCCGACCGCAGCGGCTTTTGCCGTCGCGCCGCGATCACCTCCGCGATGATCGCAATCGCGATCTCCGTCGCACCCACGGCGCCAATGTCGAGGCCGACAGGCGCATGGATTCGCGCCAGCGCAGCCTCGGGAACATTCTGCGTCCGCAAACGCTCAAGCCGCGCAGCGTTGGTTTTGCGCGAGCCGAGTGCACCGACATAGAAACATTCGCCTGTGAACGCCGCCTTGATACCTTCATCGTCGATATCGGGCACATGCGAGAGCACCACCATCGCGGTGTAGCGATCGACCGGACGCGTCGCAAATACGTCTTGCGGCCATTGCGCGATCACTTCGCAATCTTCAAACCTTTCCGGCGTGGCAAAGGCACTGCGCGGATCGATTACCGTGACGTCGTAGCCGGCAAGACGCGCGATGGGCGTCAGGCCTTGCGCGATATGAACCGCGCCGATAACGACCATGCGCAGCGTGGGCACGCGCACGCGCAGAAAATATGTCGAATCCCCGCTTTCAACTAATGCACTCTTGCCAAGACGGAGCTGCTCACGCAATTGCGGCGCGAGCGGATCGCCATCAACCTCCGTGTCGCGGATGAGACGCTGTGCGCCCGTCGCAATATCGGTAGCGAGTATGGACGCGTGGCGTGACTCACGTTCGGCGTTCATTTCGGCGAGAAGGGCGGCACGCATCAGTCAACGCGCTCGACGAAAATTTTTATGCGGCCACCGCACGACAGACCGGCGCGCCATGCCGTTTCATCGCTAACGCCAAACTCGCGCAGTCTTGGCTGGCCATCCGCGATAACATCGAGCGCTTCGGTGATAATGTCTGCCTCGATACAACCTCCCGAGACCGACCCGACAAAACGGCCATCACTCCCGATGACCAATTGACTGCCGATCGGGCGCGGCGCCGACCCCCACGTCTCGACAACGGTCGCAATGGCAACCTGGACACTTTGCGCGTGCCACGCGAGCGCGGTCCGAAGGATTTCGTCATCAGCAGCGAGCATAAAGGCCTCACGAAATTCGTGAGGCCTTATATCACGCAAATAAACGGAAAAACGAGTTCTTTACTTGTCGAGATTTTGCGCCATGTCGAGATGGCGCTCGATCGTCGGCAAAACGCTGTCGGCAAATTGCTTGAGATCGGGGTTCGTTCCGCCCTTGGAATAGCGCTTGAAAAGGTCAACGGCATCTTTATGCCCTTTGACCTGATCGTCGAGATATTCTTTTCTGAAATCCGCGCCGCTCAGCGACTTGAGCTTATCGAGCAAGGATTGATGCGAATTGTCGAGCACGGTCGGCGGTTTCGCTTTGACTTTGCCTGAATCGATCAGATCTTCCAGTTTAGCGGTGGTCTTGCTGTGATCTGTGATCATATGCCGGGCGAACGTCTTCGTCGCATCGTCGCTGACCTTATCCAGCGCCAGCTTGCTCGATTGAATCTCGAACATGTCGCTGATGCCAGCTTCCGTCACGAAATCCTGAGTCGATGCCGCCCTGCCGATCAAAGAGTTTATGCCGGTCTTTTCAGTCAGCGACTGGGCCTCCACGGATGAACCTAGCACTGGCACGCTCAGTAGAAGAAAAATCGATAAAACAGGAACGGTCCGCATTTTGAGCTCCTTGCATTCAGTCGCACCTGCAACTGGAGGCAAGGGTGAAAGTTCCGGGTGCGCGGCCGCGCTTGCCAAGAGAGTTTTTGATCACCGCTTGATCTCGTTGCGCGTATCATGTTGCGCTCGACTCTCACGCGCTTCGACTCGCGATCTTTACCTACGCGCTGCTCTGATTCAGCAATGGCCGAGTCGAAAACGAAACGCCTGTTTGAAAGCGCGCAGTTCTTCGCTGATCGCTGTGCGATGCAAAAACCGCAATGCGAAAACTGCGCTGCATTGCGAAGCGCAAATGAAAGCTGTCAAACATCGCGGCAAATTGCATCGTAAATAGGCAATGAAATGGGCGCACGCCCACAAAATTTCATTTTGGAAAAAGAGTTTCTTTACGGGAATGATTTTTCGAAGCATCCTGACGTCGTGAGGAAACGACATAAGCAAAAAGCCGGTATCGAGACGTCTGCAATTCCGCGATGAATAAAAAAACAGCATCGCGGTTGGCACGTGCCTAACAAGGCACGCTCGATCGTATGAAAAATAAAAACATCTCGGCGCCGGCAACCAAGGAGCGCGAGACCAATGACAATTCAGTCTGATCAAAGCATAGATATTCATGCAACCGATCACTTGGGCTACAGTGCCGGTGGACTAAAACGCGAGACCGGATGGTGGGGCGCTTTCGTCATCGGCTTGGCCGGCACCATTCTGGTGACGGGCATCGCGCCAGTGATGGTCACCTCGCTCGGCGCTTCGTCGATTCCGATCACCGTCTTCATCACGCTGACGGGTTGGTTGCTCTGCCTCTTCCTTGCCGAACTTGCGGCGATGATGCCGGAGCGCACCGGCGGATCGCCGTCGTATGCCTACCCGGCCTTCGTGTCCCGATGGCCAAAATTCGCCAAGCACGTCAACGGCTTTACGGCCTGGGCTTATTGGCTTGGCTGGTTCCCCGTCGCGCCGCTCAACGTGATCCTGGCGGCCGCCTATCTCGCCGACCGTTTTGGTTTCAACACGACGGCCGGCTTCACCCCAATCCATACGTTCATCGCCTGGTCGACATTGGTCATCTCGGTGATCGGCATCCTGCTGTTCTTCATTCCGGCGTACCGGGGAATCAAGTTCGGTGCTGCCTTCGCCACGGTGCTGGCTTTGCTTTCGATGATTCCGCTGACGTTCATTGCGGTCGCCTGGATTTTCAATCCCGGTGTCGTCCATTTCAACGAACTCGCCGGGTTCAAACACGTAGACGGAACAAGCTTCTTTTCACCGATCAGCGGTTTCAACTGGTTCGAAGTCTACATCGCCTATGGCTTCCTGCTGACATGGAACGTGATCGCGATGGAAGCCGCCGCTTGCTATATCGGCGAGTGTTCCAATCCCGATCATGACGCCAAGATCGCGATGAACCTTGAAGGCGGCTACGGCGTTTTCATCTACACGCTTATCCCAATCGCCTTCATCGTTGTGCTCGGCGCAAAGGCGCTGTCCAACTCCGCCCTTTCGGACCCGAAGACGATCTTCGTGACCTTCGCCGGCAAGATATTCCCCGGCGTCGCGGGACAAGCGTTAAACTGGATCATCGCCGCGATGCTCATCGTGGCGCTGGCGCTTTCCGCGCTCAACGCCATCATGGGGTCGGGTCGCGCGCTCTATCAAATGGCGCTCGACGGTGAATTTCCAACATGGTTCACGAAACTCAACGAACATGGCGTGCCGGCCCGCGCCATGGCCTTCAACGTTGTCTGTTCGCTGCTTGTCGTGCTGGCTGGCGGCGCGGTGGAAATCTACAGCTTTTCCAATGTCGGCTACACGATTTCCTTCATTCCGGTTCTGATCGGTTACTTTCTGCTTCGGCAAGATAAGCCCGAGTTGCGGCGGCCATTCAGATTGCCGGAATTCATGAAATATGTCGCCCTGGCTTTGGCGGTGATTTATTTCGTGTTCTGGCTGTTTGGCGGCCTTTGGTACTCGAAGCTCGGCAATGTTGAGATCTACTATTGGGCCGGCTGGGCAGCGCTCCTCGCTTACCTCCCGCTCTATTGGTACCGGAGGTATGAGGACAAGCGAAAGCCGGCGATCGAAGCCCGTGCGACGTCCTAAGCAGGACGAGACGTAGATCAAGACGATCAGCAGCCTGCGCGGCTGCTGATCGAATCTTTCATCAACCTCGTTTGGATTGCGCCATGGCATTGAAATTCGCGCGGCGCTGGCCCTGGAGCCGGTCGCCGGAACCGCCTGACCCCCAAGACTCCGCGCCGGCTTCCATCCTCCTAGCGTCGGAGGGCGCACCGATAACGCCAGAGGTTTTGGACTTCACGGCGCGTCTGTCGCGAAAGGCACATGCGCCGGTGCATGTGCTCATGATCGCGCGCGTTTGGGGCAGCAGTTTCGGCCTGCCCCATCCAGGTTTGAGGCCGACCAAGCGCGAATGGCAGGCCCAGCGCGACAGAGTCGCTGAAATATTGCACCAATTGCAGCAGCGCGGCGTTGAAGCCACGGCCGCTGTCGTCGGTACGCGCAATGCATCAGGACGGATTTTGGCCGAGGCCAAACGGCGTAGGCCAGGCGCCATCGTCATGGGGGCGCCGCCGCCACTTCATTGGCTGATTGCGCATTTCTTCTGGGAACAGGAACCTTACCGCGTGCGTCGCTTGGCCGAGCCGCCCGTCTACCTTGTCGTCGGAGGTGTACCTGCAACAGGCATGCAATCTGCTCTCGCGCAGAATGGAACTAACGGCGAGGCCATGTGACTCCCTCCTGGCTCCCAAAGCGGCAAATACCAATAATTTCCTGTGACGAAAAATTAGTTCCCTTTAGTTGACGGGAATAATTTTTGCCAATACCGTGTGATAACGGAGGAGATCAATAGTATATGCGCTGCATCGCTCGGTTCCTGACATCCAGGAATCGCCCTTCACTGGTTCGACGAAATCAGTCCTGTGGAAGTGGCGGCTAATGCCGGCCTTGATATCCCGTCTTTGCAGAAATCGTGCCTGCGGTGCATGCGCGCCGATCGACATTCACGCCTTGCCCGGAGCGACAAAACGAGGCGAGCTGAACGCTAATAACCCAAGCTTGGGATAGGAAAAGGACATGTCAAAAGATCTCGAGAAGATCGCGAAAGATCGCGGCATCAAATACTTTCTGATCTCGTTTACCGATCTGTTCGGCACGCAGCGCTCCAAGCTTGTGCCGACGGAAGCCATCACCGCCATGGCCAAGAACGGCGCAGGGTTTGCGGGATTTGCTACCTGGCTTGATATGACGCCAGCCGACCCCGATACGTTCGTGATCCCGGATCCCGACAGCCTCATCCAATTACCGTGGAAAAAAGAAGTCGGCTGGCTCGCCGGCAATCCCTGGATGGACGGCAAGGAAGTCGAACAGGCGCCACGCAACGTTCTACGCCGTCAAATCGCCGCCGCGGCCGAACAGGGCCTGCAAATGAAATCCGGCGTGGAATGCGAATTTTTCCTCATCTCGCCGGCTGGCGATTGTATTTCAGATCCCAGCGATTTCCAGGCCAAGCCCTGCTACGATCAGACGGCTTTGATGCGCCGTTTTGATGTGATCGCGGAAATCTGCGACAGCATGCTCGAATTGGGCTGGAAGCCCTATCAAAACGATCATGAAGACGCCAACGGCCAGTTCGAAATGAACTGGAATTACGACGATGCGCTTGTGACGGCCGATCGACATTCGTTCTTCAAATACATGGTGAAGTCGATCGCCGAAAAGCATGGGCTGCGCGCGACCTTCATGCCAAAGCCCTTCTCGAACCTCACCGGCAACGGCTGTCACGCACACGTTTCGCTTTGGAAGAAGGACGAGAACGTCTTCGAGGATCCGAAGGGCGAACTCGGCGTCTCGAAGCTTGGCTACCATTTCCTCGCCGGCATTCTCGCCAACGCCGAGGCGATGACCGCGCTGACCAATCCG
This sequence comes from Methylovirgula sp., assembly GCF_037200945.1. NCBI lineage: Bacteria > Pseudomonadati > Pseudomonadota > Alphaproteobacteria > Hyphomicrobiales > Beijerinckiaceae > Methylovirgula > Methylovirgula sp. Next base: position 3,454,506 of record NZ_JBBCGP010000001.1, read on the forward strand.
ACGGCCAACAGCTACAAGCGCATCAACGGCACGGTCACGCTATCGGGCGCGACCTGGTCGCCGAACACGATCACATATACCGGCAACAACCGCACTCACATGGTGCGGATTCCCGAAGAAGGGCGGTTCGAATTCCGTCTCGCCGACGGCGCAGCCAACCCCTATTTGCTTCAGGCGGCGCTTCTGGCAGCGGGTCTCGACGGTCTCGCGCATTCGCGCGACCCGGGCAAACGGCTCGACATCAATATGTATACGCACGGCCATCTCGTCGAAGGCGCCAAGAAGCTGCCGCTCAATCTGCTCGATGCCTTGCGGGCACTCGAAGCCTCGCCGCTCTTTGAAAAGGCGTTCGGCACCGAATTCGTGACTGCTTACGTGAAGCTCAAAACCGACAATTGGAACGAATATATGCGCCATCTCAGCAAATGGGAGGTCGAGACGACGCTTGATTGCTAGGCTCAAAGGCACGGCAAAGCGCATCTGACTGGATAAGTTTTGCCGTTGCCGTATTATCCCGGTGGATGGATGTAAAAATATCGGCACCAAGGTGCGTCGTACCTTGCGGTTGATATTGCGCGCAAGTTAATCGTTAGAGCTTGTCGAATTCACATTCGCCGGTCGAAAGCATGGATCGCAAGACGAAGAACGCCGTCGCAGTGGCAGACGATTCCGCTACCACTGCACAAAATCTGCTGACGGTCTCAAACGCTCCGCCTGGAGAGGCGCGCAGCCTCGAGCGGGCGATCGGCAGCCAGATCCGGCAATTGCGGCGGCGTCTCAATCTCTCGGTCGCCGATCTTGCCAGCGCCGCGCAGATCTCGACCGGCATGATGTCGAAGATCGAAACGGGGCAGATTTCGGCCTCCCTCGCCTCGCTTCAATCGATTGCCGCGGCGTTGAGCGCGCCAATGACCTCCCTCTTCGCCGCCTTCGAGGAGCAGCGCGATTGCTCTTTCGTGAAGGCGGATCAAGGCGTCGTCATCGAGCGGCGCGGCTCCAAGGTCGGGCATATCTACCAGCTTCTCGGCCACGCGCTGGGTGGTGACATCGCGGTCGAGCCTTATCTCATCACTTTGGAGAAAGAAGCCGCGCCTTACACCGCGTTTCAGCACGCCGGCCGCGAGTTCATCTATATGCTCACCGGCGTCGTCGATTATCGCCACGGCGATAAGGTCTATCGACTCGCGCCGGGAGATTCGCTTCTGTTCGATTCGAGCGCCATGCATGGCCCGGAGAATTTGATCGAACTGCCGATGACCTATCTTTCGATCATCATCTATCAACGCGACCGGACCTGATTTTCGTTTTCACCTTTATTGGTCGCTCCTGCAGGGGCGCATGGCCGAAGCGCTCTTTGAATTGCCGGGAGAAATGGCTGGCGCTTTGAAAGCCGCTCGCAAGTCCCACTTCCGCAATCGGCATCGCCGTCTGCCGTAGCAGCGTTCGCGCCCGTTCAAGCCGGACTTCGCGATAATGACCGTCGAGCGTCGTATCGAGATGGTGCGCGAAGAGCCGTTCGAGCTGGCGCACGGAGATGCCGGCAGCCTGCGCCAGGGCTCGCCTTTTCATCGGGCGCTCAACATGGCCTTCGATCAGCTCCAACGCCGTCAGGAGATGCGCATTGGCTGTATCATAGCGCTCCTGCAGGGAGCGACGTTGCGCGCCCGTTCCAAGCCTGATGTCGGTTTGCAGAAACCAGTCGCTGACCTTGTCGGCGAGCACACGACCCTGCTCCGCGGCGATCAATGCATGCATCATGTCGAGCGCGGCAATGCCGCCGGCGCACGTGAGCCTGTCGCGGTCGATCTCATAGAGCGAGCAGCGTAATGTGAGCTGCGGAAAGCTTTCGCGGAAAGCCGGAACGTGTTCCCAGTGAATGGTGCAGCGGTGGCCGTCGAGAAGGCCGGCGCGGGCCAGAATGAAAGGGCCGCCGGAGACGCCGCCGATCCGCACGCCGCGGCGCGCCAGACGCCGAAGCCATTGCAATGTCGCCTCGTCGGCAAATTCCGCCGGATTGCCGCCGGCGCAAACAAAAAGCGTATCGAGATCTAGATCGGCACCCACAAGATGCTGCGTTTGCACCAAGAGTCCGGCGGACGCGGCTGCGCCGTTTCGATGGACACCGATCGCGACCCACTCGTAGAGGCTGCGGCCCGCGAGCACATTGGCAGCGCGGAACGGCTCAATCGCGGACGCAAATGACATCAGCGCGAAATCGTCGATCAGCAGAAAGCCCAGCTTTCGCACCTCATCGCGCTGCCCCACTGATATGTCGCCTTTGGTCATGGAAATGGCGCTCGTGGACAAGATTTTCCATTTATCCGCGTCCATGCTGGCCGAAGTCAAGGCCGCAGCGCCGCCGCCCCTTTGCGATCGACATGCATTATTCCTTCTTGTCCCTGCTGAAAAACGCCTTCACCGGCCATCAAGGCTGGACGCCGACGTGGCGCGATGCCGAACCCAAGCCGGAATACGACGCCATCATCGTCGGCGGCGGCGGCCACGGTCTTTCGACCGCCTATTATCTCGCCAAAGAGCATGGCCTCACCAATGTCGCGGTGCTGGAAAAAGGCTGGATCGGCGGCGGCAATATCGGCCGCAACACGACGATTATCCGTTCAAACTATCTGTTGCCCGGCAATATCGTCTTCTACGAATGGTCGATGAAGCTCTGGGAAAAACTGGAGCAGGATTTCAACTACAATGCGATGGTCAGCCAACGCGGCGTGTTGAATCTCTATCATTCCGATGGCCAGCGCGACGCCTATGCGCGGCGCGGCAATGCGATGCGGCTCCACGGCGTCGATGCGGACTTGCTCGACCGCGAGCAGGTGCGCGCCATGCTGCCATTTCTGAATTTCGATGATGCGCGCTTCCCGATTCAAGGTGGCCTTTTGCAGAAGCGTGGCGGCACGGCACGGCACGATGCCGTTGCCTGGGGTTATGCGCGCGGTGCCAGCGACCGCGGCGTCGATATCGTGCAGAATTGCGAAGTGACGGGCCTGACCATCGAGAACGGCCGCGTCACCGGCGTTGAGACGACGCGCGGCCCCATCCGCGCCAAAAAGGTCGGTCTTTCCGTTGCCGGCAACAGCTCGCGCGTTGCGGCCTTCGCCGGCCTGCGCCTGCCGATCGAAAGCCATGTCATTCAGGCTTTCGTTTCGGAAGGTTTAAAGCCTCTCATTCCGAACGTCATCACGTTCGGTGCTGGTCATTTCTACATCAGCCAATCCGACAAGGGCGGCCTCGTCTTCGGCGGCGATCTCGATGGCTACAAGTCCTATGCCCAGCGCGGCAATCTGCCGACGGTGAAGGATGTCTGCGAAGGCGGCATGGCGTTGATGCCGATGATTGGGCGCCTGCGCGTTCTACGCAACTGGGGTGGCATCATGGACATGTCGGCGGATGGTTCGCCGATCATCGACAAGACGCCGGTCGAAGGCCTCTATCTCAACACTGGCTGGAACTACGGCGGCTTCAAAGCCGTGCCCGCGGCGGGCTGGTGCTTCGCTCATCTGATTGCCCGCGACGAAACACATTCCGCTGCCGCGGCTTTCCGGCTCGATCGCTTCGCCCGCGGCGCGGTCCTCGACGAAAAGGGCCAAGGCCCGCAACCCAATCTGCATTAGAGCGGGATGCAAAAAAGTGGAGACCGGTTTTTTGTTTCAATCCCGCTCTAAGACCATCGTGATGTAGACGCCATGCGTATCCCCTGCCCCTATTGCGGTTTCCGCGACCTTTCCGAATTCGTCACCTTCGGCGAAGCGACAGGCCCGCGCCCCGATCCCGCAGCGCCAGACGCGGCGGAGAAATTCTTCGACTATGCTTATCTGCGCACCAACCCCGCCGGCCCGAGCGAGGAATATTGGTATCATGCGTTCGGTTGTCGCTCGTGGCTGAAAGTCGTGCGTGAGACGCGCACGCATACAATCGAAAGCGCCGTTCTCGCCAGGGAGGGCGCGCGATGAGCGCTCTGCTGCGTCTGCCAAACGGCGGCCTCATCGATCGGCGCCGCGAAATCGCTTTCAAGTTCGACGGCAAGAATTACCTCGGCCATCCCGGCGACACACTCGCCTCCGCGTTGATGGCGAATGGGGTCAAACTCGTCGGCCGGTCCTTCAAATATCATCGGCCACGCGGCATCTTCACCGCCGGGCCGGAAGAGCCGAATGCACTTGTCACTCTACGCGACGGCGCGCGGCGCGAGCCGAACACCAAAGCGACAACGATCGAGCTGTATGACCGCCTCGTTGCGACAAGCCAGAATTGCTGGCCGTCGCTCAGCCTCGACATTCTTTCGATCAATCAGCTTTTCGCGCCACTCTTCGTCGGCGGCTTCTACTACAAGACGTTCATGTGGCCCGCCTCCTTTTGGGAGAAGGTCTATGAGCCGGCGATCCGCCGCGCTGCCGGGCTTGGCGCAGCGAGCGCCCTGCCCGATCCGGATCATTACGAGCACGCGACGGCCTATTGCGATGTGCTGGTCATCGGCTCCGGACCGGCGGGTCTTGCTGCGGCTCTGGCCGCCGGGCGCGCAGGCGCACGCGTCATCTTGTGCGAGGAAGATTTCCGCTTGGGCGGCCGACTGTTATCTGAGGCACGCGAAATCGATTCCATGCCCGGCACCGAATGGGTCACAAATGCTGAAGCGGAACTGGCCGCGATGCCGGACGTGCGCATTTTCCGCCGCACCTCTGTTTTCGGAACCTATGACGGCGGTGTCTATGGCGCGCTCGAACACGTCGCCGATCATCTGCCGCAACCAGCGCCGCACCAGCCGCGCCAGCGTCTCTGGCAGATCGTTGCGCGCCGCACGCTCAATGCGATGGGCGCGATCGAGCGGCCTATCGTCTTCAACGGTAACGATCGTCCGGGCGTAATGCTGGCTTCTGCGCTGCGCACCTATGTCAACCGTTTCGCCGCAACGCCCAGCCGCAAGATCGCATTCTTCGTGTCGTCGGATGACGGCTGGCTCGCCGCGCAGGACGTCTTGAACGCCGGTCTCGAAATCGAGATCATGATCGACTCGCGAGGCAGCGTCGCGGACTCACTCACCCGGCCCGTCGCCCGCGCCGGCGTCCGCATTCTGCTCGATGCATTCGTGACCGGCACGCACGGACATTTCGGATTGAAGCGCATCGATGTGCGAAAGAACGACAAAGTGCTTCAATTCGACGTGGACGTGCTGGCGGTCTCCAACGGCCACAATCCGCAAGTGGGGCTGACGACGCATCTTGGCGGCAAGCCCATCTGGTCGGATACGCACAGCGCCTTTTTGCCCGGTGAACTTCCGCTTGGCATGCGAGTCGCGGGAGCCGCGGCCGGCGATTTCGGCCTTGGCGCCTGCCTGAAGGCTGGAATGCAAACCGGCCAAACGCTCGCCGCCGACCTTGGTTTTGCGGCAACGCCCGCGGATATTCCGCGCGCCGATGACGAGCCAAGCTCGACGTCGTCGATCTGGTATATCGAGGGTGGCAAAGGGAAAGCCTTTGTCGATCAGCAAAACGATGTGACCGCCAAAGACATTTCCATCGCCAAGACCGAAGGCTTCCGCTCGGTCGAACATCTGAAGCGCTACACGACGCTCGGCATGGCGACCGAGCAAGGCAAGACGTCGAGTGTCAACGGTCAAGCGCTGATGGCGCATCTGACCGGCCGCACGATGCACGATGCCGGCACGACGCGCTTCCGGCCGCCGCATGTGCCCGTTGCGATCGGGGCTTTGGCCGGTGGCCATGTCGGCAAGCATTTCAAGGCGACGCGCTATTGCGCGGGCCATGACTGGGCGCTCGAAAACGGCGCGACAATGGTCGAAGCCGGACAATGGTTGCGGCCGCGCTGGTTCACACAGGCCGGTGAAAGTGATTGGCTCGAAAGCGTGACCCGCGAAGTGAAGACGGTGCGCGCGGCGGTCGGCATCTGCGACGTTTCGAGCCTCGGCAAGATTGACATTCAGGGCCGCCATGCCGGTATTTTTCTCGATCGCGTCTATGTCAACATGTTCTCGACTCTGCCGGTGGGCAAAGCGCGCTACGGCCTCATGCTGCGCGAAGATGGTTTCGTGCTCGACGATGGCACGACCGCGCGGCTTGGCCCGGAGGAATATGTGATGTCGACCACCACCGGCAATGCCGGCAAGGTGATGCAGCATCTCGAATTCTGCCATCAGGTTCTATGGCCGGAGCTCGATGTCGCGATGGTGTCGGTCACCGAACAATGGACGCAATATGCCGTTGCTGGTCCCAAATCGCGGGAACTCTTGAAGAACCTGTTCGGCGATGCGTTCAATATGTCGAATGAGGCCTTTCCATTCCTCGCTTGCGCCGAATTCGTCTGGGGCGGCGTCACGGCGCGGCTCTATCGCATTTCCTTCTCGGGCGAGCTTGCCTACGAAATCGCCGTGTCGGCGAATTATGGCGACAGCCTCATGCGCGCATTGATGCGCGCCGGCGCGCCGTTTGGCGTCGTACCCTACGGCAGCGAAGCGCTGGGCGTCTTGCGCATCGAGAAGGGGCACGTCTCCGTGCCCGAGCTGAACGGCCAGACGACGGCGGCGGATCTCGGCCTCGGCAAGATGCTCTCCAAGAAAAAAGATTTCATCGGCCGCGTGCTGGCGGATCGTCCGGCGCTGACCGATCCGGAACGGCCCGGCCTCGTCGGCCTGAAGCCTGTCGACCCGGGCCAGCGGCTACGCTCCGGCGCGCATCTCCTACCCCTCGACGCCGCGGAAAGCGCAGAGAATGACGAGGGCTATATGACCTCCGTCGCCTATTCGCCGCACGCCGGCTGCTGGGTCGGGCTGGGGCTGCTCAAGCACGGTGCGACGCGCATCGGCGAATATGTCCGCGCCTACGATCCCGTCCGCAACGGCGATGTCGAGGTCGAGGTCGTTTCCCCCGATCTTCGTCGATCCCGAAGGGAAATGGCTGCATGAGTGAAGTATTGGAATTTCGCTCGCCCTGTGTCGGCGCTCTGAAAGATATCGGGCTCACGGGCCTGCCCGGCGTCAACGTGCGCGAACGCGCGCCGCAGATTGCGACAATCATCGCGCGCGGGCCAATTGGCGAATTCGCGCAGCGCCTTAAAGAGGCTTTCGGCGTCGAACTCACGTTGGGGAGCAAAATGAGTTCAGGCGGTGGCCTCATACTGGTCGCAACGGGTCCCCGCGCTTGGCTAGCCGTGCGCGAAGGCGGCGACAATTTGGTGAACGCGCTGCGTCAAGGCCTGGGCGAGACGGCCGCGATCACGGATCAATCGAGCGGCTATGCCGTTTTGCGGATCGCGGGTCCAAACGCGCGCGCTACATTCGAGAAAGGACTTGGCGTCGATCTGCATCCGCGCGCCTTTCAGGCGGGCGATGCGGCCTCGACCTCCTGCGCGCATCTCAATGTCGTTATCTGGCAGATCGACGACGCGCCGACCTATGACGTCGCTGTCCCGCGCAGTTTCGCGGCCGCCTTCTGTCATTGGCTCAGCGAAAGCGCCGCCGAGTTCGGACTTAAAGTTCTGGTTTAGCTTTAAGTGTCTAAGTTCGATGTGTTGGGCATCTGCGGCGTTCGGACCCAGGACGCTACCGAAGACCCGAGTTTGCGATGTGGGCCTTTGCCAGCTCCACGCTGAAGGCGAATATCCTGTCGCCTGTCCCAGCCATGAAGTTATCCACGCTCGGGAACCCATACACCCGCCGTCTTGTCGCCCTGACATCGGCGTCCCGTTCCTTGCATATCTTGATAGCTGCCGTCGCGATTTGTTCGGGCTTCTTGCCCGCGACCGGCGAAGCCGCGATGACGCGCCGAAGACAGACTTCATAAGCCTGCAGATAATTTTGGACGGCCTCGATGAGCCGAGGGGTGAAGCTGTCCTGGATGGCTTGAGCCGGCACAACGGTCATGGCGGTCAATATGATCAGAACAAGGGTGATTCTCTGCATCGTGGCAAAATAACCGCAGATGGGCCGCAGGTCACGCCAATCGACAGCCGCACAAGACGCTAACTCCCGATACATTGCTTTAATCGACGGCGAACATGGGGCTGCCTCACCGGCTCCGAGCGTCAACGGTGCGGCGAACGGGTCATGAAATTGAAAAAAGGCCACACGCTGCGCTAAGCTGATCGAGCCCGTCTCACGGCTCGATATGGAAGCGAGACGCTCCGATGAATACACATCCTGGAATCATAACACTGCTCGGCATCGCCGCCAGCGTCAGCCTGCTTTCAGGCTGGCGGCTCTATCTGTGCATTCTTGCGACGGGCCTTGCGATGCACTGGCATATCGTGCCGCTACCCGAGCATCTTCAGGCGTTGCGCGTGTTGGCTAGCCCTTGGGTGATGGGCGCCGCCACATTGGCAACGCTCTGCGAGTTCTTTGCCGACAAGGTGCCGTGGATCGACACGATCTGGGATACGGTCCATACGGCAATCCGCCCAATAGGCGGCGCCCTCTTGGCGACCGCCATCGTCGATCCGTCCGATCCCACGATGCAGGTGGTGGCTTTCATTCTTGGCGGCGGCGGTGCGCTGCTGGCGCATAGCGGCAAAGCCGGGGCGCGCGCGATAGTCAACGTCAGCCCCGAGCCGTTCAGCAATATCGCCCTTTCTACAACTGAGGACATCGCCACCAGCGGATTGCTCTACGTGGTCTATGCATACCCCTATGTTTCGGGCGCGGTGGCGGTCGGCCTGCTCGTCTTAACAGGTGGAATGATCTGCGTGGCATGGAGAACCGTTGGGCGCATATTTCGTCGCAAACCCACTGCCAGTCGAGCGCGCCCTTAAAGAGGGCGCTTCGTCTTCTTGGATGCCGACAAAGACAGTGGATTAGTCTTACTGAGTCAGAAAGCCGCGGCGGTTTGCGGAGGCGACTCACGTAGGCTTGGGAGATTCATTTCGGCACGGAGGCCATGATGGATCTTCGAACGGATGGCTGTGCGGAACGGTTTTGGGTTACGTTGCAGGGCTGGTGAGCGTGCTCGGTCATGTGGACCGAGCTCGTCCGCTACGCGATTATTGCACCGGGCTTCTGATGCCGGTCGAACGCAAGAGCGTTGAGCCGATGGCGGCGGTGACAGCGCCGGAACGGACGGCGGCACAGCACCAATCCCTGTTGCACTTCGTGGGTGAGGGACGCTGGTCCGATGAGGCGGTTTTGGCCAAGGTGCAGGAGATGGTCCTGCCGAAGATCGAGGACCATGGACCAATCCAGGCGTGGATCATCGATGACACAGGGTTCCCCAAGAAAGGCCGGCATTCGGTCGGCGTGGCGCGGCAATATTGCGGCCAGCTGGGCAAGCAGGATAATTGTCAGGTCGCCGTCTCGCTGTCGCTGGCCAACAGGCACGCCAGCCTGCCGGTAGCTTATCAGCTCTATCTTCCGCACGACTGGGCCGACGACGAACTGCGGCGGTGCAAAGCCCATGTGCCTCAGGAGATCGGCTTCAAGACCAAGCCCGAGATCGCGCTCGCGCAAATCCGCGCGGCCTATGACGCGGGACTGCCTCGCGGCGTCGTCCTGATGGACGCTGGCTATGGCGCCAACACGGAGCTGCGCCGGGCCATTGCCGCCTTGGGCTTGACCTATGTCGCCGGCATTCTGCCCAACACCACAGTGTGGGCGCCGGGCACCGCACCGGCTCGTCCCAAGGCGTGGTCAGGCCGCGGCCGCCCACCCAGCCTGATGCGCCGCGACAGCCACCACCAACCGATCTCGGTGAAGGCGCTGGCGCAGAGCCTGCCGGCCAAAGCCTGGCGCACGGTCACATGGCGCGAAGGAACCGCCGAGCCGCTCACCTCGCGTTTCGCACGCCTGCGCGTTCGTGCCGCCCATCGCGATTACAATCTGTCCGAGGCGCGGCTTGAAGAATGGCTATTGATCGAGTGGCCCAAGGGCGAAGCTGAACCGATAAAATACTGGTTCTCGACGCTGCCGGAGAAAATCGCATTCACGCGTCTGGTTGACCTTACAAAGCTGCGTTGGCGCATCGAGCGCGATTATCAGGATCTCAAGCAGGAGATCGGCCTGGGGCACTTCGAAGGCCGCGGCTGGCGCGGCTTCCATCATCACGCGACGCTGTGCATTGCCTCCTATGGATTCCTGATCTGCGAAAGGCAGACGATTCCCCCCTCGGGCATGCGTCCCGGCGGGGTCTTCCAAACGCCTTGTCTTTCCGCCAATCAGCGACCCCGCGGCTCTGCCGCTGCGCACAGAACGTCACATCCCAAACTCCATCGCGACCATGCGACGACGATTAACGGTCGCGCTCGCCAGACAACTCGCGCGATGTCCCTGCTGTGCACGACCGATCAAGAAAGTCAGGCTACGAAATTTATGACGCAGTAAGACTAGGCTCAGGACCCATTAAATTGTTGCGTGAGGGTTAGCGGATTGATTCAATGGGGATGTCGGGAGGCATCGCCATGGCTGATTTGTTGTTGCTGTCGGAGGCGCAGATGCGCCGGATCGAACCGTATTTTCCATTGTCGCACGGGATTGCGAGGGTTGACGATCGGCGGGTGATCAGTGGCATCGTCTTCGTCATCAGAAACGGTCTGCGCTGGCGCGATGCGCCGCCCGGCTATGGTCCGCACAAGACGATCTACAATCGGTTTGTGCGTTGGAGCCGCCTCGGCGTGTTCAACAAGATCTTCGCCGAACTGGCACGCAAGGCCGGCAAGCCATCTCGTCTGATGATCGATGCGACGCATCTGAAAGCGCATCGCACCGCCGCCAGCCTTTTAAAAAAGGGTCTGTTTCCCGACGTATCGGCCGCACGAAGGGCGGCCTGAACTCCAAGCTGCACGCCGTATGCGATGGTCAGGGGCGCCCCGTCATCATGCTGCTCAGCGAAGGCCAGATGAGCGATTATAGGGGCGCGGCCCTGATGATCGATGCTCTACCGTCCGCGAAGCAGTTGCTCGCTGACAAGGGCTATGATGCCGACTGGTTTCGCCGGGCTCTTACCGAACGCGGCATCGCGGCCTGCATCCCATCGAAGTCAAACCGAAAAAAGCCGATCGAACATGACCGCGAGCTCTATCGTCAACGGCACAAGATCGAGAACATGTTCGGCAGGCTCAAGGACTGGCGACGCATCCACACCCGATACGACCGATGCGCCCATACATTCATGTCTGCCATCTGTATCGCAGCCGCCGTCATCTTCTGGCTCTAATCAATGAGTCCTGACCCTAGGTGTCAGGCTCAGAAAACAAAAGGTTGAACGAGGCTGCAACCAGAGCAACCTTCAAAATTCCCGTCGCGAACTTTAGAGGTCGCTATGAGAACGTTTCTCGCCCTTGTGTTTTTATCCGCGTCCTCTGCTTTTGCCAGCGCCGCTACCTACACGATCCAAAACTGGCCTCAGGACTTGAACAAGGTTCCCTGCGATGCGTGGCAGCGCGGGAGCGACGGAACATGGACCGAAGTCGGCACAATCATTGTCGGAGGGCACGCAACTTCAGGAATGACGTTCAAAGATACGGACGAGGCGAAAATCCTAGACGACAAATGTCACCATTAATGACGTAAGTTTTATCTTGAGAGGCAAATGATGAACTCGATCCTTCGTGTCTGCTTGGCGCTGTTGCTCGTTTCAATCTGCGCGGCGCCAGCCTTTGCGGCGGGAACCCCGCAGCAACGACGCGCCTGTCGCGCAGACGCCTTTCGTCTGTGCCGCCAATACATCCCGTGGGAGCGCCCGGTCAAAGCCTGTATGATTGCGAACTTTTCGAAACTCAGCCCGCTATGCCGCGCGCAGTTTCGCTCCGGCCGCACCTAACGCTGAATACCATCGCTTTTGATGTACGAAATATGTTTGAGTTCGATGCGGTTACATGGCGCATTCGAAGAGACGGAAATGAGATTCTTGAACATAGCGTGGCTTGGCTTGGCGGTGTTCGCGTTGTTGCTGGCCGCGTATCTCTTCCGATACCAAATCGTGGAGGCGCAGAACTTCGTGGTCGTCCTGGATCGCTGGACGGGCACCGTCAGCCATTGCGCAGCCGCCTATTGCGGAAGCAATCGCTCAGATTGAAATGCTTGGAAGCGCCGATCCGCCTTCCCGCCGCCCCATCGTGAAAGGGAGGCGGACGGCCGCTTCCCTCTAATCGTGCTCGTAATCGACATAGCCGCGGCTTGTCACCACGACCCAGCCATCGCCGCGCCGCTCGATCGCACGCACCGTCCCCGCACCCGGAAGCGTATCACCCGGCATGACTTCGATGGCACCTTGCGGCCCTTCGACCAAGGCGATGCCGCGATAAACATCGCGCACGACCCAATCGTTGAGTGGCTGCGACGCATGGCGGGGCGCCACGGCAGAGGCGAGCGTGACCGGGCTGGGCGCGGCCGCATTCGGGATCGACCCGGTTGAATCGCCCGACGTGGTCTCTGTCCGCGCCGCACGGTCGAGCGTCGCTTGGATAGCTTGAGCGTCGAGACGCGCGACGCGCGCTTTTTCGGCCGTAGCAGCATGAGCGTGGTCGAGCTTGGCGGTCAGTTGCGCGATCTGCGCCTTGTAATCGGCTTTTTCGGCCTCGAAGCCGGCCTTCAGCCCATCAAGGCTTTTCCGCAAGCTGCGCATCTGGTCGGGTTCGCCCTGCAAGGCCGCGAGACGTGCCTGCAACTTGTGAACTTCGCTGTTGAGCGCGACCGTCTCGTGGCGAAGCGCGGCGAGTTGCGGTTCGTCTGAGCCGACAGATACGGCCGATGGCGTGGCCTCCGTCGCAGGCGGAGCGATCGCAGCGACCGTCGCAGATTGCGGCACCATCGCAGCATGCGCGGGAGCCGATCCGGGAGCCGACAAATAATGGCTGCCAACGGCATAGGCGCCCCCTGCGATAAGCAGGACCGCCGCAGCGCGCATGGCATTATTTGTCAATGAACTCCGTTTCATCCGCGCTGGACCACCAAGGCGCTCGCCGGCGCTGAAGCCGCTGCCGATCTTTTCTTTCTGCGGCGGCAGGATAACCAGCGCCGAACCGGGAAACGATTCGACTTCCGGCGGCTCCTCGCTTTCGGCTCCGCTCGCGCTGGTCGCGGCTTTCGGTTCGAACTTCGTCAGCGCGTGCGACGTGTTGTTCGCTTCACCCGGCGCAGCGGGTGCGGCATCGGCCGCGCCTTCAGGCACAGACTCGGATTTCTTATCGTCGAAAGCTTGCGGATCGGCAGAGGAATCCATGGCATGTGTCCCGGCAGCAGATTAAGACATTCGCAACGTTGCAGGGGATTTCGTTAAAAGCTTGTTGAAGAATCGGCATTTCCCCGTCCGGAGGCGGCAGGTTTGCGACAAATCGCACATTTCCGGCGCGGCGCTTGCTTGCCAAACCTGCCCATGCTTTCGCCGCACAAATTCTCGACCCTCCCTGCGAAACCACATTCTTTCAGGATCTTAGATGCGCGTTGACGGCAAGCCGACCCGTACGATCTGGCCGGCCGCGAATGGCGGAGGGGTCATGATCATCGATCAGACCCGCCTGCCCCACGAATTCGTGATTTCGGAACTCGTCACGCTCGACAACTTCGCATCGGCCATCAAGGACATGAAAGTTCGCGGCGCGCCGTTGATCGGCGTCACCGCAGCCTATGGCTTGGCTATCGCCTTACGCGACGATCCGGGCGATTCCGGTCTTGCTGCGGCAAGCGCAAAACTGCTCGCAACGCGGCCGACAGCCGTCAACCTCGCTTGGGCGCTCGACGTCATGCGCGCGGCGCTCGCGCCTTTGCCGCCGGCCGCACGGCCCGAGGCCGCTTTCGCCAAAGCTGGCGAACTTGCCGATCTCGATGTCGCGATCTGTGACGCTATTGGCGTCAACGGCCTCGCGCTGATCAGCGAGATCGCGGAGCGCAAATCGCGCGTGAACATCCTGACTCATTGCAACGCCGGCTGGCTTGCGACGGTTGACTGGGGCACGGCGACAGCGCCGATCTACAAAGCGCAGGATGCCGGCATCGATCTTCACGTCTATGTCGATGAGACCCGGCCGCGCAACCAAGGCGCCTCGCTCACCGCCTGGGAACTTTCGCAGCAAGGCATTTCGCATCAGGTGATCGTCGATAATGCCGGCGGCCACATCATGCAGCATGGCGGCGTCGATCTCGTGATTGTCGGCACCGACCGCACAACAGCAACCGGCGACGTCTGCAACAAGATCGGCACTTACCTCAAAGCCCTCGCGGCAAAGGACAACGACGTGCCGTTTTATGTCGCGGCGCCCTCCTCCTCTATCGACTTTGCGATCGCGGACGGTGTGCGCGACATTCCGATTGAAGAACGCAATGCGCGCGAAGTCACGCACATGCGCGGACGGACGGACGATGGCCGGCTCGAAACGGTGCGCATCGTGCCGGAGGGAAGTCGTGCCACCAATCCGGCGTTCGACGTGACGCCCGCGCGCCTTGTGACAGGACTCATCACCGAACGCGGCATCATTGCGCCACGAAAAGACGCTCTCGCAACCGCCTTTCCTGAACGGCTGCAACTTGTAGACTGAACCAAACTGGGGGACCGCATGGCCGATCTTTTTGCCTGCAAATCATTGGCGGTTCTCGAAGCGGAAGCGACAAATGCCGAATCCCAGAGCATTCTTGCGCACGGTCGCCCGCCCCTTAAGCGCACGCTCAACCTTGTAAGTCTGACGGCGATCGGAATTGGCGGCCTCATCGGGGCGGGCATTTTCGTCCTCACCGGTCATGCCGCAGCCGAATATGCCGGCCCGGCGATCGTCCTCTCCTTCCTGTTGTCAGGCTTTGCCTGCGCGCTGGCGGGACTTTGCTACGCCGAGCTTGCCTCCGCCGTCCCCGTTGCGGGGAGCGCCTACACTTACGCCTATGCGAGCATGGGCGAATTCATCGCCTGGATCATCGGCTGGGATCTGATCCTCGAATATGCGCTGGGTTCGACAACAGTCGCGATAGGCTGGTCCGGCTATGTCACGAGTTTCCTCAACAATATCGGGCTGCATATTCCGTCGGCTTATGCCAGTGCGCCCTTCGCGTTCGATCCCATAAGCGGGCACTGGTCTCATACCGGCGCGTTCTTCAATTTTCCTGCGACTTTCATCATCATGCTGATGAGCACATTGCTCGTGATCGGCATTCGCGACTCGGCAGTCGCGAACAATGTGATCGTCGCGATCAAGCTTGTGATCATCATTCTCTTCATTGCGATCGGCGCCTTCTTCTTCAAGACATCGAATTGGGTCACCGCAACCAATCCGCATGGCGCCTTCATACCCCCGGCTTTGGGGCCCGGACATTACGGGTGGGGCGGCGTGTTGCGCGGCGCAGGCGTTGTCTTCTTTTCCTATATCGGCTTCGATGCGATCTCGACGGCGGCACAGGAAGCCATCGATCCCAAACGCGACATGGCGCGCTCGATCCTCGGTTCGCTCTTCTTTTGCATGCTCCTCTACGCGCTCGTTGGCCTGGTGATCACGGGCATCATCCCCTACGACCAACTGAACGTGCCGGACCCGATCGCCGTAGGTGTCGATCACATCGGCCTCGGCTTTTTCGCACCGATCGTAAAACTTGGCGCCATCCTCGGCTTAAGTTCTGTCGTCCTGGTGCTGTTGCTTGGACAAACGCGCATCTTTTACGCAATGGCGCATGATGGCCTTCTGCCGCCATTCGCGGCGCGCGTACATCCGAAATTTCGTACGCCCTATATCACGACGATCACGACCGGCATCATTGTCGCTGTTCTCGCCGGCCTCGCCCCCATCGGCCTTGTCGGAGAGCTCGTCTCGATCGGAACGCTGTTCGCCTTTGTTGTCGTTTGCATCGGCGTGGTAATTTTGCGCTTCCGGCATCCGAACATTGAACGGCCATTCAAAGCGCCCGCGATCGTGGTCGTCGGTCCGCTCGGCGCGGCGGTGTCACTGCTTCTGATGATCGGCTTGCCGCCCGATACCTGGATCCGGCTCGCCGTCTGGCTGGTGATCGGGCTTGCGATTTATTTCCTCTATGGCCGCAAGCACAGCCATTTAAACAAGGGCGTTTGAGCGGCCGCGCCCTCTCAGCGCGGCAGGACACTCTCGCCCATCAGGAATTCATCGACCGACTGCGCCGCCTGACGGCCTTCGCGAATCGCCCAGACGACGAGTGATTGTCCGCGGCGCATGTCGCCACACGCGAAAATCTTGTCGAGCGAGGACTTGTAGTCCTTCACATTGGCTTCGACATTGCCGCGCCCGTCGAGCTTGACGCCGAGCTTTTCCAACAGACCTTCGTAGATCGGCGCAACGAACCCCATCGCGAGCAACACGAGATCGGCTTCGAGAACGAACGCGCTGTCGGGAATCTCTTTCATCTTCTCGTCGAGACGGACGCAGACAAGCTGCTTGACCACGCCGTTCTCGCCGCGAAATTCCTTGGTCATCACGGCGAAGTCGCGCTTGGCGCCTTCCTCGTGGCTCGACGAGGTACGCAGCTTCAGCGGCCAATCCGGCCAAGTCAGAAGCTTGTTTTCCTTCTCCGGCGGCATCGTCATGATTTCAAGCTGTGTGACGCTCACGGCGCCCTGACGCACCGACGTACCGATGCAGTCCGAACCGGTGTCGCCGCCACCGATGACGATAACGCGCTTGCCGGCCGCGAGGATCGGCTGATTGGTATGGAACGGCTCGCGGCTGACGCGGCGGTTCTGTTGCGGCAAAAAATCCATCGCGAAGTGAATGCCGGCGAGATCGCGCCCGGGAATTGGCAGATCGCGCGGCTTCTCCGCCCCGCCCGCAAGCACGAGAGCGTCGCAATCATCGAGCAGATTGGCGGGATCGAGATCGACGCCGACATTGACGCCGCCGTGGAAATTCACACCCTCCGCTTCCATCTGCTGAACGCGGCGTTCGATCAGATGCTTCTCCATCTTGAAATCGGGAATGCCATAACGCAGCAAGCCCCCCATTTTCAGATGCTTGTCGAAGACATGCACATCATGGCCGACGCGCGCGAGCTGCTGCGCGCAGGCAAGGCCCGCGGGACCCGCGCCGACGACGCCAATTTTCTTGCCCGTGCGGCGCTCTGACGGCTCCGGCTTGACCCAACCCTTCGCAAAGGCGCGATCGACGATCGTGCATTCGATCGTTTTGATTGTCACCGGCTGATCGGTGAGATTGAGCGTGCAGGCAGCCTCGCACGGCGCCGGGCAAACGCGGCCGGTAAATTCCGGAAAATTATTGGTCGAATGAAGATTGCGCGCCGCCTCTTCCCAATCGGAATTGTAGACGAGGTCGTTCCAATCCGGGATCTGATTGTTAACCGGGCAGCCGTTGTGACAATACGGGATGCCGCAATCCATGCAGCGCGCGGCCTGATCCTTTGTCGCTTCTTCGGAAAGCGGGATCATGAATTCCTTGTAATTGCGGATGCGGTCGGACGCTGGCGCATAGCGCCGGTCGCGCCGGTCGATTTCGAGGAAGCCCGTAACTTTGCCCATATCAGCCCCAAACGCGCCCGCGTTACCAGCGGGCGAAATCGATTATCTGCGAATGCCTGACGTTTATTCGCCCGCGGCAGCGAATGGCGGCGCATCCTCTTCCTGCGCCAAAAGCTCGGCCAGCGCGCGCCGGTATTCCACCGGCATCACCTTCCGGAACTTGCCTTTGTACTCATCCCAATTGTCAAGGATGAGACGCGCCCGCATCGAGCCCGTGTAGGCCGCGTGATTGCTGATCAGCTGATGCAGGCGCTCGGCATCGAAGCGCGTCATGTCACGCATGACATCGACGCGACCGTGAAAGTCGAGATCGCCACCCTGATGATAGCTCTCCTGCATCTTCTCTTCTTCGGCGACGACCGGTTCGAGTTCGACCATCGCCAGATTGCAGCGCTGGGCGAAATCGCCATCCTCATCGAGGACATACGCGATGCCGCCCGACATGCCCGCGGCGAAATTGCGGCCCGTCTTGCCGATCACGACGACAATGCCGCCGGTCATATATTCGCAGCCGTGATCGCCGGTGCCCTCAACGACTGTGATCGCGCCGGAATTACGCACGCCAAAACGCTCGCCAGCAACGCCACGCAAGTAGCATTCCCCGGCGATCGCGCCGTAGAGCACCGTATTGCCCGCGATGATCGACTCTTCCGGCACGACGCGCGATTCTGCCGGCGGATAGATGATGATCTTGCCGCCCGAAAGACCCTTGCCGACATAATCGTTGGCCTGACCTTCGAGTTCGATCGTCACGCCTTTGGCGAGCCACCCACCGAAGCTCTGTCCAGCCGTGCCCTTCATTTTGATATGGACCGTTTCGTCCGGCAGGCCGGTGTGGCCGTAGACGCGGGCGATCTCCCCCGAAAGCATGGCGCCCGCCGTGCGATCGCTGTTACGGATCGTCGTTTCGATCCGCACCTTCGCGCCGCGCTGGATCGCCGGCTGCGCCTCCGCGATCAGGCCGCGGTCGAGCACTCTCTCGAGCTGATGATCCTGCCCTTCGGAATGATAGATCGCCTCCGGCCCGTCGGCAGTCGGCTTATGGAACAATTTCGAGAAATCGAGGCCGTGCGCCTTCCAATGCTCGACGACCTTGGCGCGGTCGAGCATCTGCATCTGGCCGACCATTTCATCGAATGTGCGATAGCCGAGCCTGGCCATCCATTCGCGCACTTCCTCAGCCACGAAGAAGAAATAATTGATGATATGCTCGGGCTGGCCAACGAAGCGCTTGCGCAGCACCGGGTCCTGCGTCGCGACACCGACCGGACAGGTATTGAGATGACACTTGCGCATCATGATGCAGCCGGCCGCGATCAGCGGCGCGGTGGCAAAACCGAACTCATCGGCGCCGAGCAGCGCGCCGACCACGACATCGCGCCCAGTGCGCAAACCACCATCGACCTGCACGGCAATGCGCGAACGCAGCCGGTTGAGCACCAGCGTCTGATGCGTCTCGGCGAGGCCGATCTCCCACGGCGAGCCCGCGTGCTTGATCGAGGTCAGCGGCGAAGCGCCCGTACCGCCCTCATAGCCCGAGATCGTGACGTGATCGGCCTTCGCCTTGGACACCCCGGCGGCGACCGTGCCGACACCGATTTCCGAGACGAGCTTCACCGACACGTCGGCGCGCGGATTGACGTTTTTCAGATCGTAGATGAGCTGCTTCAGATCTTCGATCGAATAGATGTCGTGATGTGGCGGCGGCGAAATAAGGCCGACGCCCTGTGTCGAGTGGCGAACCTTGGCAATGACGGCATCGACCTTGTGGCCGGGCAATTGGCCACCCTCGCCGGGCTTCGCACCTTGCGCCATCTTGATCTGGATCATGTCGGCGTTGACCAGATATTCCGCCGTCGCGCCGAAGCGACCGGAAGCGACCTGCTTGATCGCCGAGCGCATCGAATCGCCGTTCGGCAACGGCTTGAAGCGATCGGATTCCTCGCCGCCCTCGCCCGTATTCGATTTACCGCCGATGCGGTTCATCGCGATCGCGAGAGTCGTATGCGCCTCACGCGAGATCGAGCCGAACGACATGGCGCCCGTCGCAAAGCGCCGGACGATCGTTGCTACCGACTCGACTTCTTCTAACGGCACCGGCGTACGGCCATCTTCCTCGGCCGGGCGGATGCGGAACAGGCTGCGGATCGTCAACGGCCGTTCGCTCTCCTCATTCAGCAGCGCCGCATAGGACTTATAGGTCTCGACGGAATTGCTGCGCACGGCGTGCTGGAGCAGCGAGACGCTCTGCGGCGTCCAGGAATGCACTTCGCCGCGAATGCGATAGGCATATTCGCCGCCGACATCGAGCGCGTTGCGATAGATCGGCGCATTGCCGAAAGCGTCCTGATGCCGGCGTGCCGATTCCTGTGCGACTTCGGCGAGGCCGATGCCTCCGATGCGGCTCGCCGTGCCGGTAAAATAGCGGGCGACGAAATCATCGGCGAGGCCGATCGCATCGAATATCTGTCCACCGCAGTAAGATTGATAGGTCGAAATGCCCATCTTCGACATGACCTTCATCAGGCCCTTGTCGATCGACTTGATGTAGCGCTTCACCGCCTCGTGCCCGTCGACATCCTTGGGCAATTCGGAGGCGATTGCGTACAGCGTTTCAAACGCGAGATAGGGGTTGATCGCCTCGGCGCCATAGCCCGCGAGCAGCGCGAAATGATGCACTTCGCGCGCTTCGCCCGTCTCGACGACAAGGCCGACCGAGGTGCGCAGACCCTTGCGGATCAGATGATGATGCACGGCCGCAGTCGCGAGCAATGACGGAATCGGGATCCGGTCCGGCCCGACGAGGCGATCGGACAGAACGATGATCGTATAGCCGCTCGTGATTGCCTGTTCGGCGCGACTGCAGAGCCGATCGAGCGCCTCGGCCATGCCTTCGGCACCCTTGTCGGCCCCATAGGTCACGTCGAGCGTGCGTGTGTCGAACGTATCTTCGACCATGCCGATGTTGCGGATCTTTTCCAGATCGTCGTTCGTCAGAATCGGCTGCTTGACTTCAAGGCGCTTGCGCTTGGAATTGCCTTCGCGGTCGAAAATGTTCGGCCGCGGCCCGATGAAGGACACGAGGCTCATGACGATGTCTTCGCGGATCGGATCGATCGGCGGGTTCGTCACCTGCGCGAAATTCTGCTTGAAATAGGTGTAGAGCAGCTTCGACTTCGATGACAGCGCCGAGATCGGCGTGTCGGTACCCATCGAGCCGATCGCCTCCTGGCCAGTCTCGGCCATCGGCTCCATCAGCAGCGCAATATCTTCCTGCGTGTAGCCGAACGCCTGCTGGCGATCGAGCAAGGAGGCATCGCCTCGCGGTGGGCGTTGTCCGGATGGCGTCGGCAATTCTTCAAGCTTGATCTGCGTGCGCGCCAGCCAGTCGCCGTAAGGCGCCAGCTTCGACATTTCCGCCTTGATCTCGTCGTCCGAAATGATGCGGCCCTGTTCGAGATCGACGAGCAGCATCCGGCCCGGCTGAAGCCGCCATTTGGTGATGATCTTCTCTTCCGGGATCGGCAGCACGCCGACTTCCGACGCCATGACGACAAAGCCGTCATCGGTCACAATATAGCGCGCCGGACGCAGGCCGTTACGGTCGAGCGTCGCGCCGATCTGCCGGCCATCGGTGAAAGCCACGGCGGCGGGGCCGTCCCACGGCTCCATCAGCGCCGCATGATATTCGTAGAAAGCGCGACGGCTCTCATCCATCAACGGATTGCCCGACCAGGCCTCCGGGATCAGCATCATCATCGCGTGCGTCAGCGAATAGCCGCCGCGCACGAGGAATTCGAGCGCATTATCGAAACAGGCCGTGTCCGATTGTCCCTCGTAGGAAATCGGCCAAAGCTTCTTGATGTCGTCGCCAAACAGCGGCGAACTGACCGACGCTTCGCGCGCGGCCATCCAATTGTTATTGCCGCGCACGGTGTTGATCTCACCGTTATGCGCGACCATCCGGTAAGGATGCGCGAGCTGCCAGGTCGGGAACGTGTTGGTCGAGAAACGCTGATGCACGAGCGCCAGCGCCGATTCGAACAGCGGATCCTGCAGATCCTTGAAATATTCGCCAAGCTGCGTCGCGAGCAGCAGACCTTTGTAGACGATCGTGCGCGACGACAGGGAGACGATGTAGAATCCCTTGGTGCGCGGATCGTTGAGATCGCGCACGCTGTTCGAGATCACCTTGCGCAGGATGAACAGCCGCCGCTCGAACTCGTCATAGTCGGCGCCCGACCGCCCCGCGTCGAGGCCGCGCTCGATGAAAATCTGCCGGATGACAGGTTCTGTCGGCTTGATGCTCTCACCAAGTCCGGACGAATCGCGCGGCACGTCGCGCCACGCGAGCAAAACCTGCCCTTCGGCGGCAACGACCGATGCAATCAGCGATTCGATCTTGCTGCGGATTTCAGGATCGCGCGGCAGGAAGATGAGACCGGCGGCGTATTCGCCTAATGCCGGAAGCCGGAAGCCGAGTTTGTTGGCTTCCGCCGCAAAGAACCGATGCGGCATCTGCACCAGCATGCCGCAGCCGTCGCCCGCCTTGGGGTCTGCCCCCACGGCACCCCGGTGATCGAGGTTGAGGAGGATTTCCAGACCCTTGCCGATGATGTCGTGCGACTTCTGATTGTGCATATTGGCGATAAAGCCGACACCGCACGCATCATGCTCCTGGCGTGGGTCATAGAGACCCTGCGCCGGCGGCAGGCCGGGATCGAGACCGGCGCCGACGGAAAAAGCGGCTTTGCCGGCCGTCTGACCCCCGAGTTCCGACCCAATCCGCTGATGCTTTTCCACAGCCGTCATGCTCCGTCCCCAAAACTCAAAGCCGGGTCGAACTCGCCCATTGTCTGAGAATGCCCGCCGTCGCGACCAGCTCTGCGACTAGAAAATGCTGGAAACGTGCCAGCATCTTAAAAGGTCAACAAGGCTGTCCTATCCGCGGCGGGACTTTTTCAAATTTAGAATGAAAACACAAGCACACTTTAGGCCCGAGGGCAAAATATCGCGCCGCAACGTTGCCGTAGTGAAATCGATCGCGATCGGCGCATCTTTTTGCCCTTCTTCGTTCAAGCGCCGCGGGTCGCCGCGCCGCCGTAATCCATGCCGACTTTCGCCGGAATTCTTGTGAAGGTTATGATAGACGCCGACCGGATGGAGGACACATGTCTGGCTCTCGTACGCTAAGCTTCCGTGTCGTGCGCAGAGGCGCCCTTGCGTTTGCCGGCAGTCTTCTGGCCTCGCTCACAATTATTCCAGCAAACGCACAATATGGGCCGCCGCCGTGGGCCTATCCTTATTACCATGACTATCATGGCGGCTATCCATCACCGCCAGGTCCTCCGGGCGATGAAGGGCCGCCGGGTCCTGACTATCCGGGCAGCGGCTATGAGGCACCGCGGAGTTTCACGGTTGCAGACGTGCGCCGCCGCGTGACGAGGCTTGGTCTTCATCTCGTCGCGAAACCGCGCCGCAAGGATAATATTTTCCTTGCAGAAGCCGAGGACGCAAATGGCGTTGCCCATCGGATGGTGTTCGACGCAGACAGCGGCCATCTGATCGAAAACACCAAACTGCCACCCCGCAAAGACACGGCGCACAAAGCCGCGCCGAAAGCCGGTCAATAAAGCGCCAATGAAAAGGGCGCCGCGTGGGCGCCCTTCCCGATCCGCTGGGATGCGCTACGCGGGATTATGCAGCTTTTGGCGACGAATCGGTCTCGACGGCCTTCGGGCCGGTGGCCGCCTTGCCGATCGGCACCTGACGGGGCTTCTGCGCCTCCGGCAATTCGCGCACGAGATCGACGTGCAGCAGACCGTTCTCAAGGCTCGCACTCTTTACGTAGACGTGGTCGGCGAGCTGAAAACGCCGCTCGAACGCGCGCGCGGCAATGCCCTGATAAAGGACTTCCTTCTTCGCCGGATCGCTTTCAACCCGAGCTTCCTTCGAACCCCGGAGAATCACGCTGTTCTCGCGGCTCTCGACCGAAAGCTCGTTCTCGCTAAAGCCGGCGACAGCGACAGAGATGCGATAGGAATCTTCGCCCGTACGTTCGATATTGTAGGGCGGATAGGAAGGGGCGGCCTCAAAGCCAGCAGCCTGATCGACCAGATTGAACAGGCGGTCAAAGCCGATGGTCGATCGGTAAAGTGGCGTAAGATCGAGTTGGCGCATTTGCGTTCTCCTCAAAAAAAGCGAGCAGGCAACAGCCGGCCTAAAGCCCTGACTGCACCCAGTTTTCTGCGCGTCCGATTGGCCCACGCAACCTCGATATGGTAGGGGTTTTGGCCGTTGCAAGGATGGTTCTGGCAACAATTCCAGGACGCCGAACACGCCCGCAATATTGCGAAGGTAAGGCTTCGTCTTGGATCTGATCAGCATTCCCGCCAATCCCGTCCCAGACGGCGCCATCGTCACGACACTGACCGCGCAGGATGGCGTGAACTTGCGCGTTGCGCGTTGGGAGGGCCGGCCAACGCAACGCGGCACCGTCGTGATTCTTGCGGGACGCGCCGAATTCATCGAACGCTATTTCGAAACCGTCGCAGAATTGCTTGCCCGCGGCTTCGCCGTTGTGGCGCTGGACTGGCGCGGGCAAGGTTTGTCCGAACGTCAGCTCCGCAATTCCCGTAAAGGTCATATCGACGATTTTGAGATTTATGAGCGAGACCTCGTCGCGCTACGCGACCAGATCCTGACGCCGCTGTGCCCGAAGCCGTGGTTCGCGCTCGGCCACAGCATGGGTGCCGCCGTGCTGCTGGCGCAGGCGCACGCGGGTCGTTCGCCTTTTGCGCGGCTGGTTCTGACGTCGCCCATGATCGATTTATATCTATTGCGCTTCAAGGCCGGGGCGCGGCTCTTTATCGAAGGCCTGGATATTATCGGTCTCGGCGGCTCTTACATCCCCGGCGCCAGCGGCCGATCGATCTACCTGCGGCCCTTTGCGCAGCAAGTCCTGACATCGGACGAAACGCGCTATGCGCGCACCGTCGCGACGCTCAACGCCGCCCCGCAACTTGCTATCGGCGGCCCAACCGTGAGCTGGGCGAACGCGGCGCTGCGATTGATGCGCCAGTTCGAGAATCCCGATTATGCGCGCAGGACGCTGACACCGGCGCTTGTGATTGCCGTCGGTGCCGACCGGATCGTTGCGACGCCGGCGATCGAAGCCTTTGCCAGCCGTCTCAAGGCCGGCCATTTCATCACGCTGCCACAGGCGCGCCACGACATTTTGATGGAGCGCGATGTTTTTCGCAGCCAGTTCTGGGCGGCCTTCGATGCCTTCATTCCGGGCGCGGAAGATGAGATGGCAAAGACGCTGCGCGCGGCCCCACCACGCCGCCGCCGGCGCGGTCTGTTGCGTTGGCCACTGGCTGCGCGGGTTTAAGCGAGCAAGGCCAGCGCGGCCTCATGCAGACGCGCATCACCCGAGGCGATGACATCGCCGCCAGCGGCCGCATCGCCACCGGTCCAGGTTGTCACCACGCCCCCTGCCCCTTCGACGATCGGGATGAGCGGCGCAATATCGTAAGCCTTGACGCCAGCTTCGATGACGCAATCGACGTGGCCCGCGGCGAGCATCGCGAAGGCGTAGCAATCATAGCCATAGCGCGAGAGTCGCGTCTTTTCCTCGACGCGGCGAAATTTGGACAGCGCGTCCGGCGGATACAGCAGCGGCGAAGTCGTCAACAATGTCGCGCGCGACAAGGCCTCGCAGGCGCGGACGTAGAGCTTGCGTTGTATCAGCTTGTGGTCGTGCCCCGGCCCGCGCCAAGTCGCGACTTTCCCATCGCCGAAAAAATATTCGCGCGTGAACGGCTGCGCCATCGCGCCGTAAATCGGCCGGCCTCTATGCAAGAGACCGATCAGGGTTCCCCATGTCGGAAAACCCGAAATGAAGCTTTTGGTGCCGTCGATCGGATCGAGCACCCAGACATATTCCGCATCGTCGCGGTCATTGCCGAATTCTTCGCCGATGATGCCGTGATGGGCGAAAGTTTCGCGGATAAGGCGGCGCATCGCGACTTCGGCAGCTCGGTCGGCTTCGGTGACCGGATCGAAAACGCCACCTGCGCTTTTGTCCTCGGCGCCAAAGGTCGTGCGGAAAAACGGCAAGATCGTCTGGCCAGCGACGTCGGCGAGCTTTTCGATAAAGGCGGTGAGATCGACGGCTGTCATGCAAGACCCGAGAGAATCGAATGGACCATAACGGCAATGGATTTTGAATGGCGCGCCGAACTCAAGCTAAACTCTTTAACCCCGCCAGCGTGACACAATGGCAACGCGTCAGAAGCGCCTGAAAGTCAAGATTTCAAAGGGAAAATACGTGTATATATAATGCTTTAAGATGCTCGATGCGTCGCACCGCCGCACAACCCACAAATAGGTCAATAAGACTTGCGCTTTGTGCGACGCACGTCCATATTATTGCGGTGCGACAACCCGGTTGTCGCCGATGCCCTCCTTGGGCGTTTCCTCCCTAGACTTGGGCCGCTTGCTTCATTGCAGGCGGCCTCTTTCTTTTCAGGATGCTTTATTCGGCCGCAGCGCGGACCGTGCCTGAATAGCCGGAGGCGACATGCGCGGCGAGCGCCGCAACGACATTCGACAAATCACTGGCGATCGCCTCGAAACGCGGCGCTTTGGTTATGTTCGCCTCGTCCATGTAAAGCCCGCGATTGATCTCGATCTGCATCGCGTGGATATGATTCGTCGGGTCGCCGTAATGCTCGGTGATAAAACCACCAGCATAGGGTTTGTTACGGAAAATTGTGTAACCCATGCGGCGCAATTCGTGGTCCACGAGATCGATGAGATCGCCCGCGCAACTCGTGCCGTAGCGGTCGCCCAGGACGAAATCCGCTTTGACCTTGCGCTCGCTTTCCCGCCCCGGCGGGCATATCGAAACCGACGGCATCGAATGGCAATCAATCAGGACGGCCATCCCGAATGTCTGCCAGGCGCGCGACAGCAGCGTCTCAAGCGCGCGATGATATGGTTTATAAAGCGTCTCGATCCGGGCGAGCACTTCATCGAGGCGCAGTTTATGAGCGTAGATCTCCTGCGAATCGCCGACGACTCGCGCCACTGTGCCGAGACCGCCGGCGACACGCACGGAGCGCGTGTTGGCAAAGCTTGGCAGGCGCGTCTCGAACATGCGCGGATCGAGTTCGTAGGGCTCGCGATTGAGATCAAGGTAGGCCCGCGGAAAGCGTGCGCGTATCAACGGCCCGCCAGAGCGGACGCCACCCATGAAGAGCTCGTCGACATAGGCGTCTTCCGAACGTCGCAGCGTCGCGGCATCGAGCCGCGAACTCGCCAGAAATTGCGCGGGATAGATCGAGCCCGAATGCGGCGACGAGAGAACCAGCGGCGATGCCAGGCGCGCGGGGTCGACGATTTCGAACGGCGGATCAAGCTCCGGCTCATGCACTGGGATGGCCCACGCGAGCGGCAAAGACGAAAGGTTGCCGGGAATAAATGAGGCCATTAATGCTCCAGTGGAGGCCGCCGAAGGCCGGCCGAGGCGTCAGCGTCATGGGAGTTTGACATCAGCCGGCCAATCTGTCGATGCATCAGGCGCCGGTCAAATCTCCGCGAAAACGACCGAAACCCGCTCATTATATGATCATTTTCACTCGATTTTTACCGGATCGGGCTTTGATAGACGGTAAATCAGGGGCACCGATGAACGACAATTCTTTTCAGCCAAATCAAAAGATCCTGCTCGCCGAGGACGACAACGACATGCGTCGCTTCCTGGCCAAGGCGCTCCAAAATGCCGGCTATGCCGTCGTTTCCTTCGACAATGGCCTCTCGGCCTATAACCGGCTGCGCGAAGAACCGTTTGAGCTTCTCCTGACCGATATCGTGATGCCGGAGATGGACGGCATTGAATTGGCGCGGCGGGCGACCGAACTCGACCCGGAAATCAAAGTGATGTTCATCACCGGGTTCGCGGCGGTGGCGCTCAACCCGGACAACCATGCGCCACGACAGGCGAAAATCCTGTCGAAGCCCTTTCATCTGAAAGACCTCGTCAACGAGGTGAACCGGCTGCTTGCGGCGGCGTGAAGCGCCGCACATCGACAGCTTGCGCAGCCTGCACGAAGCCGATATAGCCTCTCTTCCCGCGGTCGAGAGGCCGTCGTTTCAGGGCGCGTAGCTCAGCGGGAAAGCACTACGTTGACGTAATAGTATTGGCCTGAGCAATTACAGGCAGCTTCCCAATGTATTATGGTTCAACTGAACCAACGGGCGGTTAGTTCAGCGGGAGAATGTCTCCTTGACATGGAGAAGGTCACAGGTTCGATCCCTGTACCGCCCACCATTCAAACCAATAACTTTCACGCGACCGCTGGACGAATAACCAAAACCGCGCCAATGAGGTCCCCTCGCAGTATGAGAGGTGGACGTTGCCCGACACCCCGATAAAAGCCCTCTTTTTCGATGTCTTCGGCACGCTCGTCGATTTCCGCACTGGCGTCGCACGCGAGGCAGAGCGGCTCATCGCGCCGACCGGCAAGACTCTCGATTGGGGCGCTTTCGCCGATGCCTGGCGCGGCGAATATCAGGCAGGCATGGAAGAAATCCGCTCGGGACGCGAAGGCTACGTCCGGCTCGATATTATCCATCGCCGCAACCTCGATCGTATTCTCCCGCGCTTCGGCCTCGAACATCTCGATGAAGATACACGCGCCGAATTGAACCTCGCCTGGCACAGACTCGACGCCTGGCCAGAGGTGCCGGCGGCGCTTGCACGATTACGGACGCAGTTTCGTATCGCGCCATTGTCCAATGGAAACATCGCCCTGCAGGTCGATCTCGCGCGCCGCAACAATTTCCTTTGGGACGCAATTCTCGGCGGTGATTTTTCGCGCGATTACAAACCCAAGGCTCAAATCTATCTCGATGCCGTGGATGCTTTCGGTCTCAAAGCCAGGGAATGTCTGATGGTCGCCTGCCACAGCAGCGACCTCGCGGCGGCCGCGAGCCATGGGCTGCACACCGCGCACATCGCGCGGCCCGACGAACATGGGGCGGGTCGTGGTGAAACGGCCCCAAGCGTGACAGTCGACTTTGCAGCAGCAGACCTCGCCGATCTGGCCGAGAAGCTGCTGATTCCCCGATAGCTTCGGGCTAATCGACCTCAAGCCGGCGATTGATGGCCAGCGCGGTGACCGTCGCGATGGCGCCGGAGAGAAGATAGACGCCCGAGGCCATGACGCCGAAACGCGCCGAAAGGGCGAGCGCGAGAAACGGCGCGAAGCCGGCGCCGAACAGCCAGGCGAGATCCGATGTCAGGGCCGAGGCTGTGTAACGATAGATCGGCGCAAAGTTCGACGCGACCGTTCCCGAGGCCTGCCCGAACGACAGACCCAGCAGAATGAAGCCGATGATCATGTAGCTCGTTTCGCCGACAACACCGGTATTCAGCAATTGCGGCGCGAAGCCGCTGAACGCGGCGATGGCGGCGGCGGTAACAATCAAAACGCGCGTGCGGCCGACGCGATTGGCGAGATAGCCGGATGCCACGATGGCGACCACACCGAAGCCCGCCGCAATGAGCTCGATGATCAGAAATGTCACCGGCGTCTGTTTCGTAAACAGCATGACCCAGGACAGCGGAAACACCGTCACCATATGAAACATCGCGAAACTCGCCAGCGGCGCAAACACGCCGATGAGAATGTTGCGGCCCTCCGCCTCGATCGTCTCGATGACCGGCGCGGCTTGCAATTCGAGTGCTTCGAATTTCTCGCGGTATTCCGGCGCAGCCACGATTCGCAGCCGCGCAAACAGCGCCACGACATTGATCGCGAAAGCGACGAAGAACGGATAGCGCCAGCCCCAATCGTAAAAGTCCTGCGGCGACAGATACGCGATGAAATAAGCAAAGAGGCCGCTCGCTACGATCAGCCCCAGAGGCGCACCGAGCTGCGGAATCATCGCGTACCAGCCGCGTTGCTTTTCCGGCGAGTAAATGGCGAGCAGCGACGGCAGACCGTCCCAGACGCCGCCAAACGCCATGCATTGGCAGATGCGCAAGATCGCCAGGATGAGTGCCGAAACCCAGCCCACCTGCGCGTAACCCGGCAAAAAGCCGAGCGAGACGGTCGAGGCGCCCATGAGAAATAGGGCAGCGGTCAGTTTCACACCGCGGCCCCAGGCTCGTTCGACCGACAGGAAGATCGCATCACCGATCGGCCGCGCCAGGAAGCCGACAGCGAAAACCACGAACGAATAAAGCGTGGCGTTCAGCGGCGAGGCATAGGGAAAGACCCATTTCGGGAAGACAAGGACCGACGCGATCGCATAGACGAAGAAATCGAAATATTCCGACGTGCGCCCGATGATCACACCCGTCGCGACATCGGCCGGCCTCACATCGCCGTGAGGATCAACCCCAGGCAATACGGAATCGGCCGGGAGAACTGCGTGGGGCGCTGCGGATTCGGCGCTCATGGGTCGATCTTACTCCGTAGTGGCAAGGCCATTGCAGACGGTCACGCAAGGGCCCACAAGGATTTCGCTTCTTTTCTGCTGCAACGCGCTATCGGGGCATTGGGCAAATTGTCCAATAGCCGCTCTTTTGCAGTGCAGCTAGCCAGTCATGACAATAACCGTCCGGCCAAAGGGCGGACCGGACCGAAGGATGGGATTGCCGTGAGACGTCTGCGCTCCATCGTTTTGCTTTCGTGCCTCGCGCTCCTCGGCGGCTGCAAAGCGGTTGTACTGGATCCCTCCGGCGATGTCGCTATTCAGCAACGCGATGCCCTGCTCGATTCCGTCTGGCTGATGCTGCTCGTCATCGTCCCGGTGATGGCACTGACAGTGCTTTTTGCCTGGCATTATCGCAAGTCCAATACATCCGCCCGCTACGAGCCGGACTGGGATCATTCGACGCAGCTCGAACTGGTCATCTGGGGGGCTCCCCTCCTCATTATCATCGCGCTGGGTGCGATCACATGGACGGGTACACACTTGCTCGACCCCTACCGGCCTATCGATCGCATCGCCGAGGGCAAGCCGCTACCTGCGAATGCGAAGCCGCTTGAAATCGATGTGGTGGCGATGGATTGGAAATGGCTCTTCATCTACCCGCAATACGGCATCGCGACACTTAATCAGGTTAGTGCCCCCATCGACCGGCAGGTCGAGTTCCGCATCACCTCTTCCAGCGTCATGAACGCGTTCTACATCCCGGCGATGGCGGGCATGATCTATGCCATGCCGGGGATGGAAACGCAGCTTCACGCCGTGATGACCCAGACCGGCACCTATGCGGGCCTTTCGGCAAATTACAGCGGTGACGGCTTCGCCGGAATGCATTTCCCCTACACCAGCCTCAGCGTGGCCGATTTCGATAAATGGGTCGCGAAGGTCAAATCTGACGGTGGCGCACTCGATCGCAACACTTATCTCGACCTTGAACGGCCAAGCCAGAATCTGCCTCCCAAGACTTGGGGCACGGTCGATGCCGCGCTATTCAAGCTCGCGCTCAATCAATGCGTCGAACCCGGCAAGATGTGCCTCGACGAAATGATGGCGATCGATGCGAAGGGCGGTCTCGGCCTCGCCGGCGTCAACAACATCATGCCGCTCGTCTACGACAAATATGCCCGGCGGGGTTCGGGACCGATGCGTGCCTACGTGGCCGCACTATGCCAGCGCAACGGCGTGCTAGAAACCGGCACCAGCGTGGCCGATCTTGCGCGCCGGATTTCCGAACCCGTGCATCTTGCGTCCCCGCAAGCTTCCGCCGAATGACGCTCTCAAGCTAAGACAATAGGCTATGCTCGATCCGACCCTGCAGAAAGAAATCTTCGGTCGTCTGACCCTCGATTCGATCCCCTATCACGAGCCGATCCTGATCATGACGTTCGCCGGCGTCGCGGTGGCCGGGGTCGTCGTTCTCGGCGCGCTCACATATCTGCGCGCCTGGGGATATCTTTGGAAGGAATGGTTCACCAGCGTCGATCACAAAAAGATCGGCGTGATGTACCTCGTGCTCGCCATCATCATGTTGCTGCGCGGCTTTGCCGATGCGCTGATGATGCGCGCGCAACAATTGTTGGCCTCTAGTGGCGGCCAGGGCTATCTGCCGGCGCACCATTACGACCAGATTTTCACGGCGCACGGCGTCATCATGATCTTCTTCGTCGCCATGCCGTTCATCACCGGCCTGATCAATCTGGTCATGCCCCTGCAGATCGGCGCGCGCGACGTGTCCTTTCCATTCTTGAACAGTTTCAGCTTCTGGATGACGGTCGCCGGCGCCGTGCTGACGATGATCTCGCTTTTCATCGGTGAATATGCGCGCACCGGCTGGCTCGCTTATCCGCCGCTGTCGGAAGCGGCTTACAGCATGGACGTCGGCGTCGATTATTACATCTGGGGTCTGCAGATCGCAGGTATCGGAACGCTGCTCTCCGGCATCAATATGATCTGTACGATCGTCAAGATGCGCGCACCGGGCATGACTCTGATGCGCATGCCGATTTTCACCTGGACGGCGTTTTGCGCCAACATCCTGATCGTCGCCGCCTTCCCCGTGCTCACCGCAGTGCTCGCCCTGCTCACGCTCGACCGTTATCTCGGGTTCAATTTCTTCTCGAATGATTTCGGCGGCAACCCGATGATGTATGTGAACCTCATCTGGATCTGGGGCCATCCGGAAGTCTACATCCTCATCCTGCCGGCTTTCGGCGTCTTCTCGGAAGTGACTGCGACGTTCTGCGGCAAAAGCCTCTTCGGCTATACGTCGATGGTCTACGCGACGCTCGTGATCACGCTCCTTTCGTATCTTGTCTGGCTGCATCACTTCTTCACGATGGGCTCCGGCGCGAGCGTGAACTCGTTCTTCGGCATCACCACGATGATCATCTCGATCCCCACGGGCGCGAAGATGTTCAACTGGCTGTTCACGATGTACCGCGGCCGTATCCGCTTCGAAGTGCCGATGATGTGGACGGTCGCGTTCATGCTCACTTTCGTGATCGGCGGCATGACAGGTGTTATGTTGGCCGTCCCACCGGCCGACTTCGTTCTCCACAACAGCCTCTTCCTGATCGCTCACTTCCACAACGTCATCATCGGCGGCGTGCTGTTCGGTATGTTTGCCGGCGTCAATTATTGGTTTCCGAAAGCCTTCGGATTCAAGCTTGATGAGTTCTGGGGCAAGATGTCGTTCTGGTTCTGGGTCGTCGGCTTCTACTTCGCCTTCATGCCGCTCTATGTGTTGGGCTTCATGGGCGTCACGCGTCGCCTGCGTGTGATCGACGATCCGTCGCTACACAACTGGTTCATCATCGCCTTCGTCGGCGCCGTGCTGATCTTCCTCGGGATTGTCAGCTTCCTCATTCAGATTGCCGTCAGCATCAAGAATCGCGAAGCTTTGGCTGACACGACCGGCGATCCGTGGAACGGCCGCACGCTGGAATGGTCGACCTCGTCGCCGCCGCCCTCCTACAATTTCGCCTTCACGCCCGTGGTGCATGACATCGACGCCTGGTGGGACATGAAGCAACATGGCTACGTTCGCCCGCTCGAAGGGTTCAAGCCGATCCACATGCCGAAGAACACAGCCGCCGGCATCATCCTTGCGGGCTTCGCCACCGCCTTCGGCTTCGCGATGATCTGGCACATCTGGTGGCTGGCGATCGTGAGTTTTGCCGCGGCGATCGCGACCGGCATCGCGCATACGTTCAACTATCACCGCGACTTCTATATTCCGGCGGCTGACGTCAGCCTTACGGAAGACGAGCGCACCCGTCATCTTTCGGCGAAGGTTTAATCCATGACCGTTGCGAGCGACACCGTCGCCCATGGCGGGCAACCGCCCGTTTATTACGTCGTCGACGAGCACGAGCATCCCGAGGGCGGAAGCACCTATCTGGGCTTCTGGATCTATGTGATGAGCGATTGTCTCATCTTCGCGTGCCTCTTCGCGACCTTCGGCGTGCTTGGCGGTAATTACGCCGCCGGCCCTGCACCGAAGGACGTGTTCGAACTGCCGATTGTGGCGGTCAACACCGCGATGCTGCTCCTCTCCTCCATCACCTACGGCTTCGCCATGCTGGCGATGGAGAAGGATAAAGCTGGCGCCACCTTAGGCTGGCTCGCCGTCACCGCACTCTTCGGCGCGAGCTTCGTCGGCATCGAATTGCACGAATTCGCCGGCCTGATCCACGAAGGCGCGACGCCGGAGCGCAGCGCCTTCCTGTCATCGTTCTTCACCCTCGTCGGCACCCACGGCCTGCACGTCACGTCCGGCCTCGTCTGGATGCTGGTTCTGATGTCGCAAGTCGCGACCAAAGGCCTGATCGCGGCCAATAAGCGCCGGCTGATGTGCCTCAGCATGTTCTGGCACTTTCTCGACGTCGTCTGGATCGGCGTGTTCACCTTTGTCTATCTTCTGGGGATGTTGCGATGAGCCATGACGCGCACGCGATCGACGACGATCACGGCCATGATGACGCCCCCCCGCACGGGACGCTGCAAAGCTATCTGATCGGCTTCGGCCTTTCGGTCGTCCTGACGGTCATTCCCTTCTGGCTGATCATGTCGGGCGTCATCGCCAACAAGGCTATCGCAGCGATCACGATCATGGCGTTCGCCGCCGTGCAGATTGTCGTCCACATCATCTATTTCCTGCATGTGAACTTCAGGTCCGAGCGCGGCTGGACGTTCCTGACGCTCATGTTCACCGCGATCGTTCTGTTTATCACGCTCAGCGGCTCCCTGTGGGTCATGTTCCATCTGACCTCGAACATGGCGCCGACTCCTGCCGTCATGAGACAAATGCCGTGACAATTACGGGCGGCGGCGGGCAACGCTCGCCGCTCGCACGGTTCGCGGTTCTCGCCGGCGTCCTTCTCGTCATCGCCGGGCTAATTGGTCTTGGCGTGTGGCAGCTTGAACGCCGCGTCTGGAAACTCGGCCTCATCGCCCGTGTTGATGCGCGCGTCCACGCCGCGCCCGTTGCGCCACCGGGTCCAATAGACTGGCCAAAAGTCTCCGTTAAGCGGGACGAATATCTGCGGGTGAGCACCGTCGGACATTTCCTCAACGGTCATGAGACCGATGTCCAGGCTCTGACCGCGCTAGGTCCGGGCTTTTGGGTCCTGACGCCGTTCAAGACCGACCAAGGCTTTATTATTCTCGCCAATCGCGGCTTTGTTCCGCCGGAGCGGCGCTCACCTGCGGCGCACAGCGCGGTCAATGGCGAAACCACAGTGACCGGCCTGCTGCGAATGACGGAGCCGAAAGGCCGCTTTTTGCGCACGAACGATCCAGCACAGGACCGCTGGTATTCCCGCGACGTCGTCGCCATCGCGAGCGCTCGCGGGCTAACTGACGTCGCGCCCTATTTCATCGATGTCGAGGCCGGCGCCGACCCCGAAGCGTGGCCCCGCGGCGGCCTGACCGTGCTCGACTTCCCGAACAACCATCTCCTCTACGCGCTGACCTGGTTCAGCCTGGCTTTGATGTTGGCCGGCGCAACCCTCTATAATGTCCGCCAACGCAACTGATGCTGGACCAGATGCTCGCGCGCGAAGACACTCAGATCGCGAAGCCGGAATTCGAAGCGACGCCGCACGCCTCAAGCCGCGCGGAGCCGAAGACCGCGCCGCCGATTTCAAACGCCGCCAACCGCAAGAACATGGTTCTGCTGATCCAGTTTCGCTGGGTCGCCGTAGTCGGGCAGCTCGTCACCATCACGATGGTGCAATATGGGCTCGGCATCCTCCTGCCGCTGCCCGCAATGCTCGCCGTTCTTGCCGCGCTGATTCTGGTCAATGTCGCAAGCTTCATTTGGCTGCGCCTGCACGAGGATATCAGCAGCGCGGCGCTGCTTCTTGTCTCAATGCTCGACGTTTTCGCGCTAACGGCGCAACTTTGGTTGAGCGGCGGCGCGACCAATCCGTTCGTTTCGCTTTATCTGCTCCAGATCACGATGGCGGCGATCCTGCTGGACGCGCAATCGACCTGGCTGGTCGTCGCGCTCGCCTTCACCGGCTTCGTCGTGCTTGTTAGTTTCCACCAGCCTTTGGAAATGCCGCGCCGCTGGTCCGGCGATATGTTCTCCCTGCACATTTTCGGAATGCTCGTCTGCTTCATTCTCAACGCAGCGCTGCTTGTCGTGTTCTTGACCCGCATCACGCGCAACTTGAGCGAACGCGATGCACGTCTCGCCGCGCTCAGACAAAGCGCGATCGAGGAGGATCATATCGTTCGTATCGGCCTGCTCGCGACAGGGGCGGCGCATGAGCTTGGAACGCCGCTCGCCTCTCTCTCCGTCATCCTCGGCGATTGGCGGCGTATGCCGCTGATCAAAGGCAATGCCGAGATGCGTCAGGAGGTCGAGGAAATGCAGGCTGCCGTCAATCGCTGTAAGGCGATCGTCACCGACATTCTGCTTTCGGCCGGCGAGGCGCGTGGCGAAGCTCCAAGCATCACCACGGTGACAAAATTCCTCGACGATATCGTCGCGAGCTGGCGCGAGGGCAGACCCGCGGCGGTGCTCTCCTATGAGAATAAATTCGGCACCGATCTGCCCATCGTCTCCGATTCGGCGCTGAAGCAGATCGTTTTCAACGTGCTCGACAATGCCGTCGAAGCCTCGCCGACCTGGGTTGGCTTCACCGCGATGCGCGACACGGATTCGCTCATTCTGGAAGTCAGCGATCTCGGGTCCGGATTTGCGCCTGAGATTCTTGCCAATTTCGGGCGCCCCTATCAATCGAGCAAGGGCCGCGCGGGCCGTGGGCTCGGTCTTTTCCTCGTCGTGAATGTGGTCAGGAAACTCGGCGGAATCGCCGAGGCGCGTAATCGCGCCGGCCGGGGCGCCATCGTCACGTTGCGCCTGCCGCTGACCGCGCTGGTAATTGGAGCGCCACATTATGCCGAATGAGCGTCTGCTGATGATCGTTGAGGACGATTCCGCTTTCGCCAACACGCTTAAGCGCTCGTTTGAGCGGCGTGACTATGACGTCCTGCTCGCCGAGAGCCTCGCGGACGTCAGTTCGTTACTGCAGACGCAGACGCCGGGTTATGCGGTCGTCGATCTGAAACTTGGCGGTGGGTCGGGGCTCGCCTGCGTCGAAGCCCTGCACGCGCACGATCCCGATATGCTGATCGTCGTGCTCACCGGCTATGCCAGCATCGCGACCGCCGTCGAGGCGATCAAGCTTGGCGCCTGCCATTATCTCGCTAAGCCTTCGAATACCGACGATATCGAGGAAGCCTTCAAGAAATCGGCTGGCAATATCGAAGTGCCACTCACCGAGCGGCCGACCTCGATCAAAACGCTCGAATGGGAGCACATCCACCGCACGCTGGTCGAAGCCGATTTCAATATTTCGGAAACCGCGCGGCGGCTCGGCATGCATCGGCGCACCCTCGCCCGCAAGCTCGAAAAGCGGCAGGTAAAATAATAGCTACCAGCGCAGGAAGCGGTTGCCTGCCAGCGCGCCGACGATCATCACGACGAGAATCGCAAGCGTGTACCAGGTGGCGACGAAAAGCGGTGAATCGTCGGGGCAATGGGTCGCGTAAAGCGAGGCGGCAAAAGCCCCGGCAAAAAGCCCGGCGGTCGCGCCCGTGAGGCCGGGATTTTGCGGCGCGCCCCGATGCAGGGCGATCAATGCGCCAATCAAGGGCGCCGCCGAAAGCAACGGGACCATCACCATGCAGAAGCGGGCATTGTGGCCGATGAGCCGAACGGACCAAAGACCTGGCGGCAAAACGGAAAGTTCAGCCACG
This sequence comes from Methylovirgula sp., assembly GCF_037200945.1. Lineage (NCBI taxonomy): Bacteria > Pseudomonadati > Pseudomonadota > Alphaproteobacteria > Hyphomicrobiales > Beijerinckiaceae > Methylovirgula > Methylovirgula sp. The sequence continues at coordinate 3,491,711 of NZ_JBBCGP010000001.1, forward strand.
ATTGCGACGGCAAGCACGACCAGGAGTGCCAAGAGGGTGATGACAAGCGGCCGCGGATTGCCGCGCGGCCGCGCCAATTGCAAAGCCAACGGCCCGGCACAGGCAAAAACCGCGATTGGAAAAGCGATCTTGAAGAGGAGTCGCGGCTCGCCAATCATATCGAAAATATGCGGTCGCATACCCATCCGCACGGCGTAGATAAGCAAGGAAATCGCCATACCTGGTAAGAAGCCATAGAGCAGCGCCCGGCCGAGCGACATGCGCGGGCCGTTGTCGGCGGCAAGACTACGGATCAGATCGTCCGTCTTCATGCGCTGCCACTCCTCTTGGTGGTGCGCGCCGCAAGCGCTGCCAACCCGCGATGCAAAGCCACCCGCACCGCGCCTTGCGTCATCTTCAGCTTCTCCGCCGCCTCGGTGATGGAATCGCCCGCGACGGCGATCGCCTGCACAACCTTGCGCTGGCCATCGGGCAGCGTTCCAAGCTCGCGATCGATATAAACGCTGGCGAGGTTGGGCTCCTCGTTCTCCGCGGCCAGAACATCGGTGAAATCATCGATCGGCACGTCGATATGGCGGCCGCGCCGCCGCAGCGCGTCGATGGTCTTATGCCGCGCGATCGTAAAGACCCAGGGCGTCACCGGCGCCGTGTCTATCCAGGTCTGCCGTTTCAGGTGGATGGCAAGCAAGATTTCCTGCACGATGTCCTCAGCCTCAGTACCCCCCGAACTCGTTCGCATCAGCAAACGCCGCACAAACGCCCGAAGTACCGGCGCCAATTCTTGCAGGAACCGTTGATAGGCCCGGGCATCCCCCGCGTTGGCGGCGCGTAGAAGAGCGCTCCACTCGCTGTTTCGGTCTACCCGCACGCGTCCTCTTTGGCGTTCGCAAAAGCCCGGCTCGGCGTTACATGCCTTTTTACCCACGTCTTGTCACGCCTTCGTGATCTAAAATCTGCCGCGTTCGGGGGTAACGCTCAGCGAAGGCCGGCCGTACCAGAGCGGTGCGGGTTGCAAACCGTCTTGAGCTTCAAGGCGGGCCCCATTTATCGAGGCTCGGGAGCAGATTCATGATGACCAAATCTACACTGGCCAAGGCGACCCTGGCCTCTTCACTTGCCGCAGCCGTCGCGTTGATCGCCGTTCAGGCGCAGGCCGAAACCAAAAAGTCCGAGAAATGCTTTGGCGTCGCGCTGAAGGGCCAGAACGATTGTGCCGCCGGCGCCGGCACCACCTGCGCCGGGACGCAAGCGATCGATTACGACGGCCATTATTTCAGATTCGTCCCCAAAGGCACCTGCACCACGATCAAGACGCCGAAAGGCACGGGTTCGCGCACCGCAAAATTGTGAGGCCACGTACTATTGCGCGACCGCGCCGCTGCGGTCCGCCTCGATGGCAAAGGCCGCAGCGAATAGAGCCCGGGTATAATCGCTCTGCGGATTGGCGAAAATCTCGCTCGCAACGCCCTGTTCCACGACCTTGCCGTGACGCATGACGATGATCTCGCTGGCGAGTGCGCGCACGACGCGCAGATCGTGGCTGATAAAGAGGTAAGCGAGATCCCGCTTCTGCTGCAATTGGCGTAGCAGATCGACGATTTGCGCCTGCACCGACATATCCAGCGCCGATGTCGGCTCGTCCAGCACGACGAATTTCGGCTCCAGCACCATTGCCCGCGCAATCGCAACGCGTTGGCGCTGGCCGCCTGAAAACTCGTGCGGGTAGCGATCCATTGCTGCTGGATCGAGTCCCGTGTCGGCGAGCGCCTTGGCGACGATTTCGCGGCGCTCGTAGAGGCTGAGGCGTGTGCCCTGCGCGATCAAGCCTTCGGCGACGATATCGGCGATCGAGAGCCGCGGCGACAGCGAGCCGTAAGGGTCTTGAAACACGATCTGCATGTCGCGCCGCAGCGGACGCATAGCCCGAAACGACAGCCCGTCGATGCGCTGACCGAGATAGACAATCGGCCCCTGCGAACGGATCAGCCGCAGCACGGCGAGGCCGAGCGTCGTCTTGCCGGATCCCGACTCGCCAACGATGCCAAGTGTCTCGCCTTGCCGCAAAACGAGCGAGATACCATCGACCGCCTTTACCGCGCCGACCGTCCGCCGCAGCAGGCCGCGCCGGATCGGAAAATGGACACGGATATCCTGCGCTTCGAGCACGATCGGCGCCGACGGATCGCTCTGTGGCGGCGTCCCCTTCGGCTCGGCCGCAAGGAGCGCCTTTGTATAGGGATGCTGCGGCGATTTGAAAATCTGCGCGACGCTTCCCGCCTCGACGATCTCGCCCTTTTGCATCACCGCGACATCGTCGGCGAGCTTGCGGACGATGTTGAGATCATGCGTGATGAAAAGCATGGCCATGCCATAGCGTTGCTGCAAATCCTTCAGCAAGGTCAGGATTTGGGCTTGCACCGTGACGTCGAGCGCCGTCGTCGGTTCGTCAGCGATGAAAAGGTCGGGCCTGTTGGCAAGCGCCATCGCGATCATCACGCGCTGACGCTGACCGCCGGAGAGCTGATGTGGGTAGGCGGACAGACGCTGCGCCGGGTCAGGAATACCAACCTCGGTGAGCAGTTCGATAATCCGCCGCCGCAAAGCCGCACCTTTGAGGCCGCCGTGCAATTCAAGAATTTCGCCGACCTGCCGCTCGATCGTATGCAGCGGATTCAGTGAGGTCATCGGCTCCTGAAAGACCATAGTGACGGCGGCGCCGCGAATGCCGCGCAGCCGTCGTTCACTCAATTTCAGGATGTCTTCGCCCTTGAGCAGTGCCGTGCCGGAGACCGTAGCCGCCGGCGGCAGCAGCCGCAGGATCGACATGGCCGTCACCGATTTGCCGGAGCCGGATTCACCGACAATCGCCAGCGTGCGCCCGCGCAAGACCGAAAACGAAATGCCTTTGACGGCATCGAACGCCTTTCCGTCCTGCTGGAAGACGACGCGCAGATCGCGGACATCGAGGAGCGGCGCGTCGCTCATGCAATCGTCTTTCGCGGATCGAAGGCGTCGCGCACCGCTTCGCCGATGAAGATCAGCAGCGACAGCATGATCGCGATGACGAAGAAGCCGGTAAGCCCAAGCCACGGCGCCTGAAGGTTCGACTCGCCTTCGAGCAGCAATTCCCCAAGTGAAGCCGAACCCGCCGGTAGGCCGAAGCCCAGGAAGTCCAGCGCCGTCAAAGTCGAGATCGAGCCGTTGAGCACGAAGGGCAGAAATGTCAGCGTCGCAACCATCGCGTTGGGCAAGACGTGCTTGACCATGATCCGCGCATTGCTGAGGCCGAGCGCCCGCGCCGCTGTTACATATTCAAAGTTCCGTGCGCGCAGAAACTCGGCGCGCACGACATGCACGAGATTGACCCATGAAAACAGCAGCAGGGTCCCGAGCAGAATAAAAAAGCCGGGCGTGATGATCGAGGATATGATGATCAGCAAATAGAGCTGCGGCACGGAAGACCAGATTTCGATCAGCCGTTGCATGATGAGATCGATCCAACCGCCGAAATAGCCCTGCACTGCCCCCGCCGCGACGCCAACGACGGAAGAAACAGATGCGAGCGCTAAGCCGAAGAGGATCGAAATCCTGAAGCCGTAGATCAGCCGCGCGGCGACATCCCGGCCCTGATCGTCGGTGCCAAGCCAATTCCATTCGATATCCCCGCAGCCGTGGTTTGGCTTGCCCGGCGGCAAGACGCGCGTCGCCGCGGCGTCGCATTGCGCTTTCGTCAACATCCAGGTCGGCGGCGATGGCGCGGGCGTCGGCAGCGCACGTTCGATCGTCCGGTAAGAATAATGAATCGGCGGCCAGATCATCCAGCCATGCGCTTTGATCTCATCCGAGATGAATGGATCGCGATAATCTGTCCGGGCGAGAAAGCCGCCGAATTGCGATTCCGGATAATCGCGAAAGATCGGGAACAGGAACTCACCTTTGTAAGACGCCACGAGCGGCTTATCGTTGGCGATGAATTCGGCGAGCAGCGACAGGACGAACAGGATCAGGAAAATCCACAACGACCAATAGCCGCGCTTGTTATGCCGGAAATTGGCGAGCCGCCGCCGATTGAGCGGCGACAGCCGGATCAACCCGCTTGAACTTAGCGGCGGCGCGCGGCCAAATTCGCCCTTCGTGGCGGCGATCGACGCGGGCGCGCTCATCGCTAGACCTCCCGCGTCTCGAAATCGATGCGCGGATCGATCCAGGTATAAGTCAGGTCAGCGATCAAATTCACCACGAGACCGAGCAAGGCGAAAATATAGACATTGGCGAAGACTACCGGGTAATCGCGGTTGATGACCGACTCATAGGAAAGCAGCCCGAGGCCATCGAGCGAGAAAATCGTCTCGATCAGCAGTGCGCCGCCAAAGAACGCGTTAATGAATGCGCCCGGAAATCCGGCGATGACAATCATCATCGCATTGCGAAACACATGCCCGTAGAGCACACGCCGTTCACTCAAACCCTTCATCCGCGCGGTGAGCACGTATTGCTTGCGGATTTCATCGAGGAAGGAATTTTTGGTGAGGAAGGTGATCGTCGCGAAGCCGCTCAATGTCAGCGCCGTCACCGGCAGGGTGATGTGCCAGAAGTAATCCTTGATCTTGCCGAACAGCGACAGCGTATCGAAATTCTCCGACGTCAGGCCGCGCAGCGGGAAAATCTGCCAGAACGAGCCGCCGCAGAAGAGCACGATCAAGAAGATCGCGAAAAGGAAACTCGGGATCGCATAGCCGACGATAATGACGCTCGATGTCCAAACATCGAAACGCGAGCCGTCGCGCACCGCCTTGGCAATGCCGAGCGGGATCGAAATGAGATAGGAGATGAGCGTCATCCAGATCCCGAGCGAAATCGAGACTGGCAGCTTCTCCTTGATCAATTCGAGCACCGACGTGTCGCGGAAATAGGATTTGCCGAAATCGAAGCGCAGATAGTCCTTCAGCATGATCCAGAAACGTTCCGGCGCCGGCTTGTCGAAGCCGAATTGCTTGTTGAGTTCAGCGATGAATTTCGGGTCAAGCCCCTGCGCACCACGATAGCGCGAGCCAAACTCCGCTGAGCCGCCGCCGCCCGCGCGAGTATCACCGCCGGTGAAATTCGCTGTCGCGTTGGTCTCGAGCCCTTGCAATTGCGCCAGGATGCGCTCGACCGGGCCACCCGGCGCGAATTGTACGATCACGAACGAGATAAGCAGGATGCCGAAGACCGTCGGGATCATCAAAAGGATGCGGCGGACGAGATAGGCGAGCATATCACTGCCCGGGCAGATGAACGCGCGCGGCCTTGGCTGTGTCGTACCACCAGGTCGAGACGACGCCGATATCGTATTTCGCGCTGCGTTGGGGCCGAGAGAACAGGTCCCAATAGGCGACAAGATGATTGGGCTTGTTCCACATCGGTACCCAATAATGCCCGACACGAAGAATGCGATCGATCGAGCGGCAGATGTAGGTGAGCTTCTCACGCGTATCGACGACCAGCGCCTCTTCGATCAGGGCGTCGATGACGGGATCCGCAATGCCAGAAATATTATAGGAGCCCGGCACATTAGCTGTATGCGAGCTGAAATAGGCGCGCATCGCCTCCCCTGGCGTCAGTCCGAGACCGAAGCGCGAGGTGATGATGTCGTAATCGAAATTATCCGTCCGCTCTTTGAATTGTGCCGGATCGACGACGCGAAAGCGCGCCGTGATACCGAGCAAATTGAGATTGCGGATAAAGGGCGCGGTGTGCGGTTCGAGCGCGTTATCGAAATCGAGAAACTCGATTTCAAAAGGTTTGCCATCAGGCAGCAGTAGATTGTCGCCGTCGCGTTTGCAACCCGCGGCGATGAGGAGATCGTTTGCTTTGCGCAACAGCGCGCGATCCTGACCAGAGCCGTCCGAGACGGGCGGCACCGGCACCTCGCCGAAGACGGCCGCCGGCAATTTGGCCTTGAAGGGCGCGAGAATGGCGAGTTCTTCCGGCGAAGGCGTGCCGGTCGCCATCATCGGCGAGTTCTGAAAATAGGACGTCGTACGATGATAAAGCCCGTACATGATGTTGCGGTTTGTCCATTCGAAGTCGAAACACTGCTCAAGCGCTTCGCGAATTCGGATGTCCTTGAACTTGTCGCGGCGGATATTGAGGAACCATGCCTGCGTTCCCAGCGGCAATTGATCCGGCAATGTCTCGCGTTTCACACGGCCATCGTTGGCCGCGGCAAAGCCGTATTGCGTCGCCCAGACGGCAGAGGTGAATTCCTCGCGGAACGTGAAAACACCGGCCTTGAAGGCCTCAAAGGCGACTTTGCGATCCGCAAAATACTCGTAGCGGATGCGATCGAAATTGTTCTGCCCAACATTGACCGGCAGGTCCTTGCCCCAATAATCGGCGACGCGCTCGAAGACGATGAAATGGCCCGCATCGAAAGCGCCGACCTTATAAGGACCGGAGCCAAGCGGCGGCTGAAGCGTCGTCTCGTTGAATGCATTCTTGCCGTAATAGGCGGCGGAAAAAATCGGCTGGCCGGCGATGATCATCGCCGCTTCGCGGCCGTGGCCCTTGCGCAATGACACGCGTACGACGTCATCGGCTTCGGCGACCGCACTTTCGAGATCGCGCAGGGATTGCGAGATCGCCGGATGGCCTTGCGTCTTGAGGATATTGAGCGAGAAGACGACATCATGCGCCGTCAGTGGCGTTCCGTCATGGAAGCGCGCCTGCTTGCGCAGGAAAAATCGATAAGTCAGCTTGTCGGTGGAGACCCAGACCTTTTCGGCGACAAGGCCGTAAAGTGCGTCCGGTTCGTCGCTATTGCCTGCCATCAGCGAGTCGAAGATCGCGCCCATGCCGGCCGCGCCATCCCCCTTTAAAATATAATCATTGAAGGAATTGAACGTCGTCGGGCTAACGTTGGCGCCGCCGCCGCTCGGCTGCAAGGCGAGCTGGCCGCCCTTCGGCGCCTGCGGATTGACGTAAGCGAAGGACTTAAAATCTTTTGGCAATGCTAGATCGCCGAAGATCGACAATCCATGCGTTTCGCCGCCACTGGCCGGCGCATCGGCCAGAACCGGGATGGACCTGAATGGAATGCTGGCGCCGATAAGGCCGGAGCAAAGTTGTAGAACGGAGCGGCGGGAAACGACCAAACGTTGCTGCGATGTCAAAAAAGCCTCTCTGACGCTTTGCGAGATGCGGTCAGACTGTCCGAGGATTATGTCGCTTTTTAACCCGGCAGCGCAACACGAGACCGTCCGCGATAACAAAACGGCCGCGCAAGCGCGGCCGGTCTTCATGGAGCTTTAGCCAGGACCTTTTAATGCGCGGCGGGTGCTGGCAGCGGCACCGGATGGTCCGACAACGTGTCGAGATAAGCGACGATGTCGGCGCGCTTCTCAGGCGAGGGCTCGCCGGAGAAGGTCATCTTCGTGCCCGGCACAAACGCCTGCGGATCCTTGATGAAGATAAAAATGTCTTGCGGCGTCCAGGTGCCACCCTTGGCCTTCATCGCATCCGAATACTGGAAGCCCGCGAAAGAGGCGCGCGCGCGCCCGACAACGCCATAGAGCGGCGGCCCGAGGATGATCCCGCCGCCCTTCGCGAAATTGTGGCAGATCTGACAGGGCTTGGAATCGTCCTCACCCTTCTTGACGTCGGCCTTGCCGATGTAGGCGGCGAGAAGTTCGGCCGGCGCTGGCGCTGGCGCCGCCGCGGGCTTCCCAGCGTCGGTCGCAGCCGATTCGGCTGGCTTGGGCGGAGCCGGATGCGAGAATAGCGCGCTCGACGCCAGATAAACGACCTGAGCAAAAAGAAGCGTGCCGAGAACGCCCCCTGCGATCTTATTGAACTCAAAAGAATTCATGGCCTTACGAACTCCCCCGCAGAGCCGGCATTGACGGCGATCATATTAGCGACCGTTGATTAGTCGCTTTGCCGCAGCCTTGGCAACCCGTATAAGGCGGCCAATAATAATTTTCCTGCGGGTAAAGGCTTCGCCAGTAAATCTGGGACCTTATCCAAACGGCGGTCCTTCCGAGCGCCGAGGCTGCGAAAGCGTCCTCCGCGGACGCGCGCTTCTGAGACGAGAGATGACGAACAGAAAAATCGCTTATCAGGGCGAGCCCGGCGCCAATTCCGATATCGCCTGCCGCGCCGTCTATCCGGATTTCGAGCCCCTGCCCCGCGCCACATTCGAGGATGCGCTTACGGCGGTCTCCGATGGCTCCGCCGATTATGCGATGATCCCGATCGAGAATTCGCTGGCGGGGCGCGTCGCCGATATCCATGCGCTTTTGCCCACAGCGGGGCTTTATATCGTCGGCGAATATTTCCTGCCGGTGCATTTCCAATTGCTAGGGATCAAGGGCGCGAAGATCGATGGTCTCAAATCGGTCTATAGCCACGTCCACGCGCTCGGCCAATGCCGGAAGATCATCCGTAAGCTGAACCTTGTCGCCCATATCAGCGGCGACACCGCAGGCTCAGCCAAGGAGATCGCCGAATGGGGCGACTCGACGAAGGCCGCGCTCGCGCCAGCTTTGGCCGCGGAGATCTATGGGCTCGATCTCCTCGCGGCTGACGTGGAGGACGAGAAGCATAATACGACGCGGTTCGTCATTCTGGCGCGCGCGCCGCATTGGCCTGAACGCGGCACTGTTGCGACCGTCACGACGTTCGTCTTCCGCGTCCGGAACGTCCCGGCAGCGCTTTATAAGGCGCTCGGCGGTTTCGCCACCAACGGCGTCAATATGACAAAGCTCGAAAGCTATATGGTCGACGGCGAATTCACCGCGACTCAATTTCTCGCCGATGTCGACGGCCATCCCGACGATCCCGCGCTCGCGCGGGCCTTCGAGGAACTGGCATTCTTCTGCAAGGAATTCAAAATTCTGGGCGTCTACGCCCCCCATCCCTTCCGCACCGAAAGCGTCACCGCAATCGCGAAATGATGCTTTTTGAGCACGCTTCGGAGCGGAAAGTTCTCAAGTGCTCCAAAGCGGGCCGCTGGCCGTATTACTGCCATCAAGGCCAACTTAACCATCTTAGCCGATGGCCCAAATGCAACGCTTTTCAAGAAGGTCTCATAAAGGTTGACGGAACCTTCGTTTAACCATCGCCCGGTAGGACTATCGGATCGAGTGCCATGAAAGGAGTTTTGTCATGAGCCTTCACCCGCGCACGGGAGCTTTCAAGCTTGCCGTAGCTTTAGGCGCTGCCCTCGCCATGGCGGCCTGCGCCAAAAATCCCGGGGCTGACAGTCTCGCTGGCGGCTATGGCACTGCGACGCCTGGTTCGCCGCAGGATTTCAGCCAGAATGTCGGCGACCGCGTTTTCTTTGAAACAGATTCGACCGAGCTGACGCCAACCGCGCAAGCGACGCTCGACAAGCAGGCCACCTGGTTGCAGCAATACGGTCGCTACAATTTCGTTGTCGAAGGACATGCGGACGAGCGCGGCACGCGCGAATATAACTTCGCGCTGGGTGCGCGGCGTGCCGAACGCGTCAAGGAATATCTGACCGCACGTGGCATTTCGGGCGAGCGCATTCGCACGATCAGCTACGGCAAGGAACGCCCTGTCGCGGTTTGCAACGACATTTCCTGCTGGTCGCAAAACCGCCGCGTCGTGACCGACCTGAACCCGGGTCAGTCGTAAGCCTAATAGGCGGTTCCAAGTTACGAAAAGGCCGGTCACACAGACCGGCCTTTTGTTTTGACGCTCGCTAGGCAAGGCGCTCCGCCCGGACAGGCTCGTCAACGCCAACACTCTTCGCTTGGCTCGTCGTTTATTCTGGGGGCGCACCCGCGGGCGGACGTGAGGGAATCGCACGCAAGAAAGTCAGAGAAAAGAATGCGCCGACCCATGAACCAGCAGCGGCGAAGCACACGTAAATCCAGTTCTCTGTGTAATTGATGACAGCGTAAGACGAGAGCAGATACCAAAAGCTGCTCCAACTCGCCGCCGAAAAGCGGTGCCCCGCGCTGACGGCCGACGTGAACATGACATAGACCGCGTCCGTTGCCGCCGTCGCGAGAACGACGCCCGCCGCGGTCGCAAGATTAAAATGTAAACCCAGCATCGTCCGAGCCTCCGGGGATTTGCACCGCTTACGGAAGGCCAGACTAAGCGCGAACGCAAAAGGTCGCGACAGCTCAAAAAAAGTGCGGCGCCGTTAGCGCCGCACTTGGATTTTATAGCGAAGCAGAACTCTTTATGTCTGCGGCTGCGGCTCCAGACCGCCGGTCTCAGGCCCAGCCTTCGGCTGCCGCCCGCTCGCCGGGACAGGCGAAGGACGCGGCGCCGGTGCCGGCGGCGGTTCGTCGCCTGCATCGCGGATCGGCTTTTCGCCACGCAAGAGACCGTAGATCTCTTCGCCGGTCAGCGTCTCGTATTCCAAAAGGCCCTTGGCCAGGGTCTCAAGATCCTGACGCTTCTCGGTGATAATGCGGGTCGCATCCGCGAGACCGCTTTCGACGAGGCGGCGCACTTCCGCATCGATCTTTTGCGAGGTCGATTCGGAGATGTTGTTCTGCTTGCCCATCGAATAGCCGAGGAAGACTTCTTCCTGGTTCTCGCCGTACATCACGGTGCCGAGTTGGTCGGAGAAGCCCCAGCGCGTGACCATCGCCCGGGCGAGTTTCGTCGCCTGCTCGATGTCCGACTGGGCGCCGGACGTGACCTTGTCCTTGCCGAAGATGATCTCCTCGGAGACGCGTCCACCCATCAGCACCGCAAGACGCGACGTCATCTGCTCGTAGCTCATCGACAGCTTGTCGCGTTCGGGAAGCTGCATGACCATGCCAAGCGCACGGCCGCGCGGTATGATCGTCGCCTTGTGGACCGGGTCGGTCGCCGGCACATTGAGCGCGACAATCGCGTGGCCACCTTCGTGATAGGCGGTCAGGATTTTCTCCTGTTCCGTCATGACCAAAGTGCGGCGCTCCGCACCCATCATGATCTTGTCTTTGGCGTCCTCGAACTCGCTCATCATCACAATGCGTTTGCCGCGCCGCGCCGCAAGCAGCGCCGCCTCGTTGACGAGATTCATCAGATCAGCGCCCGAGAAGCCCGGCGTGCCGCGCGCGACGGTCTTGAGATCGACATCAGGCGACAGCGGCACTTTGCGGACATGCACCTTCAGGATGCGCTCGCGGCCAATGACGTCCGGGTTCGGGACGACGATCTGGCGGTCGAAACGGCCCGGGCGCAGCAGCGCCGGATCGAGCACGTCCGGCCGGTTCGTCGCGGCAATGAGGATGATGCCCTCGTTGGCGTCGAAGCCGTCCATCTCGACGAGCAACTGGTTCAGCGTCTGCTCGCGCTCGTCGTTGCCGCCGCCGAGGCCAGCGCCGCGATGGCGACCGACCGCATCGATTTCATCGATGAAGATGATGCAGGGCGCATTCTTCTTCGCCTGCTCGAACATGTCGCGCACGCGGCTCGCGCCGACGCCGACGAACATTTCGACGAAGTCAGAGCCCGAGATCGTGAAAAACGGCACGTTGGCTTCGCCGGCGATGGCGCGGGCAAGCAGCGTCTTACCCGTGCCGGGGGGCCCGACGAGCAACACACCACGCGGAATCCGGCCGCCGAGCCGCTGGAATTTTTGCGGATCGCGCAGAAATTCGACGATCTCCTGCAGATCTTCCTTGGCCTCATCGACGCCAGCAACATCCTCAAAGGTGATGCGCCCGTGGGCTTCGGTCAGCAGCTTCGCCTTTGATTTACCGAAGCCGAGCGCTTTACCGCCCGCGCCCTGCATCTGCCGGGTGACGAAAATCCACATGCCGACGAAAGCTAGGATCGGCAGGCCGTTGATCAGCAGGGTCAAAAGCCAGCTATTGCCGTCGGACGGCGGCTTGGCGTTGATCGTCACGCCGTTCTTGACGAGGCTTTGCACCAGCGAGGGGTCGTTCGGCGTATAGGTCTCGAACGCCTTGTCGTTCTTGAGATGGCCGGACACTTCGTTGCCAACGATCGTCACCTCGCGGACCTGACCGCCCTGGACGTCGCTCAAGAACTCACTGAAGCTGATACTGTCCTGCGCAGCCGTTCGTTGGCTCGGGTTGTAGAACAACATCACGAGCGCGACGACGAGCAGAAAGATGATGACCCAGAGTGCAAAATTCCTGAAATTCGGATGCATATTCTACTCGCGACAGGCTGGCTCCGACCTCTGAGACAAGCCCGTTAAAGGAGGCACTCCTCTCGGAGCGCGTTGATGTAATGTAGGCGCGGCCGGAAGGCTTGCCAAGGGAACTTAAGATACCGCATTGCCCCTCGGAAAAGCAGGGTCATGTGACGCCAGATGAGCGGAGGCACTGACCCCGCCGCGCCGCCGAAGCGCCTCGCGTTGAAGGGTCAACCCCTCTCCATCAAGCGATAATTTCACCCCGCCGAGCGTACGATGCCAGACCTTACGTAATTGCAATGCTGCACACAGGTCTTGCGCCAAACTTTCGAGCCGTTCGAGACGCGGTGGCTTACTGCCGAGAGCCGCGATTTCGACTCCAACGACACGCAGCAAAATCTCTTCCGGCAGATCGCGCAAGCTCGCGGCGGAAATATGGACAATATCCGGAGCTGACGTCCGTTTGAGCGTTGCCCGCGCGAGATCGGCTTGAGCAGCTAAAGCACGCTCGGCTCGCGCCGTGCGGCGCCCGAGACGGGCCAAACCTGCGGCATCCAGACCCGCTTCATCGAGAAGTGGAAGAATTTCTCGTAACCTCGTACGTGCAAAAGCCAAATTCTCATTTGATGGATCGCGAAAATAGGGTTGATTGCACGCGTTGCAATAATCGATCAGCAGCTTTTTCGGCACACCAAGCAACGGCCGGTAGAGGACGACGCCATCCTGTTCTGTCATGCTTTGCATGCCGGCAAGGCCGCCAATGCCGCTGCCCCGCATCAGCCGAAACAGAATCGTTTCCGCCTGATCATCAGCGTGATGTCCTGTCAGCAAATAATCCGCGCCGAGCGACTGGGCATGCGCACGCAGCAGCGCATAACGCGCCGCGCGGGCCCGCTCCTGGACACGTGTGCGGGGCTTTGCTCCCTGCCAAATGAGGGTTTGATGCGCCAGGCCGACCGACTGCGCCCAGCGGCCGACCGTTTCAGCCTCCGCCCGTGATTCGCTACGCAGACCATGATCGACAGTGGCGACGAAAAAGCTTGTTCCAGCGGGTGCGCCCTGCCCCTGCCATTGCGCGGCAAGCCGCATCAGCGCGATGGAATCCGGACCGCCGGACACCGCGAGCAAGGCGCGTCGTCCGGCAAGTGCCGCAAAAAGGGACACGAGGCTCGCGCCGCTGAGAGGCTCCGTGGGCGCTAGTTCCCCGCTCAAGCGCCGCACTGGCTGCGCTTGGCCTCGCGCTCCGCGGCCGCTTTCACCGCCGCCGAGGCGTTCGGATATTTGTGCGGCACTTCGCTGAAGGTGGCGCAAGCCTGCTCCTTGGCGCCCAAGGTGTGCAAAGATTCACCGAGCCGGAGCATTGCCTGTGGCGCCCGCGCCGAATCCGCGTAATTCGTCGAAATCTTGAGGAACTGCTCAGCCGCCTCTCGCGCGCGGCCCCGCGCCGAATAGGATTCGCCGAGAAAATACATCGCCTCGGCCGTCAGGCGGGTCTTGGGATTTTTGTCGAGGAACGACTGAAAGCCACGCTCGGCGTTGTCGTAATCCTTCTGCTTGAAATAGCCGAGCGCCGCGTCGAATTCCTGGCGCGGCGAAGCCGGCTCCGGCTGCGTGCTGGCGAGGTGGGTGTCGGCGGGCGTTGAAACGCCGCCAGCGGGCACGCTGGGCGCGGGGGGCGTATAGGCGCTTTGAAGGTTGAGCGGCGCGTTCGGATCGCTGTTGGCCGCGCCGCCGGCATTATCAGCAGTCGGCGGCGGTGGCGCGCTTTCCCCCGCGCCGAGCGGCTTCGGCGCGCCCGGCGCATTCGGGTCGGCTGCGGGGTCGAAGACATCGTCGCCGCGCCCATGCCGCGCCGGCGTATCGGCCGACGCGCCCGCATCCGCCGAATCAGCCGGGTCCGCCGTGGCGTTGGAAGAAGCAGATCCGCTGTCCGCATCCGTCACCGCCGCCGGCGGTGAGGCCGGCGTCATTTCACTGTGACGCTGGAGGTGGCCGCCACGGCTGTCCTGGAGGCGGAAATCAACGTCTTGCTCGAATTTCTTCAGCTGATCTTGAAGCTGGTGGTTCTCGAACTGCATCTGCTGGATTTGGCCCGTCATCTGCCGGATCTGATCCTCAAGCCGTTCGACGCGGACGATCAGGCTTGCGTCGGGGCTGCCGCCGCTCGCGTCCGGCGTATAAGAGCCGCCATTGCCCTGCGAATCGCCGCCACCGCCGACATTGTCCGGCGGTGCGCCGTAGTTTTGCGCGAAGCTCAGCGAGGTTGCGCTCAGGATCATAAATCCGGCCAGCGTCAGTGCCGTCACATATGCGTTCAATCGAGTCATGCTAAAAAAATCCAGATTACCCAACCACATCATAAGGCACACTTCGACCAAAGTTAGGTTTTCGAGAAGAAATTCACCGGGAAAGGCCCGCGACTTCCCTCTCGTGAATTTGTAACGCCGAACTGATTTGGCTTAGCATTGGGTGTTGGTTTGAGATTGGGATAGTATCCCTAGAGCCCTTGAGGCCGTTTTCGCCGCGCCGCCGGCTCGATAATCCAGTGTACGCAGGAGCACCAGGGCTTGGGAAAGCATTTCGGGACCGATGGAATTCGCGGCCTAGCCAATAAGGTTATCACGCCCGAACTGGCGATGAAGGTGGCGCAGGCCACGGGCATCCTGTTTCAGCGCGGCGACCACCGCCACCGCGCCGTGATCGGCAAGGACACACGGCTCTCCGGCTATATGATCGAGACAGCCATGGTCGCCGGCTTCACCTCCGTCGGCGTCGATGTGTTGCTGCTCGGGCCGATGCCCACGCCCGCCGTCGCGATGCTCACGCATTCGATGCGCGCCGATGTCGGGGTGATGATTTCCGCCTCGCACAATCCGTTCGAGGACAACGGGATCAAATTGTTCGGCCCGGACGGCTATAAGCTCTCCGACGAGGTCGAGGCGCGGATCGAAGCCATCCTCGACGGCGAGCAGCCGTTGAAACTGTCCAAACCCGGCGATCTGGGTCGCGCCATGCGCGTCGAGGGCGACCGCGCCCGCTACATCGAATTCGCCAAGCGCACCCTCGTTGGAAATACATCGCTTGAAGGGCTGCGCATCGTCGTCGATTGCGCCAATGGCGCCGCCTATAAGGTCGCGCCCGAGGCGCTCTGGGAACTCGGCGCCGAGGTCTTCACTATCGGCGACAGTCCGGACGGCTTCAACATCAACCGCGATGTCGGCTCGACCGCGCCTAAAGCGCTCGCCGCCAAGGTGCGCGAAATGCGCGCCGATATCGGCATCGCGCTGGACGGCGACGCGGATCGGGTCATCGTCATCGATGAGCGCGGCAAGGTCGTCGATGGCGACCAATTGATGGCGGCGATCGCCGAAAGCTGGCAGCAGGACGGGCGCCTGTCGCGGCCCGGCATTGTCGCCACGCTGATGTCGAATCTCGGCTTCGAGCGCTATCTTTCGAGCATCGGTCTCGCCCTCGCCCGCACTGCTGTCGGCGACCGTTACGTGCTCGAACATATGCGCGAGCATGGCTATAACCTCGGCGGCGAACAATCGGGCCACATTATCCTGAAAGATTACTGCACCACGGGCGACGGTCTGGTCGCGGCGCTGCAATTGCTCTCGATCGTCAAGCGGCGCGAAAAGCCGGTGAGCGAGGTCTGCCATCGATTCGAGCCCGTGCCGCAAGTGCTCAAGAACGTCCGCTTCCGCACCGGCCAGCCGCTTGAGGAAGAGCGCGTTTCCCGCGCCATCGAAACCGGGCGCCGGATGCTCGGCGCGAACGGCAGGCTGGTCATCCGGCCATCCGGCACGGAGCCGGTCATCCGCGTCATGGGCGAAGGCGACGACCGCGACCTTGTCGAGAAAATCGTCGATGATGTCTGCGACGCGCTGAGCGCCGTCGCGGCCTAGGTGTACGCCCCCGTAAAGTTGCGGGCCGCATCATACGCAAACTACTGATCTTACGGGCCATTAACGTTAAGCGTTAGGGTTAAGACCCTTTTAAGCTGTTTGCGGCATCTTTCCTTCCACTGGACCGGCGCGGGCATGACCGCTCGCGCCCCTTTGAGGGGACTGATCGTTATGGCCAGCTTTAGAGTCGTCATCATTGCCGGCGCCGTGGCGATCGGCGCAGTAAACGCCGCCCACGCGGCTGATCTTGATTTACCGCCGCCGCCGCCCGTCGAGGCACCGCCGCCGCCTCCTGTTGGTGGTGGCTGGTATCTGCGCGGCGACGTGGGCTACGGTTTCGACCAACTCAGCAGTGTCAGGTCAAACCTCGCCAGCACCACGCCCGGCTTCGCCGACACCGGCGCGGGCATTGATGGGCAGGCAAGCTTCGGCGGCGGCGTCGGCTACCAGGTCAACAATTGGTTCCGCGCCGACGTGACCGCGGAATATCGGACGCCGACGCATTATTCCAACGTGGAAAGCTTCAACGATGGCGGCGGTGTTTTTGGCGGCGATGCCTACAACGCTTCCATCCAGAGCGAGGATATTCTCGCGAACGCTTATTTCGACGTCGGCACCTGGTATGGCTTCACGCCTTTCGTCGGCGGCGGCGTCGGTGTGGCGTTTCATCAGTTCCACGGGCTGACGGATAGAGGCTTCGGCCCATTCTCCACGCCAACATCCTTCGGCACTGCGCCGGACGTCGGCATGGCCCGATTGGCCTGGGCTGCGATGGCCGGTATCGACTACAACATCTCGCCAAACTGGAAGTTCGAAGTCGGCTACCGCTATCTGGACATGGGCACTCTGACGAGCGGCGGCATCGTTTGCGACGGCGGATGCGGGACGCCTGAAACCCAGAGCTTCCATTTGACTGCGAACGAAGTTCGCGTCGGCTTGCGCTACATTTTCGCCGACGTACCGCCCCCGCCTCCGCCGCTCGTCACAAAATACTGAGCGGAAAGATTCCTCGAAAAGAAAAGCGGGCCTCTGGCCCGCTTTTTTGTGTTTGCCGCGACGGAAACGCGGACCGGTTTATGGTTTTCGATGCGTTATTTTTTATAGTTAAGCGGGACTTAAGAAATATCCTTCAGACTTCCTTTCAATTGGGAGCCGAAAGGAACACAAGCGATGTCGAATCGCGCCTCTATTTTTTGCAGCTTTGCGTTGACGGCTGCGGCTGCAATCGGCGCTGCTTCTCAAGCCGAAGCTGCCGATCTCGGATCGTTCTTCGGCGGTCAACAGGACGATCAACAAGCGGACGCGCCGACGCAGCCCGTCGAATTCGGCACCGGCTGGTACATTCGCGGCAGCGTCGGCGGGGCTGTGCAGGACACAGCTAACTTGCTTTCGGATCCGTCCAACATCTCGTTCACGCAACAGCTTAATTGGTCGGCCGAACTCGGCGCTGGCTATCAGTTCAACCAATGGTTCCGGACGGACGCGACATATACTTATTACGGCAGCCAGCCCATGGGCGGTTCCACGGCAGGAAATTGCGCGGTTGCCCTTGATCCTTACTTCAGCGGCTTCAACCCAGACGGCTCGCAGATCGAACCCCCAAAAGGAATCATTCCGGTTTATGATTCCTGCGGCTACAACGAACATACCTCGCTGCAAAAAAATCTATTTCTTGCCAACGGCTACGTTGATCTTGGGAATTATTGGGGCGTAACACCGTATATCGGCGGTGGTATCGGCACAGCCTATCTCAATGCGCAGCAAAGTCTCAACGTTGTTGACAATACTCAGGGAGGCGCTCCCTACAATGCCACTTTAACGTTTCCAAACCCGTCGCCAGTACCGCTGGTCTATTATAACAACCAGGGTGTTCGACTTAACCCACAACCGACTTTCACTCCTGGGGCGCAACATCCCAATTATTCCACCTCGTCATCCAAATGGAATTTCGCTTTCGCATTGATGGCTGGCTTCTCTTACGACATATCGCAGAATCTCAAGCTCGACATCGGCTACCGCTACGTGAATTTCGGCTCGATGTCGTTTAGGTCCCTTTCGGATTCACTGTTCAACAAGAACCTAAGTTCGCAGGAAGTCCGCCTCGGCGTTCGGTACATCGTCGATTAAGATCACTCATCTTGAAGCGGCCAGTTGCACTTTCCCGCTTCTGGCCGCAAAACAAGGCATGACCCTCGCGCCTCCCCAACCGCGCACCAAGCCCGCCCAGCCCTTCTTCTCCTCCGGTCCCTGCCCCAAACGGCCCGGCTGGACGCCTGAGATTTTCAGGGAGGCGCTGCTCGGGCGTTCGCACCGCAGCCCCGCCGGCCAGGCGAAGCTGCAGGAAGCGATTGATCGCACGCGTGCCGTGCTCAGCGTTCCGGCGGATTATCGGATTGCTATCGTGCCAGCCTCCGATACCGGCGCGATCGAAATGGCCCTGTGGTCGCTCCTGGGCGCGCGCGGGGTGGATGTGCTGGCGTGGGATGCTTTCGGCGAAAGCTGGGTACATGATGCCGAGTCGCTGAAACTCGCAGATCTGCGCACCTTCCGCGCCCCGCCCGGGAAGATCGTCGATCTCGCCAAGACCGATTCCGCCCGCGACATTGTCTTTACATGGAACGGCACCAGCACCGGCGTGCGTGTGCCGGACGCGAACTGGATTGCCGCCGACCGCCAAGGGCTGACGATTTGCGACGCGACCTCCGCCGTTTTCGCGCAGGAGCTCGATTGGCCGAAGCTGGATGTCGTCACCTTCTCCTGGCAGAAGGCGCTCGGCAGCGAAGCGGCGCATGGAATGCTGGTTCTCAGCCCGCGCGCCGTCGCGCGGCTCGAGAGCTACCGCCCACAATGGCCGATTCCGAAAATTTTCCGTCTGGTCGACGCGCACGGCCGCCTCGACGAGGCCCTGTTCAAGGGCTGGACGATCAATACGCCGTCGCTGCTTTGCGTCGAAGATTATCTCGACGCGTTGGCTTGGGCGGAATCGGTCGGCGGCCTCGACGCCCTGATTGCCCGCGCCAACGCCAATGCGCGCACGCTCGGCGCTTGGGTCGAAACGACGGACTGGATCGACTTCCTCGCCAAGGACGCGGTAACCCGCTCGAACACGAGCCTATGCCTAACCTTAGCCGAGCCCGAGGTGGCGCGACTGCCCGCCCCGGAGCAGCATGCTCTGGTCGAAGAAATGCTGGAAATTCTCGAAGAAGCCGGTGTCGCCTATGATATCGGCGCCTACCGGCAATCGCCGCCGGGCCTGCGCATCTGGTGCGGACCGACGATCGAAGCACGCGATCTCACACAGCTCACCGCGTGGCTGGATTACGCATACGGGCTGGCGCGCTGAGGCTCTTTTAAACGCATAAGCTCATCCGAAAAGTCTGCGACTTTTCGGGATTATGCCTTTGCCAGCGCCCGAATACTGTGCGTCAGCCGCGAGACTTTGCGGGAGGCTGTGTTCCGGTGAATGATGCCGTTCTGGGCAGCGCGGACGATCACCGGCTCAGCGGCCTTCAGCGCCTCGGCGGCGGCTTCGTGATTGCCGGCGGCAATCGCTTCCTCGACCTTGCGGACGTAGGTGCGCATGCGCGAACGGCGGGAACGGTTGACCGTCGTGCGATGCTCAATTTTACGGACGGCCTTTTTGGCCGACGAAGTATTCGCCATAGATAGAAATGTCCTGGAAAGGCTCGGCCGAAGGCAACCGTAAAGGGCCGCATCGGCGGATGCGCAAACTCGAAGCGGCAGGTTATAATTGCGCTCGCGCTGGCCGTCAACGCGCCCGCGAGTTTTTTCACACCGCGCCTTAAACGCTTTGCCGCGGCAAGACCGGCCCAAAAGCACCAGATAAATCAGCGATTTTCGAACTTGGCCGGCCGCTTCTCGACAAAAGCCGCCATCCCCTCTTTCTGATCATGCGTGGCGAAAAGCGACTGAAAGGCGCGCCGCTCGAAGAGCAGCCCCTCGGCCAAGCTCGATTCGGCGACGCGATTGATCGCCTCTTTCGTCAGCAGCAGAGCCGGCAACGAATGTTCCGCGATGGTGGCCGCCGTCTTCAAGGCTTCGGCCTCCAGTTGATCTGCTGGCACGATCCGGGCGACGAGCCCCACCCGCTCGGCCTCCTCAGCGTCGATCATTCGGCCCGTCAGGCAAAGTTCGATCGCCCTGGCCTTGCCGATCGCCCGCGTCAGGCGCTGCGACCCGCCGCCACCGGGCATGATCCCGAGTTTGATTTCCGGCTGGCCGAATTTGGCATTGTCGGCGGCGATGATGAAGTCACACATCAGGGCGATTTCGCAGCCGCCGCCGAGCGCAAAGCCTGCAACCGCCGCAATTGTCGGCTTGCGCACCCGCGACAGCCTCTGCCAATTGGCGATGAAATCCGGGATCAACGCCTCGGCATAGGTCTTGTGCTGCATTTCCTTGATGTCGGCGCCAGCCGCGAAGGCCTTGGCGGAGCCCGTCAGTACGATCGCGGAAATTCCGGCGTCAGCCTCCAAGGCATCGAGCGCCTCGTTGAGCGCCACCATCAGTTCGGCGTTGATGGCGTTCAGCGCCTGAGGGCGGTTGAGCCGAATCAGCCCAACCTTCTCATGGGTTTCGACGAGAATCGTGTCACTTGCCACGCGCGAGGCCCTTTTCTGCTTTGTGCGCTGCTTTTGTTACGCTTTGTAACCCTATTTGACTTATCATCCTAAGCTTGTGCTTCTAAAGACGTTGAGCTAATTGCGGGCTCTATAGCCCGACGCCGCCCACGGCCGATTGTTCGCGTTTTTTGCTGGCCGCCGTCGGGAATGTTATGGCTCCAGGGACATAGAAGGCCCGGTCCGCCTTGTCGATTCTCGCAAGGCTAGGCTCGAACATATGGACAATCTGACTTGGCACATCGCATAAAAAGTCTCGCAGACTATGCGAACAGACGCTTCGGGCTCGCCGGCAAAGCCTACCTCGAACAATACAATCCGTTTTTTGTTGAGACCGATACGGCTCGTCACGACGCTCAGGCGAACGGGCGGAATTTTGTCAGCTTCGCCAATTACGATTACC
The DNA here is from genome assembly GCF_037200945.1 of Methylovirgula sp. NCBI lineage: Bacteria > Pseudomonadati > Pseudomonadota > Alphaproteobacteria > Hyphomicrobiales > Beijerinckiaceae > Methylovirgula > Methylovirgula sp. The sequence goes on from NZ_JBBCGP010000001.1 coordinate 3,512,780, forward strand.
TCGGCGTCTCCGGCCATCCGGCCGTGAAGGCCGCCGCACTCAACGCGCTTGAGGAACAGGGCGTCGGCGCCCTCGCCTCGCGCCTCGTCGGCGGTCAACGCTCGACCCATCATGTTTTGGAAGACAAGCTCGCCAGTTTCCTCGGCGTCGAATCGGTTCTCACGCTGGTTTCGGGTTATCTGACCAATGTGACGGCGATTTCACATATGATGAACACGCATGATGCAATTTTTCTCGACGAACTGTCCCACAACAGCATCATCAGCGGCGCCAAGGCCGCAAGCGCGACGAGCCATTTCTTCCAGCACAACGATCTCGATCATCTGGAATCGCTGCTTGAGCAGAAGCGTGGCTCCTACCGCCATGTGCTGATCGCAGTCGAATCACTTTACAGCATGGACGGCGACATCGTCGATTTGCCGCGTCTCGTCGAGATCAAGGACCGCTATAATTGCTGGCTCCTGGTCGATGAGGCACATTCCATCGGCGTTCTGGGCCAGGACGGTCGCGGCCTTTGCGAACATACCGGTGTCGATCCAAATCAGATCGATCTCATCGTCGGTACGCTCTCGAAGACCTTCGCCTCTTGCGGCGGCTTCATCGCCGGCAAGAAGCCGGTCACCGAATGGCTACGCTATACCCTGCCTGGCTTTGTTTTCAGCGTCGGTATCTCGCCGGTGATCTCGGCAGCGGCTTCGACGGCGCTGGATATCGTCCAGAAAGAAACCTGGCGTATCGAAAAACTGCGCCACAATGCGGAGCTGTTCCTCGAGCTCGCGCATGAGGCCGGGCTCGATACCGGCCCGGCGATTGGGCGCGGCGTTATGCCGATCCTGTTTAGTGATGGTCTTGAGACCGTCGCCGCCTCCCGACATCTCATGGCGAACGGCTATTACGTACCGCCGATCTTCCAGATCGGCGTGCCAAAAAATCAGCCGCGGCTGCGCTTTTTCCTCTCCGCTACGCATCGCGAAGAAGATATCCGCGGTGTCATCAATCTCCTCGCCCGGCCGCAAAACCAGGCGTTGGTCAAAGGCGAGCCTGTTAGCGCCACGCCCTGAAGGCCAGTGCCGAAAAAGTGAGACTTTTCGGTCGCATGAACGCTTCGAGATGAGAATTCGCATCAGCGCCGCTTCAAGTCTCGATGAGCGTCGGCAACGGAAATCGGATGAGTGAAATCAAGATCGTTCCCGTCAAAGGGCTTGGCGGCTTCCTGGAGTTCTGCAAAGTCCAACGGCTCATCTATAAGGGCATGAAGGGCTTTGCCGCGCAGCTCGACGTGGAGCGTTGGGCCCTATACGGCTCGAAGTTCAATCCGCATTTCGAGTCGGTCGATTGGCAGGCGTGGCTTGCCTATAAGGATGGCAAAATCGCAGGCCGCATTCAGGCACAGATCTACAAAGAGCTTGTGCCGCTCGGCGCCTCGCCGGCGCAATTCGGCTGTCTCGATACGATCGAGGATGATGCTGTACTCGGCGCCCTGCTCGAAGCGGCGGAGACCTGGTTGCGCGATCGCGGTGCTGGAATCGTGCATGGACCTTTCTCACCATACATCTGGGGCGAAGTGGGTATGCTTGTCGAAGGCTATACGGCCGTGCCGATGATTTTCGTGCCCTGGAACCCGGCCTATTTGCCGGCGATGCTCGAACGCCACGGCTACGTGAAAGCCCGCGACCTGATCTCCTATCGCTATGCGATCACCGACAAGGATAAGGACCAAGGGGCCGGCATCGTCTCCCGGCCTGAATGGCGCGATCGCCTGAAGATCCGCACGATCGACCTCAAAAACATCAAGGCCGAAGCGGTACAGATTGTCGATATTTTCAACGACGCCTGGAGCGAGAACTGGGGCTTCGTGCCGTTCACCTACGAGGAATTCATGGCCTCGGCCGACTCGCTGAAATATATAATGCCGCCCGAATGCGGCTTCATGGTCGAGCTGGATGGCGTTGCGCAGGCCTTCGCCGTCGTCTTGCCGAATTTGAACGAGATCACCGAAGACTTTGAAGGCAAACTGCTTCCGTTCGGCTTGCCGAAGGTGATTTCGCGCGTTCGCAACCACCAATACAAGACCGCGCGTCTGATGCTCTTTGGCGTTCGCAAAGCCCTGCAGCGCAAGGCCATCGGCGGTGCGGTCATCCTTGCCTTCATCCAGGAAATCCGCCGCCGATCCGCACAATATCCGTCGATCGAGCATTGCGAATTCGGCTGGGTGCTCGAGGACAATATGGGTATGCGCAAGCCGATCGAAATGTCTGGCGCGGAGATCGACAAAGTCCACCGCATCTACGGCAAGGATCTGACGGCGGCCGCGGCACCCAAGGCGGTCGCGGCCTAAAGACGAGGATCGGACCCTTCGTTCGACGATTGGTTCGCTTCCAAAGTTGACCGTAGACCTTCGCAAGGCGAGGGTTTCTGGTTACTGGTAGACATGAATTCGCTGGGGGGCGAGAACTCGGGACGCGATAAGCGAGGCTTCGCACATGAATATAGCGGTTCGAGATACAGGGGCTGAGAGCAACGAGCCCCCGCACGATTTCCTCGTCGCGGAGCCGATGCGGCCGCATCCGCAGCGTCGGCGCGCCATTCTGGCCGCGCACCCCGAGGTCGCCGAACTTTTCGTCACCGATCCGCTCACCGCGTTCATCACGCTCGGCGTTGTCATCGGCCAGACCGCGATTGCCGGTTATCTCGGCCATCTCGGCCTCGGCTATTGGTGGCTGATCTTGATCGTTGCCTATTTTGTCGGCGCCTTCGCCAACCACGCGATGTTCGTCGTCATCCACGACGCGGTTCACAACACGATTTTCAAAACGCCGGATGCCAACAAATGGGTGGCGATCCTGGCCGACCTGCCGAATGCCTTCCCGACCGCGATGGGCTTTCGCTGCTATCACCAGAAACATCATTCGCATCTTGGCGACTACGAGTATGACGCCGACCTGCCCGGCCATCTTGAAGCGAAGCTCGCGGGCAATCGCTGGTATGGCAAAGCGTTCTGGCTCTTTGGATTTGCCTTCTGGCAGCTCTCCCGCCTCGGCCGGCTCAAGGGCACGGTGCCGATCTGGGGCAAGTGGACCTACATCAACACGGTCGTCGTCATCGTCTATGATGTCGCGATGCTCTATTTCTTCGGCTGGAACGCGCTTTTCTATCTCTTCGCGTCATTCTGGTTTTCCGTCGGCCTGCATCCGCTCGGCGCGCGCTGGATCCAGGAGCATTTCACCTTCGATCCGCAGCAGGAAACCTACGATTATTACGGGCCGCTCAACATCGTGGCGCTCAACATCGGCTACCACAACGAACACCACGACTTTCCCGAAATCCCGTGGCGGGCGCTGCCCGAATTGAAGCGCATGGCGCCGGAATTCTACGACAATTTGAAGGCGCATAAATCGCTGACGAAGCTGTTTCTCACCTTCATCTTCGATCCGCGCTACACGCTCTATTCGCGCGTCGATCGTTCGATCCTGCGCCGCGCCAATGAGGCCGCCGCCGCGACGCGCTAGAATTCGCGGCGCAAATGCGACGAGACGCCTCGGCCTTGCCAAGATAATGAATGGTCGTCTGTGAAGAAGGCGTCCCAAGCGGTTTCGTAATGTGTTTCCGGGGCGTTTGCGGGGCTGATGGCGATCCAGATTGCGGACAACAAAAGGTTGAACCAGGCCAAGAGGCGGCGGAAGTTGTAGCCAGCGGCGGCGAGCACGGCGTTGATCGCGTCGCCGGCCTGTCCGGCAAGATAATTGCGGCCCATGCGATGTTCAGATTTGGCATGGCCGATGACCGGCTCGACGGCCGAGCGTCTTCGCATCTCGCGCTTGATGGCATCGGTCATGCGGCGCTTTTGGCCGGCGGTATAGACCTTGAAGCGGTGTTCCTGCGGCGCATTGTGACCTTTGTAGCCGGCGTCGGCGATAATGCGCTGAAGGGCGGCGCCGACGATGCGTTCGATGGCGGGAATGACGGTGGCAAGCGTATGGCCGTCATAGGGTTTGCCGGGCAGAGCCTTGGCGTGAACGATAAATTGGCCGCCTTTCGAGTGCGCGAGCGTCGTCGCGACCGAGACCTTCACGCCGAACTCGTAAGGCTTGTGCGCCTTGCCTTTGCCGATGCATTCGACCTCTGGCGCATGCAGGCTGAAGACGCGGAGATCGGCATCGGCCGGGGTGCCTTTGATGCGGCGCAGGTTCCTGTTCTGCGCGTGAACCCGGCGCGCCAGCATCAGCTCCTTAGCGAAGGCGTCTTCGAGCGGCGCGTGGGCTTTGATCTTGCGGGCGATGTCGCGGATGGTGCGGCCGAGCTGGGTCTTCAACGTCTTCAGCGCCCGCTTTGCCCGCTTGAAGTGCTTGGCATGCGCATAGCGCTGCTGCTGGATCAAAGCGAACTTGCCGACGCGCACATAGGATTGGCGCAGCCCGACGCCATGTTTCTTGGCGAGCCGCACCAGCCGCTCGCGCGCACGATGCATCAACCGCGCATCGGTCGGGAAGGCGACCGCCTTCGGCTGCACCGTCGTGTCGACAATGACCTTGGTGAAGTCGGCGGGTTTTGCTGCGCCAACGCGCGGCGCCGTTGCAAGGCTCTCCTGCAAAAGCGCGACGAGCCTTTCTTCACCCATCCTTTGCCGCCAGCGCGTGATCGAGGAGCGATCGAAGCGAAGCTTGTGGCGGAAAAACTCCTCGCCACAGAACAGCTGATAATAGGGGTTCTCGACCCAACGATCACACAAAACCTCGTCGGAAAGATCGTGCATGTGCTTCAGGATGGCGAGCCCCGCCATCAGCCTGGTCGCCAGCGGCGGATGTCCCGGCTTGTCGCTGTAGGCGGCACCGAAGCTTGTTTCGAGAAAGCCCCAATCGATCGCCCCGGCGAGCTTCGCGAGCGGATGGCTCATGTCGACGATCTGGTCGAGCCGGGCTTTGAAAAGATCCTTCTGCCCAGTCTCGCGCTGCTCTTTCGGCCGCATCAGAATCACCCTCCGCTTCGTCCCCGAAACGAAGAGAATCACGAGCAGAGCCGCCGATCAATTTGCAAGAAAAAACCATCCCCAAGCCGCCAAATCCGGCAAAAACCAATACTGGCCGAGACCCAAAAATCACTCTTAATCAGTAGCTTGGTTGTTCTTCACGGACGACTGAATGCTTGGCCGCAATCGCGGCTAGGCTAGAATTCCTGCGTGCCGGCGTTCTGATGAGACTTCGGCGTCCGCATGAAACTCTCGCGGCTGCCGCGGAAAACCGTCTTCAGGATCGAAGGCGCATTCGAAACGCTCATATAGATCATCATCGGCGGCACCGAGACGACAGTGGTGAGATATTGCCAGACCGAGCCGCGCCGTAAAATAAGATAAGGCAGCAGCGTCATGCTCAGGGCCACGATCGCGATCAGGATCAGCAAGAACTCGATCATCGGCAAATAAGGAACGATATTGAAGCCGCGCAGCACGACGCAGGCGAGAAGCGCCAAAGTCGCGGTCGCCGCACACAGGTAGAATGCCTGAATGAGGATCAGGGCGCTCGCCGAAATCTTCCGGCCCAATGTCCAATCCGAACTCCACACGTCGCCAAGCAGCTTACGCGCAACCTGCACGAAACCGTTCGACCAGCGCCGCTGCTGGACCCGCCAATGGTCGAGTCGATCCGGGACGAGGCCAGGCACGGCAGGGTCCATCAGAAAGATTCCATGCCAACCGGCAAGTTCAGCGCGCACCACGAGATCGAGATCCTCGCTGAGAGAATCGCCCATCCAGCCGCCGGCCGCCTCGATCGCCGCACGCCGCCAGAGGCCGCCTGTTCCATTGAACTGGAACAGCCAGCCGGCGCGATAGCGTGTCGCCTGCTCCATCACATAATGCGCGTCGAGCATGAGGCCTTGCACGCGCGTCAGCCAATTCGTGCGATAATTGGAGAATTCGCAGCGCGATTGCAGGAAACCGGCCTTCGGATCGGCGAGAAGGTAAGGCACCGCGATGCGCAGCCAGCCGCGCGGCGCGCGAAAATCGATGTCCAGCAAGGCGACAATCGGCGCGTCGTTCTTCGTCATCCCATGCGCGAGCGCGCCCGCTTTAAAGCCATCGCGGTCATCGCGGCGTATATGCAGAACATCGAAACCCTGCGCGCGTAATTGTTGCGTCGCTGCTTCCGCAAGTTCCGATGTCTCGTCGGTGCTGTCGTCGAGAAGCTGGATGTGGAGTTTGTCTTGTGGCCAGTCGAGCGTCGCGGCGGCGAAGAGCGCATCCGCTGCGATCTTGCCTTCGTTGAAAGCGGGAATCTGAACGAGTACGTGCGGCAGTTCGGCATCGCTCAATTTGAGCGGCGGCACAGGCTCGCGCCAACGCTTGCCGGTTGCGAGTTCGATGATGTTAATGACGATGAGGATGAGAAAGCTGACACCGACGGCAACAAGACCGAAAACGGCAATTCCGAGAATGACTTCGAGAATCGAGCGCAGAATTTCGATGAGGATCAAGCTGCGCGCCTTTCGGGGTTACTCTGCGCGGCCTCTCGGGCGGGCCTCGCCCGCGTTTGAAGCACGAAAATGATAATCAAAACAAGGAAAACCCGGCAGGCGCTAAGTTCATGATTTCACTCTTTCTTGCGTTTCAGGAACATTGACCGAAAAGCGAGTGAAGAGTCGATCGACGAAACGCGGCGGCAGAATGCGCGCCAGCCGCGTCGCGAGATAGAGTGCCATCGGAAAAGCGATGACCGCCCGTCCTCGCGCCAGGCCGTTTTTGATAATTGTCGCCGCCTGAACGTCGCTGACCTCGAACGGTTTGACGGCGTCGATTGAATCGTTCAACGGCGTTTTGACGAAGCCGGCAACGACGAGGCTGACCAGCACGCCGCGGCGTTCGAGCCGCCCGCGCAGCGATTCCGCATAGGCGTGAACCGCCGCCTTGCTGGCGCTATAGGCTGGCGAGAACGGCAGGCCGCGCAATCCTGCGAGCGAGCCGATGACGGCGATCTGCCCCCGCCCCCGCGTGCACATCGGCCCGATCAACGGCTCGATCGTGTTCAGGACCCCGAACAGATTCGTCGCCAGCAACGCGCGAACCGCCTCCGGGTCTTCGCTGACCGCTGTGTCAGCGAGGCCGGTCGTGATTCCCGCGTTGGCGATGACGAGATCAATTGGGTGGGGACTGTCGGCGGCAAGCACGGCCCCATGCATGGCCACGCGGTCGCGCACATCGACCGGGATCGCGGACACTGTCGCGCCGCGCGCTTCGGCCGCCGCTTTGACCTCGGCGAGGCGTTCGGAATTGCGGCCCAGCAAAGTGAGATGAAGTCCCGGCGCGGCATAGGCCAGCGCCAAAGCCCGCCCGATCCCGCTCGAAGCGCCCGTGATGAGAATGGCGCGGGGCTGCTGCATCGTCGCCTAGTTCGCCGCGACAAGCACGGCTTCCGCCAGAACGACGATTTCGCGCCGTTCGTTATGCGCCATCAGACGCAGCGTGGCGCGGGCCGCGCCATCCCCGGCAACGCTGCCGACACGGCCCGATACGACAATGCTCTCGCCCGCCAGAACCGGGCGTAGAAACTTGGCCGAAAGCCGCTGCAGGACGAAATCCGGCCGCCACGCCGTGAGCGCCGGTTCGAACGCGCTCATCAGCAACATGCCCTGCACCGGCGGCGCTGCGAGCCCAGCTTTACGCGCGAGGGCTTCATCGAGATGAATCGGATTGGAATCGCCGGAAACCTCGGCATAGCGCGCGAGATGCGGCATCTCGAAAGGCCCGAATGTTTGCGGCAGCAGCTTGTCGCCGGCGCGCAAATTCTCTTGCTCGGATTTAGCCAGAAGCGTCACGCGGCCTGCTCCGTCGGCAAGGGGATGATCCGCAGGATCATTTCCATCGTGAGATGCGACGCGTCGTTCGGGAGGCCGATCTGCGCGACCAGCACGATGCGCGACGGCTCGATTTCGCGCTTCATCGTCACCGCCATTTCATAGTCGGTGTCGGACGCGAGGGGCGTCCGATAATCGAAGCTCTGCGACTCGTGAATCGGCACCCAATTGCCGTCGCCGATCATGTCGACAGCCACCGCGTGGAAGTCTGCCCGCGCCAGCCAGCGCACGGGGAATGTGAAGGGAACACCCTGCCCCGTACCGCCGGTTTCACGGCGAAATGCCGCCGCCTCAGCAGCCGCCGCCCGTACAACAAACGTCCCAAGGGCCCGCTCACCCGACATGGCGTCCCCCAATCTCGATCGGCTCAGGCAGCGAGACGGCGCACGACGAGCGTCGCATTGATGCCTCCGAAAGCGAACGAGTTCGACATGGCGACATTGATCGGCATCGGCCGCGCTTCGTTCGGGATGCAATCGACCGGGCATTTTTCGTCAGCGACCTGCCAGTTGATCGTTGGCGGCGCAACATTCTCACGCAAGGCGCCGAGCGTGACGATCAATTCAAAGGCGCCACCGACGCCAAGGCCGTGGCCATGGATGGGCTTCGTCGAGGACACCGGCACATGTGGTCCCCGCTTGCCAAAGACGACTCCGATCGCCGCGGATTCGGTCAGATCGTTGACCGTCGTACCTGTCCCGTGCGCGTTGACGTAATCGATCTCGTCCGGCGTCACGCCGGCGTCCTCGATCGCATTGCGCATGCACGAGGCAGCGCCAAACACATCCGGCCGCACAGGGTCCTTGGCGTCGCTTGTGGTGCCATAGCCAGCGAGCTCCGCGAGCACATAAGCGTTGCGCTCGGCGGCAATCTCTTCCGCCTCAAGAATGAAAACGCCGGCGCCAGCGCCGATCACCATGCCGTTGCGGTCTTTCGAGAACGGCCGGCAGAAATTCGGCGTCAGCACGCGCAACGCTTCCCACGCCAGCATCGTACCGATCGTGACGCAATCCTCCGTGCCACCGACAATGGCGCGGTCGATCATGCCGGCGCGGATCATCTGCATGCCGATGCCAATGGCCTGCGTTGCTGACGAACAGGCACTGCCAACCGCAAACGACGGCCCTGTCGTGCCATAGCGCATGCTGACCATGGCGGGACATGAACTTGGAATAAGCCGTGGGATCGTCAGCGGGTCCGGCCGCACTTCTCTTTTGAAAACCGTGTAGAGCCCGTCCTCAATCGTGTTCATCCCGGCAATGCCGGTCCCGATGATCGCAGCCGTGCGCGGCCCCTGCAGCGTTTCGCGGGAAAGGCCCGCCTGCTGGACCGCCTCATCGGCCGCGACGAGCAGATATTTGATCACAGGATCGCAAAGCGACAATGTGCTCTTGTCGAGATAGAGCGTGGCATCGAAATCCTGAACCTGCGCCGCAATCTTGATGCGACCCGGATAAGGATGGCGGAAGGTCGTTTCATGCACGCCGGAACGACCGTCGCGTGCTCCCTCCCAGAGCGCCTTGGCTCCAATCCCCAACGACGAGACCGCGCCTATACCTGTGATAACGACCCGCCTTTGCGCCATTCAGGCGGTCTTTTCTTTACTGATATAATTCGCCATAGCATCGATCAGGCTTTTGACATCCTTGGCCTCGTGAAACGGGCCGTCCATCGGGATGTAGACGTCGAACTTTTCCTCAAGCGCCGTCAGGATCATGACGATATCGATGGACTTCAGTCCCAAGCTCTCGATCGAGGCGTCCATCTTGACCTTTTCGCGATCGATCATCCCTTCCGAAACGATCACATCAACGATCTGGTTGATGAGTTCGTCCTTCTGCTCGGAACTCTTTGTGTCCACCGATAATCCCCTTTTCCGAGAACGTCTGCGCGGAAGTCAGACCAATAGCTTAAGTCAATCCTGCCGGGATAACACGGGGGTGCCGTGCCGGGGAAGCCCCTATGTCGCCCCCTCGCCCAGCCGCCGTCACACGTCAGATTGCGGAATTTAAACCCACTTCAATTCTTTCCCTCTTCCATGCGCTGCTTCAATTCAAGCAGCTTGGCGAAGGGCGAATTGGGATCGGGCTGGCGTTCGCGCGGCTTTTCGGCGGACGACCATTTGCCCTTAGCCTGGCCGTCGCCATTGCGCGGCCCGCGGTGTGCGTCCTTTTGCGAGAAATCGCGCTTCCGGTCCGGGCGTGGCGCGCCGTTCGGGATGCCGTCGAAATTGTGACGGCGGCGATGTTCCGGCCGCGGCGGGCGCGGATTTTGATTCGCCGCTGCCGCTGCATCCGGCGCTGCAACGGCCGAGGCGCCTGCTGGCGCCTCCTGCGCCGGCCGTTGAAACCGGCCTTGCCCCTGCGCCTGACCTTGTCGTTGTGGCCGCGCCGGACGCCGAACCTGGCGATGCCGGAACGGATGCCAGATTTCGATCGTCGCGGGCTCGGCCGAGACTTCGGCGGTGGTGCTTTCGATAGCCTCCGCCGCAGCCGCCGTTTCAGCGGGTTCCGTGCTCGTCGCTGTTTCGGCGAGTTCCGGGTCCGCTACAGCCTCGGCGACCGGCGCCTCTGCCAGTTCGGCAATAGGGGCGGCCGTGGCCTCAACCTCAATCACCTCGACCGGGGCGGGTTCAGCCGCAATAGTCGCCTCGTCTACAGGCGACACCAGCGCCTCATCCGAAACGGCGTCGGGCGCTGCTGGCGGCTCATCCGAAACGACGTCCAGCGTCGAAGCCCCGTCGTCCGAACCGCTTTCGACACTTGACGCGGCTGGGTCCGTCGAAGTCGCGTCTTGCGACGCCGCCTCCACAGTCGTAGGCGTGATGGACTCGATCGAAGCTTTCGGAACAAGCGGCACGGTAATCGCCGGGCCGTTGCGCTGTTGGCTTTGATAGCCCAGCGAACGCAGGATCGAGGCGAAAGCATCGCCAGAGCATCCGGCGAGCGACGTCATCGACACGGTCACAATGAAGCCGTCGCCATCCGCAGCACCTGCCGGCGGATCCCCCGGCGTGGTGCCCGGCCGATACGCAATCGCCGGGCGAATGAGATCGGCAAGCCGCTCCAATATATCGACCCGCACGGCCCGCTCGCCGCAGACATGGAAACCGGCCGCGCGATAAAATCCCTTCGGAATGTCTTTGTCGGCAACGAAGGACGTACGGCCCGAGGCGGCAAGATGCGGCACTTCGGCCTGCCCCTGGATGCTTTCAACAGTAGAATTGCGCAAGGCCCAAAGCTGCGCGGCGAAGGCGCGCGGCGCCGGCTTCAACAGCGCCGGCAGATAAAGATGATAGGCCCCGAACCGCACGCCGAGCTTGCGCAATGTCGCGCGCGCTTCCTGCGTGAGACTTTTCACATCTTCCGCAACTTGCGAACGTTCAAGCACGCCCAGCGATTCAGAAATACGGAAGGCCACGCCGCGCGCGATGCCCTCAAGCCCCTGCCCATTTTCCAATTCGGCAAGCGGACCCAGCAGCTTTTTGACGTGCTGCGCCAGCCACAAATCGAGACGCTTCTGGACAATTTCCAAAGACGCGCCCGTCAATTGTTCGTCGGCGAGAACCGTGACGCGCGGCTGCAGGATATGCTCGCCCGGCACGATCTTGCCGATCGCTTCGCCGAGCCAGCGGATGACGCCGTCATTGGCGAGGACGAAAGCCTCATCGACTGCTTCATGCACGCGGCGCGCGCGGCCCTCGATCTCGCTCGCCAACGCTTTTTGCGCCGCAGCGTTCAAGGCCTTGGCGGCTTCGCCGTCGGCCAGTGGATCGGCCGTAAAACGAAATCCCGACAAATGCCCGACATGCTGTTCTTCAACCAGCACATCGCCGCCTGGGGTGATTTCGGCTTCCAACATCGCGTTCTCTCTCAGACGGCGCATCAGCACGCTTGTGCGCCGGTCAATGAATCTTTGTGCGAGACGTTCGTGCAACGCGTCCGACAGCCTGTCCTCTACCTGACGCGCGACCTCCTGCCAATGCTCCGGCTGACGAAGCCAATCGGGCCGGTTGGCGATGAATGTCCATGTCCTGACCTGAGCCAGCCGCGCGGACAAGGTGTCAAGGTCGCCATCGACGCGATCAAGCTCCTGAATATGGCGTGAAAACCAGCCTTCGGGAATATGACGCGCCCGGACGACAAAGCCATAGATCGAAAGTACGAGTTCGGCATGCGCTGCCGGCGACAATTTGCGGTAGTCGGGAATTTGGCAGGCGTCCCAAAGCCGCGCCACGTCAGCCGCGGTCTTGGTCGCCCGCAGGACATTCTCGTCCCGCGCCGCGATGTCAAGCACCATTTGATCTTCCGCGAGCGGCGCGCGCGTCAGACCCCTATCCGTCGGGTACTGATCGAGCGAGGCTGTGAGCGCACTGATCGACGCAAAGTCGAGGTCGCTATTGCGCCATTGCAACATTGTGACCGGCTCGAAACGATGTTCCTCGATCGCCTCGACAAGTTCATTGTCAAAAGGTGCGCAGCGCCCGGTCGTACCGAATGTGCCGTCACGCATGTGGCGGCCGGCGCGACCGGCGATCTGGCCAAATTCGGCCGGATTGAGCCGCCGGAATTGCCAGCCATCAAATTTGCGATCGGCCGCGAACGCAATGTGATCGACATCGAGATTAAGCCCCATGCCGATGGCATCTGTCGCGACGATATAATCCACATCGCCGTTTTGATAAATCTCCACCTGCGCATTGCGCGTGCGCGGCGACAAAGCCCCGAGCACGACGGCTGCGCCGCCGCGCTGGCGGCGGATCCATTCGGCGATCGCATAAACCTCCTCGACCGAGAAAGCGATGATCGCACTGCGCGGTGGCAGGCGCGCGATTTTGCGCTCCCCTGCGAAGCTCAGCTTCGACAATCGCGGCCGCGAAATGATTGGTGCGCCGGGCAACAAAGCCTCAAGCGGGCGCTGCATTGTCAAAGCGCCAATCAGCAAAGTCTCGTCACGGCCGCGGCGGTTGAGCAGCCGGTCCGTGAAAACATGGCCCCGGTCGAGATTGGCGGCAAGCTGGATTTCATCGACCGCGACGAAGCTGAGATTGAGATCGCGCGGCATCGCCTCGACCGTCGAAACCCAATAGCGCGGCGATTCCGGCTTGATCTTTTCTTCGCCGGTGACGAGTGCGACGGCGGCTGGCCCCACCCTCTCAGCGACGCGGTTATAGACTTCGCGTGCCAATAGACGCAGCGGCAAGCCGATCATCCCTGTCGGATGGGCCAGCATGCGCTCGATCGCATAATGCGTCTTGCCCGTGTTGGTCGGCCCCAACACGATTTTTACGCCACGCGCACGATCGGGAGGATGAATTCGAGAGCCAGGAACGACGAGGTTCATACGGCGAGGTTCATCGAGACTAACTTTCAGCGACGGCAATCGCGTGCCGGCGCCGGCGGGTGACATATGCGCTTCCGATGGCCCGGCGACAAGTCGCGGCGAGCTGACAGCGAGGGCATTTCCATCATCTAAATGCCACGAAAGTACCTGGCGCCTGTTTCAATCTGTGGCAAACACCATGGCGAGATTGCCATTTCCGTTGACACTTCGAACACGCCACGAACGAATCGAGCCCGAATCGCTGACTGGGCCGGAATCCGCGTTTGTTCACCGCAAGATGTTGGGCGTGAGATCGATTCATCGCTATGGGTTGTGAATCTCGAGCTTTTCCGGGGCTTCATAGGCTACGCCGCGTACGACTCGGGACGGACTCTGACGACGCGCTTTGTCAAGTCCGCGATGAAAAATCATCGATCGTTCAAAGCGCCGTGAATTGGCGCACGCGAATCTTCAGCGGTCGGCCTTCAAAGTCTTGCCGCTTGGCTGCAAATGAAGCTCAACCGCATCGACATAGGCCATGCCGGCCATCGTCCGCAGCCCGATGTGGAACGGGATGACGACATGCGCCCGCTCGATCGGCGCGAGCCAAACCTCGATATCGTGATTTTGCGCCATGAATTTCGTCGAGCGCGAATCGTAACGATGGCCAGCGATGGGCTTGTAGCGAACCGCGCAGACGGACACGGGGCCGTCGTAGCCAATGGCTGACACGTTGCGCGTTCCATTATAGCTCATCGTCAAATCAAAGCGGACAACGCCGTCATAGATCTGCAGCGTACGGTTACAGGCCGCTGGTCCGACCAATGCTTCCCCGGCGGGCACTGCCATGATCAGTGCGCTTGTCGGATCGAGAACGTTGCGTTTTTCCGCCGACGAAACGGGGATGCGAATCGATTCGTCGTCGAGTGGCGGAGAAATATCGACGGCGCGCACATTGCCAGCTGCGAGCGCCATGCGAACGGTACGTGTATCGCGCTCCGACGCGGCCGTTGTCGCATAAGCATTCGGCAGAACCGCACCGCGGCGAATCTCGCCCGATGATGCAAGCGCGATCCGCATATGCGCGAGCCACTCAGCCAAGCCGGTCAGATGCGCGTCGAGTGCGACGCGATAAGCCGCGGCGCTGACGGCGCCCCGCGCGCTTGCCTCACCGATCCGGAACCCGACCAGCGTCACCGCATAACGCGCCGCGATGACTTCCGCCGCAGCGGGGACGATCGCCAGCGTCGTGACAAGAAGAAGCAGAGCGACGAGTGACGAGCAAGCGGAAACGGTGCGCATGGGAGACCGTATATAAATCCGAGAGGATGACGACAAAAGCCCGCTGGTCCCTTGTTCGTATAATTGCTGAGGACTCAGAGTGTTTGGCGGGAAATTCGGCCTCTTTCAAGGCGATAAGGATGAGAATCGTCGTTGTTGAACGGCAATTATCGCCGCTTCGGTGTGCCGATGCAAGAAGCCCTGCGACTCAGCCGGCCAGCGATTTCGGCAATATCCAACAAGCGGGACACAGCCGGTTCGTTTATACAGGCGAGACCTTCCGCCCGCCGCGGGGCTAGATTGAAAACCGCTCCAATACGTTTCATGTGAGTGGCGCCTGCTTAAACGCCCGGCGCCAGCCCGCATGAATTCAGCCCAAGGAGTAAAGCCATGTCGGTCAATGTTCTTTATCGCACCAAGGCCACCGCCCATGGCGGCCGCGACGGCCATTCGCGTACGGAAGACGGCACGCTCGATGTCACGCTGACCATCCCGAAGGAACTCGGCGGTCCCGGCACGCCCGGCAACAATCCCGAAAAACTTTTCGCGACCGGCTATTCGGCCTGTTTCCTGGGCGCCATGAAATTTGTTGCGTCGCAGGGCGGCCCAAAAGTTCCCGAGGATACTGCCGTCTCGGCGATCGTTGGCATCGGCCCGCGCTCGGAAGGCGGCTTCGGCCTTGAAGTCGAACTCGACGTATCGCTGCCCGGCCTGCCGCACGAAGAAGCCCAGCAGCTCATCGAGAAGGCGGACAAGGTCTGCCCCTATTCCAACGCCTTGCGCGGCAACGTCCAGGTCACTCTCAAGCTCGTTTGAGCCGCGCGACTTACGCTTTCACGGCCGCGGCTCCCGCGGCCGTTTGCATTCCGGAGATCGAAGAATGGACTACGTAAAACTCGGCCACACCGGACTCGACGTGTCGCGCATCTGCCTTGGCTGCATGACCTATGGCGAGCCGGGACGCGGCCCGCACACCTGGACGCTCGACGAGGAAAAGAGCCGGCCGATTATCAAGAAGGCAATCGAACTCGGCATCAATTTCTTCGACACGGCGAATGTCTATTCGGATGGTTCATCGGAAGAAATCGTCGGCCGCGCGCTGAAGGATTTTGCTTCGCGCCAGGATGTCGTGATCGCAACCAAGGTGCACGGTCGTATGCATCCTGGGCCGAACGGCGGCGGCCTGTCGCGCCGCGCAATTCTTGCCGAGATCGATAACAGCTTACGCCGTCTTGGCGTCGATTATGTCGATCTCTACCAGATTCATCGCTGGGATCACGCTACGCCAATCGAGGAAACGCTTGAGGCGCTGCATGATGTCGTGAAGGCCGGCAAGGCGCGCTACATCGGCGCGTCCTCCATGTTCGCATGGCAATTCGCCAAGGCGCTTTACATCTCGCGCCTCAACGGCTGGACGGAATTCGTCTCCATGCAGGACCACATCAATCTCTTGAACCGCGAAGAAGAGCGCGAAATGCTGCCGCTCTGTCGCGACCAGAAGATTGCCGTGTTGCCCTGGAGCCCGCTCGCGCGCGGCCGCCTGACGCGCGATTGGGACGAGACGAGTGAACGCCAGAACAGCGATGTCTTCGGCAAGACGCTTTATGGACTCGAGTCCGACAAGAAGATCGCCGGAGAGGTCGCAGACGTTGCGAAGGCCCGTGACGTGCCGCGCGCGCAGGTCGCGCTCGCCTGGCTGTTGCAGAAAGACGGCATCACCGCGCCAATCATCGGCGCGTCCAAACTCAACCACCTCGACGATGCGGTCGCGGCCCTGTCGCTAAAGCTGACGGCGGATGAAATCGCCAAGCTCGAATCGCCCTATGTCCCACATCCGATCGTCGGCTTTCAATAAGGAGTTCGCTATGAATTGGCTCATCACGGGTGTCAGCAGCGGCTTCGGCCGTGCGCTGTCGGAACTAATCCTCGAAAAAGGCGGCAAGGTCGCCGGTACCGTTCGCAAGGACGCAGATAAAGCCGAGTTCGAAAAGCTCGCACCGGGCCGCGCCTTCGGCATTCTGCTCGATGTCACCGATGAAGCCGCGGTGCATCGCGGCGTCAAGGAAGCCGAAGAAAAGCTCGGCGGCATTAAGGTGCTCGTCAACAATGCCGGCTACGGATTCGAGGGCGCGCTGGAGGAAGCGACGCTCGCCGATTTCCGTCAGCAGTTCGAGGTGAATGTCTTCGGCGCCATTGCGATGATGCAGGCGACCCTGCCCTATCTGCGCAGCCGCCACGCCGGCCACATCCTCAATATCAGTTCGATGGGCGGGCTCATGGCCTTCCCCGGAATTTCCGCCTACCACGGCAGCAAATTCGCGCTCGAAGGCATTTCGGAATCGCTAGCCAAGGAAGTGAAGCATCTCGGCATCAAGGTGACGCTCGTCGAGCCGGGCGGCTTCCGCACTGATTGGGCGGGGCGCTCAATGCGACATGTCGAACGCACGATCGAAGATTATGAGCCCTCCGCCGGCTGGTCACGCAAGCGACTCGCGGCGCGTAATGGCACCCAGCCGGGCGATCCCCGCAAGGCGGCGGAAGCCATGCTGCACATCACGCAGGTGGAAGAGCCGCCGCTACATCTGCTGCTCGGATCGGACGCGCTGCAATTGGTTGGTGAAAAGCTTGGTGCCTTGCAGGCCGAAATTATGAAATGGGCACCCGTCTCGGCAGGCACGGATTATCCGAAGGCCTGATCTATTGCAGTCGGATGCGCACGCTGTCCGACTGCCCTTTTGCATCCATCACGGAAATGCGGGCAAAGCCGGCGCCGTCTGGCGTCCATTCGGACTCACGGCGTGGATCGGGTGCACCGACGGGTGTGCCATTGACCATCCAGCGGAACGGCGGCACGCCGCCTGCTGCCTTCAACGCGAGGTCACTGGCGTCGGGCGCCGCGAGGCCGAGATCGACGCGCGCGCCATTCGGCGGATAAATGATCTTCAGCGCCTGCGTATCGCCATTGCCGGCATCGGCGACATGATCGTCGCGCAATTGCCTGAGCGGCGGCGGCAAATCCAATGTGCGCGCGACAAGCGCATCAGCGGGTTTTGGGATGATCTCGTAATCGCTGCCGATGCGCGCGAAAGCATCAAACAAAATCGGCGCAGCCGCCACACGGCCGATGAGGCCGGGGACGGGTTCATTGTCAGGTCGTCCCACCCAGACGGCGATCGTATTCCTGCGGTCGAAACCGGCGGCCCAAGCGTCGCGATAGCCGTAAGACGTGCCGGTCTTGAAGGCGAGACGATTATACGGCGCGTTATCAGGCGGCGGTGCGCCACGCAGAATGTCGGCGACATACCAGGCCGAGACCGGCTCGCAGATGCGCGCATGCGATGTGAGCGCGCCCATCGCACGCTCGTGCAGAACCGGCACGCTGCCGCCGCGCGCTAGTCCGGCATAAAGTTTGACGAGATCGACGAGCCGGATGCCGACGCCGCCGAGGCCGATGGCCAGTCCCGGCGGTTGATCGTCCTGAAGTTTCACCTCAGCGCCGGCGCTGCGCAACCGCGCGAGAAATCGCTCCGGCCCGACGGCATTGAGCAGTTCGACGGCCGGCAGATTGAGCGACATTTGGAGGGCGTGCCGCGCCGTCACTGTGCCCTCGAAGCCGAGGTCGAAATCGTCCGGCGCATATTGGCCGAAATGCACCGGCCTATCGTCAAGAACTGTCTCCGGATGCGCGATGCCTGATTCAAAAGCGAGCGCATAGATGAAGGGCTTCAGCGCCGACCCCGGCGAACGAAACGCCTTGGTCATATCGATCGCGCCCTTGCGCGGTGCGGAGAAATAATCCGCGCCGCCGACATGCGCGCGAACTTCGCCGGTCGCGTTGTCGACGACGAGGATTGCTACCGAAATTTTCGGACCGAGCCGCTGCGCGCTCTCCCGCGCCAATTGTTCGAGCGGCGCCTGCCACGCCGCAGACAACGTCAAATGATGAACACCATGTTCCTTATCCGCACGTAAGGCCGCTTCGGCCGCGTGCGGCGCGAGATGTGGGAAGGCCAGCCGCGCATGCGGCACATCCTGCTGCATGGCCTCATCGCGCTCAGCCAAGTTGATAACGCCGCGACGATAGGCACGCGCCAGCACACGGTCGCGCGCGGCGCGGGCACGCACCGGAAAACGATCTGGCCGCCGCGCTTCCGGCGACTGCGGCAAAGCCACGAGCAACGCGGCCTCGGCAACGCTCAGGCGTTTCGGCTCCTTGCCGAAATAGGCGAGGCTCGCCGCGCGCACGCCTTCGATATTGCCGCCGTAGGGCGCGAGGCCAAGATAGAGATCGAGAATGATCGATTTGGCGTATTGCGATTCGAGTTGCAGCGCGCGCGCCATCTGCCGCACTTTCGATGCGACAGATTTTTCCTTGCGCGGCTCAAGCAGACGCGCGACCTGCATGGTCAGGGTCGAACCGCCGGACACAATTCGCCCGCGGGTCGCAAATTGCAGCGCGGCGCGCCCCAACGCTTCGGGATCGACGCCGCGGTGCGTATAAAAGCGGTGATCCTCATAAGCGAGAAGCATGGCGATGAAACGCGGATCGACATCCTGTGCCGTGACCGGCAGACGCCAGCGGCCATCCGACATCGTGAAGGCGCGCAGCAATTGCCCATAGCGGTCGAGCACAACCGGCGAGGCGCGCTCCGCCAACGCGAGGTCGAGCGGATGTAGGCTGGCGAAATAATCGTCCCAGGCCCATGAGAGGCTGAAGACGGCGACGAGAAACGCGGCGCCAAGGAAGATCAGCCAGCGCCGCAGAATCATTTTGGCGCCGCGACCGTGACATTGCCCGTGGCCGTCCGCGCATAACGTTGCGGGCGATACATGTCCTCGATCGTGGCCGCCGGCGCGACATAGCGGCCGGGCGTCACGGCGCGGACGATATAGGCCACCGCGAAGGTTGCCACCGATTGGCCGTCGCGGTCAAAGGCCGCAACAAAGCGGTCGTCGCGATATTCGGTATGCGTCGGCTGGACGTCGGTCTTCACCCAGGAGAGCGCATCGACATTGCCGCCGTCGTACAGATCGGGATTATCGATCTCGAGACCCGCCGGCAAAGGATCGTTGAGGACGAGATGCGCATGGGCGGCGGCGTTTTCCGTCACCTTCAACGTGATGACGAAGCGGTCGTTCTGTTTGATCTTCGTCGGATCGATCGGGTTGCCGTCCATCGAATAATATCCACGCTCGATCGTATAGCCCTGCCCGGCCGCGGGCTCCGGCAAGATCGGGTTTCCGGCAGTTGTCAGCGCCAGGGTGACGGGCTGCGCGCCCTGATTGACGACCTTCACCGGCTGCGTGGAAAGTTTCGCGGCGAGCCAGGTTCGATAATAGGCGCCGCTATGCGCCGTGCCGTCAATAGCGAGCGAGATCGACACATCGCGCGCGGCCAACGCCTCGGCAGCGAGAACCATCCAGGATTCTTCCTGTGTGCTTGTATAATCGATCGCATCACGGGCGCTTTCGACAACCTGTGCCGCCTGTTCGATCTGCGTGTTGTCGGCGCCGCCTTCGACCGCCAATGTCAGAAGCCCGGCGCCATCGCGCAGGCGTGAGCCGAAATCCGTCCGTGTCAAACTGTCGGCATCTTTCACTTGTGCCAGACTTTCGCCCGCCGCTGCGAAGACCTTTTGAGCGCGGCCGCGATCGCCGAGCAGCGCGAGCGATGCGGCGAGCTGCGCCCGCGCCAGCGGCGTCTGGAAAGCCGAAAGTTGCGCATCAGCGAGATAGCGCAAATCTTCCATCACCGGCTTGCCGTTGCGGGCGAGGACGTAGATGGCATAAGCCAGCGCCGGCGCCTGCCCGGCCTGGACCTCACTCGTGTTGGCGACGTAATTGCGCAGCCGTTCAAGAGCCTGGGCGAAAGCTTCCTGCGGAACGTCATAATTTTCCTCGCGTGCGCGCGTGAGAAAATCGGTGACGAACGCATCGAGCCATGCGTCATCCGCATTGCCCGCCGACCAGAGCCCGAACGCGCCGGTCGAATCCTGCCGCGCCAGCAACAGCGCGATGGCACGATTGACGCGGCTGGCGATGCCGGTATCGAACGCAAGCGCCTCAGGATCGGCGAGCTTGGCAACATAGAGCAGCGGCATCGTGCGGCTGACGAGCTGTTCGGAACATTCGAACGGATAATCGGCCAGCGCCTGCAGATTGCCCGCGGCATTGATGCCGGTCAGGCTCGCGACGGCCGCAGAGACACGTCCGGTGCCTGGCAGAAATTCCGCCGTCAGGTCCTTCGTGACGAGGAATGAATCGCCTGGCATCAGTTGCCGCACCACACGTCGATAAATGTTGGGCGTCCCGGGTTCGACATCGAGTGCAAAATTACGTTCGGTCTTGAACCTGGGGCCGCTCATCTTGAAGGCAATGTCGGCCTCGCCGATTCCCGTGCCGACAAGCGGCACCGACAGCGATGTGCGCTCGCCCGCTTTGAGGCGGATCGCACCGCGCCCGCGGCCCACAACCGAGACGGGCCCCTGCGCCGAGACATCATAATTGTAGAGGCCTGTTTCGCCCTCGACATTGTCGATTTGCAGATAGAGTCGCGAATGATCCTTCAGCGCCAAAAAGCGCGGCAACGTCGGCTGCACGACGACCGGATCGCGGACGATGATATCGGCGCTGGCGCTGCCGACCTTTTCCGCGGTCCACACGGCAGCAGCGAGGCGCATCGTGCCGTTGAACGGCGGCAGATCAAACCCGACCTCCGCCTTGCCGTCTGGCCCGACATTCACAACGCCGGAAAAGAGCGCGAGCGGCGCTTCCGTGGGCTTGTTGCCTTGCAGATCGCCGCCCGCGTCGCCGCCTGAGCGAATGGCGCCAAGCGTGCCTTGCATGCCATCGATCAGGAAACCATAGATGTCGCGGATTTCGGAGGCGAGCGTGCGCTGGCCGTAGAAATATTTGCGCGGATCAGGCGTCTGATAATGCGTGAGATTGAGAATGCCGACATCAACGGCGGCCAGCGTGACATAGGCCTGCTCGCCCGGCGCCAAACCTGTCAATGTGATCGGAACGCTGATGTGCTGATGCGGCCGCAGCTTGTCCGGCGTATCGAAAGCGACGCCGAGCTTGTGGCTTGCGGCGGCGACGCTGAACCACGCCAGCCCCAGCGCCCGGCCCGGATTGCGTTGCGCGGCCTGATCCAGCGGCCGATGCGCGAAGACGACAGCATAGGCGCCCGCGCCCCAAGCGGCATTGACCGGCACACTGACGAGATTGTCACCCTTCTTCAGATCGACCAGCGACGAATAATTCAATTGATCATTGAGGATCGCGACCGTCGCCGTGCCGGCAAAGCGCGAGGCGATCTTGATCTTCATCGCCTCGCCCGGCGCATAGTCCTTTTTGTCGAGCGTCACTTCGAGAAGATCGGGCGCATCGGCGCTCGCATCGCCCGACCAGCCAACACCGAATGTCACACTCGTCGGCGCATCGTTCGGATCGGCACTGGTGACATCGAGACGATAATCGCCGAGTTCCACCGGCGCCGAGATTTTACCCAAAGCATCAGCAGCAAGATCGAGCGTCCCGGAAGCCACACGGCGCGAGGATTTCACCGTCTCGAAATCCCAATGCCCATCCTGATTGTACCATTGGTAATCGGTCAGAAGCCGATAGAGCGACCAGGTCACGCCCTTGCGTGCGACGCGCGCGGCGCTCGAATTGACGGCGATCACATCGAACGAGGCGATGTCGCCATCGCCGAGCGTCACGAAATCCTGCTTCACGCCGATCAGGCCACCCTTCGGCAGGATCGGCAGCGTGACGCTCCGCTCAACCGCGCGGCCGCCCGGCTCGCCGACGCGCAAGGTGACCTTCGCCTCGAGCGGCTGCGTGGCGGCGATATCGGGAATCGGCACGTCGATTTTCGCGTCGCCCTTGGCGTCGGTCGTCGCGCTCGTCGGCAAATCCTTACTGACCGCGGTGAACGTCTGATCCTGAAGACCCGCCTCATAGCCTTGCAGAATCGGCAGGCCGTGATTCCCCGCCGCCTCGACAGTCACATCGCCGCTGATATCGAGGCCGCTGCCCGGCGCGCCGTAAAGATAGCGTGCATTCGCATCGACCGTACTTGAGTCACCGGCCCGCGCCTGCGTCTCTTGTGGCTTGAGTTTGAAGTCGAGCCGTTCGGGCACGTAATCCTCGACGAGGAATGTCGCCTCGCCGACCGGCGCGCCTTTCGGATCGACGTAGGCCTCAACACGCCATGTGCCGCTGGCGCTGGATGGCAAAAGTGTCAGCCCGTAGCTGCGCCCGCCAGCACCCTGATCGGCAATCAGCACGCGCTTGTATTCGACGCCGTCCGGCCGCTTGGCGACAAGCGTCAGCGGCACGCCGGTCTTGGCACTGCCCTTGGCGTCGCGCAGCAATGCGGTGACATAGACGGTCTCGTTGGAGCGATAAACGCCGCGCTCGGTAAAAACCTCAGCGTCGAGCGGCTGCGTCACGTCGCGGCCGGAGACGCCGCGATCGGTCAGATCGAACGCGCCCTGCTGCATATTGAGGAAGCCGTAATCGCCTTTGCCGTCCTCACCGACGATGAGACCCGGCGCGAGGCCATTGCTGCCGCGCGAGAGGCCCGGCTCAAAGCGAACATAGCCGTTGGCATCGGTCTGCTTGGTCGCGAGCACTTCGTTGTCGCGCGCGACAAGACGTAGCGAAATGCCCGCAAGCGGCTTCGCGCTCGTCAGCGAACGCACGAAGACATGCAGACCATCGCGGCTTGAAAGCGCAGTGAGGCCGAGATCCGATACGACGAACCATTGCGTCGCGACATTCGAATCGTCGTCGCTATCCGAAGACTGGAGCCCGTCGCCGGGCTTCGCCGTCATGATGTAAACGCCCGCCTGCAAGGCGCCGGCCGCTTCAAGCACAGGAAAGGCGGTCGTCACATCCTTGTTCAGCAGGCTCGCGACATCGAGCGTACCCTTCCAGATTTTGCGCGCGTCGCTGTTCTTAAGCTGATCGAGCCGGTAGCTCGAAAGCTGGGAGAGAAAATCGCTCGATGTAATGATCGGCAGCAGGCCGCGGTCGCCGACGCGCAGAATTTGCACCGCAATCTTTTTGACGTTGACGGAGACAACCGGAATGCCCTGCTGGCCGACGCGCGGCAGCACATAATTCTTGCCTGTGAAATGCACCTGCTGAGAGCGGTCGCGCACATAGATGTTGTAGGTCGCCGTGCGCAAAAGCTGCTCATTGACCGCCGAAGGAATCCCCTGCCGCAGAACGATCGTGTAATGCGCCCCGTGCTGCAGGCCATCGACGCAAATCTGCTGATCTTCCGCCGAAACCGCCGGTCGATCGATACCGGCGACGCTCACATAGGACGCGAAATCGACGTGGCCGCCGGCCAGCGACTCGGAGAGCTGGAAGCACGCCCGCGGCGCGGCGGAATCCTTATCGACCTTGTAGTCGAGGATGCGGAAGCCATAGGTGTCGCGCTCTTTTTGATAGGTCGTCC
Organism: Methylovirgula sp.; assembly: GCF_037200945.1. Taxonomy (NCBI): domain Bacteria; kingdom Pseudomonadati; phylum Pseudomonadota; class Alphaproteobacteria; order Hyphomicrobiales; family Beijerinckiaceae; genus Methylovirgula; species Methylovirgula sp. The sequence goes on from NZ_JBBCGP010000001.1 coordinate 3,536,703, forward strand.
GCACCGCTAGATCGTCCACAAGCCCAAGGCTTGCGTGATAGGCGTCGAGCGAAGGGCGCCACGATTCACGCTGCGCAAAGATGGCGCCGAGCTGCGCGAGCGCGAGGGCGGCTTGCCGTTTGTCGGCGGCCTTGAGGTAAGCCAGATAGGCGGCCGTCGTTGCCGCTTGCAGAATGTCGTCGGAATTGCCGGACGCAACTTCCGCGCGCGAATAGGCAAGCCAGCTTGTGGCATCGTTCGGATTAATGGCGATCAGCCCGGCCAGAGCGTGAAGCATACCCTTCGAATCGCGCTTGGCGAGCGCCGTAGCCGCGGCCTGCCGAAGTGCGTCCGGCGTCTGATCCATCAGATCATCGCCGTCCTGCGCCACTTGCGCCGCGAGCCGAACGGCATCGCTGGCGAGATTGGCGTTTCGATAATCGCTTTGCAGAGTCTCGGCGCGGCCGGAGACGGCGAGAACCAGCAGCAGACACAGAAAGCCAGCGACCGCGCGCATATTCGCTCCGTCCGTTAAAAAGGCGCCGGTTTTCCGCCGCAGGCGCGCCCAAGCTGCCGCATCGCCAAGGGATGGCAAAATAATGTGGTGATTTCGCAACGGCCGGCCCGAATTGGCAAGGACTGGCCTGGCCTCTGACACAAAATAATTGAACCCGTCTGCTACGAGCTATGCTAAAGGCTCGCTTTATCAAATAGTTAACATTCCAGCTCGAGGGCACAAGCGGATGCGACGCAACGCTTGACCTGCCCGCGGCGCGACTCATCTACAGGAAGGGCAACGGGACTTGCCCCTGGCGCGTTCAGCCCACATAACCCGCCTGCCAGAGCGCTTGCACGACGGAAAATGAATGGCGATCAATGAGGAAGTACGCCCCGAACGCATGAAGGGCCGGCGCGGCCTGGGGGGCAGTCTGCCGCAGAAGCCTAATCTACACTCGTGGTTGGCGAGCTTTTCCGCGGAGGGCGGCGGCGAAGACCACAAGCGCCGACGACAGATCGCGACCTACATTGGCGCGTGTTTCAGTCTAGGCATCGCGGCCCTTGCCATTTTCGTCCTCATCCACACCCTGGCGCATATCAACCCCGGCCAATTGCGGGCCGCGTTCGATGCCACCGAAAACAACCAGATCCTCGCCGCTCTCGGCCTGACGGCTTTATCTTTCCTCGCATTGACCGGCTACGACGGCGTCGCTCTGCTGCAATTGCGCCAGAAAGTGCCGTATACGACGACGGCGCTCGCCTCGTTCACGAGCTATGCGATTTGCTTCACGCTCGGCTTTCCGCTGATTACCGCCGGCACGGTGCGCTTCTGGATTTATTCGCAAGCGGGTATCTCGCCGGCAAAGATCGCCAGCCTCACGGTGATTGCGGGCGTCACCTATTGGCTCGGCATGGTCTTCATCCTCGCGATCGGTCTGATCTTTCGCGCCGGGATGATCAGCCAGCTCGATCATTTCGCACCTCACATCAATATGTTGATCGGCATCGCCGCGCTTGGCGGCCTGGTCGCCTATCTCGTGTGGGTGTCTGTCGAACATCGCTGGACGCGCATTCAAGGTTTCAAACTCGAACTGCCGGGGTTCAAGCTGACGACGGCGCAGATTGTCCTCAGCGTCATCGATCTTTGCGCAGCGGCAGGCGTTCTTTACGCCTTGCTTCCCGACACGCATGGTATTGATTTCTTCACTTTCGCGGCGGTCTATGTGTTCGCCTGCGCGCTCGGCATCGCAAGCTATGCGCCCGGCGGTATCGGCGTCTTTGAGGCGACGATGCTCAAGATTTTGCCGATCCCGTCGCAGGAGGGTGTGCTCGCCTCACTGCTCATGTTCCGCATTATCTATTATCTGATCCCGTTCGTTCTCGCCTTCGCGCTGCTTGGCGCCAATGAAGGCTATCGACGCTGGTCCGACCTGCGCGAGGCCATGCGGCGCGCAACGTCCGACAAGGATCCAGATTAAGTTAGCTTACAGCCAATAAACCAGGACGAAGAGCAACAGCCAGACCACATCGACGAAATGCCAGTACCAGCTCACCGCCTCGAAAGCGAAATGGTGGCTCGCGTCGAAATGGCCACGCAAGATGCGCGCGAGCAGCGCCGTCAGCATCACGACACCGACCGTGACGTGGAATCCGTGCAGGCCGGTCAGTGCAAAGAACGTCGCGCCATAGACGCCGGAGCCGAGCGTCAGACCTAACTCGGTATAGGCCTCATAGAATTCCCGCGCCTGCAAAACCAGGAAGATCACGCCAAGCAAGATCGTCAGCGCCAGCCAGAAGGTGAGCGCGTCACGGCGATCCCGCCGCAGCCAATAATGCGCCCGCGTCACCGTTGCGCCGGAACTGACGAGCAGCAGCGTATTGAGCGCCGGGATGCCCCAAGGATAGACGGTCGAAAAATGCTTTCCAGCCGGGCCCGCAGATGGCCACGCGCCGGAGAAGTGCGGCCAAGGCGTGAAATGCGCATCAAGCGACGCAAGCCACGGGAGCGAAACTTCGCGCTCGTAAAATAAGACACCGAACAACGTCGCGAACAACACCACTTCGGAAACGATGAACCAGATCATGCCGAGCCGGAATGAACGATCCTCCCAATGATGATAGAAGCCGCCCTGGCTCTCGGCGATGACCTTGCCGATCCAGCGTGTTAGCGCGAAGAGGATCGATATTATCCCGACGCCGGCGAACCATCGGCCGGCCGGATAGCCGTTCACGCCGAGGCCGAGGCCGATCGCGAGCAGCATGATCGAAAACGACATGAGCGCCGGATAGGGGCTCGGCCGCGGGACGAAATAGCGGCGGGTTGCGGCGACATCTGCGCTCACTTTAATTAACTCCCCTCAGCGCGGCCTCTTCCGCAACCGGAAAAGCCGAATAGGACACTGTGATCGTCGAGATTTCCGGCGGCAGATCGCGGCTTACAAAAAACACGACCGGCATGACGCGCGATTGCTGCGGATCGAGCCCCTGCTTGTGGTAGCAAAAGCATTCGATCTTTTTAAAATGTGTCGCCGCCTGCTCCGGACTTACGCTCATGATGGCTTGCCCATAGAATCGTGTGCCGCCGAGATTTGTGGCGAGATAAGTTGCTGTCGAAGGCTCGCCGGGGTGAACGCGCAAGCGCCGCTCCATCGGCCGGAATTGCCACGGCAGACCCGGCATTACCGTGCTCATGAATTCGACTGTCACGGTGCGGGATAGATCGACGCCGCCCACGGGTCGCGCACTCGCCTCGTCCGTCTTGCCGTTCAGCCCGGTAAAATGGCAAAGGGTGTTATAGAGCGGCACGAGGCCGAAGCCGAAGCCGAAGAAGCCGAGCGCCACAACCGCCAAAACCCAAGCGAGCCGCCCGTTTGCCGCGCGCTTCGTCGTGGTCTTTGTGGCACCGGCATCCTCGCTCATGCGACGACCGGCTGTTCTTCAAACGTATGATGCGGCGGCGGCGACGGCAGCGTGAATTCGAGTCCTTCCGCGCCTTCCCAAACCTGGTTCGTAGCCCGCTTGCCGTAGCCAGCTGCGGCACGAATGACATTGTAGACGAGCAGCAATTGCGCCGCGCCGAGAATGAAGGCGCCGAGGCTCGACACCGTGTTGAGCGACGCGAATTGCAGCGCATAGTCGGGAATGCGACGCGGCATGCCGGCAACGCCGAGGAAAAATTGCGACATGAAGGTGATGTTGAACCCGATCATCGTCAGCCAGAAGTGCCATTTGCCAAGGCGCTCACTGTACATGCGGCCGGTGATTTTCGGCAGCCAATAATAGACTCCGGCGATGACACCCATGATCGGGCCGCCAAACAGCGCATAATGGAAGTGCGCAACGAGGAAGAAAGAGTTGTGATATTGCTGATCGGCGACGGCATCGGCGAGAACCAGACCGGTCAAGCCGCCGATGAAGAAGAGAACGATATAGCCGAGCGCAAACAGCATCGGCGTCTCGAAACTGAGCGATCCCCTCCAGATCGTGCCCATCCAGCAGAAAAAGAGAATCGCTAGCGGCACCGAGATCAGCATCGTCGAATACATGAAATAGAGCTGCCCGGCGACCGGCATGCCCGAAGTGAACATATGATGCGCCCAGACCACGACCGATAAAGCCGCGATCGCCCAATAAGAATAGACCTGGGCGCGATATCCGAAGACCGGCTTGCGCGCGAAGGTCGGCAAGACGTGCGACATGATTCCGGCGGTCGGAAACAGCAGAATGTAAACTTCCGGATGACCGAAGAACCAGAACAGATGCTCCCAGAGCACGGGATCACCACCTCCAGCGGCGCTGAAAAAATGCGTACCGAAATGCCGGTCGGCGAGCAGCATGGCGCTTCCCGCGATGAGCGCCGGAAAAACCGCGATCAGCAGGAACGAGGTCATCAGCCAACTCCAGACGAAGAGCGGCAACTTCATCATCGTCATGCCCGGCGCGCGCAGGTTGAAGATCGTCACGACGATATTGATTGAGGCCATCAGCGATGAGGCGCCGAGCAGGAAAATGGCGAAGATCGCGAAATCAACACCGGGGCCGCCCTGCACCGAGAGCGGCGCATACATGGTCCAGCCGGTATCGACCGGGCCGTTGCCGATGCCGATCAGCTTCAAGATGAATGGCAGCACGAGAACGATGGCGGCCGGCGGCAGCAGCCAGAAGCCCCAATTGTTCAGCCGCGGCAACGCCATGTCCGGCGCACCGATCATCAGCGGAATGAGATAATTGGCGAAGCCCGCCGTCACCGGCATCAGCGCGCCAAACACCATAACGAGGCCGTGCAGCGTGATGACCTGATTGTAGACTTCCGGCGTCAGCAAATGATTGGCCGGATGGATAAGCTGGCCGCGGATCAGTTCAGCGAAGAAGCCGCCGAGCAGAAACATCGTCAGCCCGAACAGCATGTAAAGGATGCCGATGTCCTTATGATTGGTCGTCGTCAACCAGCGCAGCAAGCCTCGTGGCTCGTCATGGGCGTCGTGATGGCCGAGGTCGGTTGCGGCGCTGCTCATCGGGTTTCCTCTTCTCAAGCACCAAGTCTTATTTCGCCCGCGCGGCCTTCACAGCGGAGGGCTGGACGACGTCGCCGGTCTGATTGCCAAAGCTGTTGCGCTCATAGGTCACGAGAGCGGCGACATCAGCATCGCTGAGCTGCGTGCCGAAGCCAGGCATGGGCGTGCCGGGGATACCCTTCAGCACGATATCGATATGGCGCGCCACAGGGCCGACGACGATCTTGCCGCTGTTGTAGAAGCCGCGCTGCGCCAGCAGATCGGTCATGGCCGGCGGGGCGCTGAACGGTTTGTTGCCGGCGATTGGCGGAATCGCGCCCGGCATACCGAGCCCGGTCGGCTGATGGCACATCGCGCAATAATTCGCATAATCCTGCTGGCCGCGCTTGAGAAGCTCGGCTTTGCTCAGCGTCGTCACCGCCGCCGCCTGCGCCGCCGCCGTCTGCGCATCGGCAAGCCATTTGTCGAAATCCGGCTGTGCCTTCGCCTCGACGACGATGGGCATGAAACCGTGGCCGACGCCGCAAAGCTCGGCGCATTGGCCGCGATAGATGCCGGGCCGGTCGATCTTCACCCAGGTTTCGCGCAGGAAGCCCGGCACCGCATCCTGCTTGATGCCAAAGGAAGGAATCCACCAAGCGTGGATAACATCGGTCGATGTGAGAAGAACGCGCACTTTCTTGCCGACGGGCAGAACGAGCGGTTTATCGACTTCAAGAAGATAATTCGGATCGGTCGGCGCGCCGCTATCGCGCTGCTCGGCCGACGTCGCCAGATTGCTGATGAAGGAAATCCCTGCGTCGGGATAGTCGTAGCGCCAACGCCATTGGCTGCCCGTCACCTTGATGACGAGCGCAGCATCGTTGCGCGTGTCCGCAAGCGTGAGGACCGCGTGATAGGCGGGTATGCCCATGACGACATAATCAATGACAATAAGAGTCAGGATCGGAAGAGCGGAAAGCCCCCATTGCAGCGGTGTCCGCGGCGCCGAGAACGTCGCGGGCTGATGACCGCGGCTGCGCCGATAGCGGATGATCGAAAAGAGGAGAAAGCCAGAACCGACCGAGAAAAGGACCGCAATGATCGTCAGAAAGAGATCATGGACATAGAGAGTTTCCCGCGCGATCGGCGTTACGGGTGTTTGGAATTCGAAAGGATTATGAGCGTTAGCCGCCCGCGGGATGGCAGCTAGGCAGCACGCCGATCCCAGAATCAATCGCTGTCGCTTGGTCATTGATGAGCTTTGATGCCCTATTATGGGATTGGCGTTTCCAAAGCTTCCGAAGAAGCCAAATCTCAATCCCACGCCGCGCCCGACAAGACCATTGCGACATGTGGCAGCGCATATTTGATTTATGAGTTTGACATTTCGCAAGGTTACTCCCCGGCCGTAGCTATAGAGAAAAACTTGGCGCAGAGGCGACCAACGGGAGCGCACGGCATTGATTTCAATTGATGACAGAATGCAGGATGCGCTAAAGCCCCCGACCGGCGCGCCGGAGCGCTTGGCTCCCTGCAGATTTTGGTAACGGTGTAGCATGACTGGCTTCGGCGATTCCCGGCTCCTCCGCGTTTGCGCGCAATGCCCGATGCTCGAAATCTGCAAAACGTCCGGCAAGCAGATGGCAATCGCGCACGACGGCGCCGGCATTCATATCTGCCGCAAAGGCCGCTCGATTTATTATCAAGGGAGTGTTGGTGGGCAGGTTCACATCCTGCGTGAAGGTTGGGCCTTCCGCTTCACCGTTCTCCCGAATGGCCGACGACAGATTCTGGAATTTTTGTTGCCCGGCGATCCGATCCTTTTGCCGCTGCTGTTCGTGTCGCGCCTGCCCTACACCGTTCATGCGCTCACTGATGCAAAGCTCTGCACCTTTGCCTTGAAGGAGATCACCGATCAGGCGCAGGTCTCAAGGGAAGCGACGCGCCGGATCGAGATCGTCTGCGCCACCGGTCTCGTCGGCGGTGAAGCGCGGCTGGCGGAAATCAACCAGCGCAATTCACAGGAACGAACAGCCTGGCTTTTGCTCTCGCTTTTCCATGAGCTGAAAAGACGTGGATATGCGGAAGGGGATGTCGTCCCGTTTCCGCTTGGCCTTGCGCATATCGCCGATGCGCTCGGCATCACAATCACCCATGCAAGCCGTACCTTGGGGACTCTCCGCCGCGAAGGCTTGATCTCGCTCGCCCGCGAACGGCTGACCGTGCATAATAAGCAAGACTTGGCGAATGTCGCTCTACTGCCGATGGCGGCCACGGGCGAATAGGCCGCGTCGTTATACGGCCATGGAATGCCGTGCGACGTTTGCTGGCAGATACGCATCGAAAGCAGCAGCGACGATCCGCGAGAACGGGCGGCCGCGTTCGGTAATCGCGAGCCGCGAGCCGTCGAACTCCACCAGCCCGTCTTGTATCAACGGCCGTAACGATTCCATCTCCGCACTGTAAGCACCCGCGAGTCCGCCGAGGTCCGCCGCGAGACCGCACATGAGCTTTTCGATGATCATCGCCCGGCGCTGGTCTTCGGCCGAGGTGGCAAAACCTTTCGCCGTGGCGAAGCTGGCGCCATCGATGCGGCGCATATAGCCCGCCATATCAGCGGCGTTCTGCACAAAACCTTGTGGCAACTTGCCAATCGCCGACGCACCGAGTCCGATCAGCGCCTCCGCATTATCGACCGTATAGCCTTGGAAATTGCGGTGGAGACGGCCTTCGCGCGCGGCGACCGCTAGCGGATCGTCGGGCAACGCGAAATGGTCAAAGCCGACCGCGACATAGCCGAAAGCTGTCAACGTCTCGGCCGCTTTTTGCGCTTGCGCGAGCCGCGCCACGACGCCAGGCAGAGCTCCCTCATCGATGCGCTTCTGATTTGCCTTTAGCCAAGGTACATGCGCATAGCCGAACAGTGCGATCCGTTGCGGCGACAGCAAAGCGGCGAGTTGCGCGCTCGCGTCGACATCCTCAGCACTCTGATGCGGTAAGCCATACATCAGATCGATATTGATATTCGAAATCCCGGCCTCGTGTAACAGGCCGACGGCATGTGCGACCTGTTCAAACGGCTGGAGACGGCCAATCGCCTTTTGCACATGCGGCGAGAAATCCTGAACACCCAGACTGGCGCGATTGACGCCTATCTCAGCCAGCGTCTGCGCCAACTCCGTCGAAATATGCCGTGGATCGAGTTCGATCGCGTGCTCCTTGATCTCCGAAAGATCGAATGACGCGGCAAGGATTCGGATGATCTGGCGCAGCCAGTAGGCTCCGAGGATCGACGGTGTACCACCGCCCCAATGCAGATGCGTCACGCGTCGCCCAGCCGCGATCTCCGCCACCCGCGCGATCTCGTCGATGAGCCGCTCGGCATAGAAATCGACTGGCGCGCGCTGATGCACGGCCTTGGTATGACACCCGCAATAGAGGCAGATGTCCGAACAATAAGGCACATGAATATAAAAGGAGAGCCGCGCGTCCGGCGCGAGCGCACCAAGCCATTGCGCATATGTCTCAGGCCCAACCGCGGCGGAAAAATGCGGCGCCGTCGGGTAAGACGTGTAGCGCGGTACGTTGCGTTCAGCGAGGACACGGAACGAGGACATTTTCCAAGCGTAGCTGCAAATCCCGCCCCGGCTTTGATCTGCATCAAAGCCGCCAGGGGGAGCCACACCACGCATTTATATGAAATTTATATATCCGCCGCCGCGAAGACCGCTCGAACCTTTATGCGCCTTGGGCCACATCACGACCACGAGCCGAAGGCGGCAGATCGTGTCCTGCGATCATTCGCTGGCTCTTTCTAGCGCGCGCCACGGAGGTCGTCCGCATGTTTGACATTCTTTATCTCGCGATCGGCATCGCCGCGTTTCTGATCCTCACCCTTTACGTTTTCGTCTGCGACAGATTGTGAGCCGACCATGATCATCGATTACGCGCTCGGCGGCCTCGCCGTCGTCTTCATCCTCGCCTACCTCGTCTACGCGCTCGTCCGTCCCGAACGCTTCTAGGAGTTTTTGCTATGACTGTGAACGGATGGATTCAGATTGCCCTTTATTCGGTGGCAATCATCGCCTTGACGAAGCCGGTCGGCTTCTACTTGACGCGCGTTTTTTCGGGCGAACGGACTTTCCTTTCGCCGATCCTTCGGCCAGTTGAACGCGCGATCTACGCCGTCTGCGGCGTCAATGAGGCCGAAGAGCAGCATTGGGTCACCTATACGATCGCGATGGCGTTCTTCAGCGCTGCGGGTTTTGTCGCGCTTTACGCAATCCAGCGACTGCAAGGTATCTTGCCTTTCAACCCGCAGGGCCAGAGCGCGGTCGAGCAGAGTCTCGCCTTCAATACGTCGGTAAGCTTCGTCACCAATACGAACTGGCAGTCTTATGTGCCCGAAACCACCATGAGCTATCTCACGCAGATGGCCGGGTTGACGGTACATAATTTCGTCTCTGCGGCGACCGGCATTGCTCTCGCTATCGCTCTGGTTCGCGGCTTCGCGCGACGTTCGGCGCAATCGATTGGCAATTTCTGGATCGATATGACCCGTTGCACGCTCTACATACTCCTGCCCGCTTCGATCGTCGTCGGGTTGTTCTTCGTCTGGCAGGGGATGCCGCAAAACCTCAATCCCTATGCTGCGGTGACGACGCTGGAAGGCGCGAAACAGGTCATTGCGCAGGGTCCCGTCGCCTCGCAAGAAGTCATCAAGATGCTCGGCACCAACGGTGGCGGGTTCTTCAATGTCAATTCCGCGCATCCTTACGAAAACCCGAACGCGCTGACCAATTTCATCGAGATGATCCTGATCATCGTGATCGGCGCAGCCCTGACCAATGTCTTCGGCCGGATGGTCGGCAATCAACGCCAGGGCTGGGCGATCTTCGCGGTCATGGGCATTCTTTATTTTGCCGGTGTGGCCGTCGTTTATCATTCCGAAGCACCCGGCAATCCGGCTTTTGCCGCGCTCCACGTCGACCAGGCGTCTTCGGCGCTGCAGGCCGGCGGCAATATGGAAGGCAAGGAAGTCCGGTTCGGCATCGCCAATTCGGCGTTGTTCACAACCGTGACAACCGATGCATCGGAAGGCGCTGTCAACACGATGCATGACAGCCTGATGCCGCTCGGCGGTCTCGTGCCGATGGTCAACATCATGCTGGGCGAGATCATCTTTGGCGGTGTCGGTTCGGGCCTCTACGGCATGCTGGTCTTCGCCATCCTCGCGGTCTTCATTGCCGGGCTGATGGTCGGCCGCACGCCGGAATACATGGGCAAGAAGATCGACGCGAAGGAAGTGAAAATGGCCATGCTCGCCATTCTCATTCTGCCGTTCTCGATCCTCGGCTTTACGGCGCTTGCGACCGTTCTGCCGGCGGGCCTCGCCGGTCCGGCGAACTCAGGTCCGCACGGGTTCAGCGAGATCCTCTACGCCTATACGTCGGCGACGGGCAACAACGGCAGCGCCTTTGCAGGCCTCACCGCCAATACGCCCTTCTATAATTCGACGCTGGGCCTCGCGATGTTCATCGGCCGCTTCCTGATGATCGCGCCGATCATGGCAATCGCTGGCTCCCTCGCGACGAAGAAGATCGTGCCAGCGTCGGCAGGCACCTTCCCGACCGACGGCGCGCTGTTTGTCGGCCTGCTCATCGGCGTCATCCTGATCACCGGTGGTTTGACTTATTTCCCTGCAGTCGCACTCGGCCCGATCGTCGAACATCTGGCGATGAACGCCGGCACTCTCTATTAAGCCAAGAGGCAAGCTATGGACCAATCCACTCGCACGAGAATGCCGGTCGCCGGTTCGGCCGACCCGCATATTCTCCTCACCGCCGTCGGCGACTCGTTCAAGAAACTCAATCCGCGTTTGCTGATCCGCAACCCTGTGATGTTCACGGTGGAAGTGGTCGCAGCTCTCGTGACATTGCTCTTCATCCGCGACGTGATCTTGGGGCATGGCCATTACGGCTTTGCCTTCCAGATCATCCTGTGGCTGTGGTTTACCGTACTCTTCGCCAATTTCGCTGAAGCGGTCGCAGAAGGCCGCGGCAAGGCGCAAGCGGCGACCCTGCGGCGCAGTAAGACGGAATCGGATGCCAAGCTGCTGCGGGCAGCTGACGAACCGGACGCGAAGGGTACGGCCTGGCGCTCGGTGCCGGCCGTCTCGCTGAAACCCGGCGATATCGTGCTCGTCGAAGCCGGCGATCTGATCCCGAGCGATGGCGATGTCGTCGAAGGCGTCGCCTCGGTCGATGAATCGGCGATCACCGGTGAATCGGCGCCGGTGATCCGCGAAAGCGGCGGCGACCGCTCGGCCGTCACCGGCGGCACGCTGGTGATCTCTGACTGGGTCAAGGTGAAGATCACCGCCGCGCAGGGCTCGACCTTCCTCGATCGCATGATCGCGATGGTCGAAGGCGCGGAGCGGCAGAAGACGCCGAACGAAATCGCGCTCAACATCCTGCTCGCCGGCCTGACGATCATCTTCGTCTTCGCCGTCGCGACGATCCCGAGCTTTGCGTCTTACGCCAGTGGCTCGACAACTGTGCTCGTTCTCGTCGCCTTGTTCGTAACGCTGATCCCCACGACCATCGGCGCGTTGCTCTCGGCGATCGGTATTGCCGGCATGGACCGTCTCGTGCGCTTCAAAGTACTGGCCATGTCCGGCCGCGCGGTCGAAGCCGCGGGCGACGTCGATACGCTGCTGCTCGACAAGACTGGCACGATCACACTCGGCAATCGTCAGGCGACCGCCTTCATTCCCTTGGCGGGCGTCAGCGAGGCCGATCTTGCCAACGCGTCGCAGCTTGCGTCGCTCTCCGACGAAACACCGGAGGGCCGTTCGATCGTCGTTCTCGCCAAGGAAAAGCAGGGCATCCGCGGCCGCGATCTTTCGAGCCTGAACGCGACCTTTATTCCCTTTTCGGCGCAAACACGCATCAGCGGCATTGACAGCAGCGAAGGCTCAATCCGCAAAGGCGCGATCGATGCAGTGATCGCCTATGCCCGTAGCAAAAGCTCCACGGACATCGAAGTCTCGGTTCGCGAACTTATCGCCAAGTCTGACGAAATCGCCAAAGCGGGCGCGACACCCCTCGGCGTCGCCAAGGACGGGCGACTCCTCGGCGTCATCCACCTCAAGGACATCATCAAAGGCGGCATCAAGGAGCGCTTCCAGGAATTGCGCCGCATGGGTATCCGCACGGTGATGATCACGGGTGACAATCCGCTCACCGCGGCGGCGATCGCGGCCGAAGCGGGGGTCGATGACTTCCTCGCTCAGGCGACGCCGGAAATGAAACTGAAGCTCATCCGCTCTGAGCAGGCGCAAGGCAAACTCGTCGCAATGTGCGGCGACGGCACCAACGACGCCCCGGCCCTGGCGCAAGCCGATGTCGGTGTGGCGATGAACACCGGCACGATGGCGGCGCGCGAAGCCGGCAACATGGTCGATCTCGACAGCGATCCGACCAAGCTGATCGAGATCGTCGAGATCGGCAAGCAATTGCTGATGACGCGCGGTGCGTTGACGACCTTCTCAATCGCCAACGACGTGGCGAAATATTTCGCCATCATCCCGGCAATGTTCCTCGCCTTCTACCCGCAGCTTCAGGCGCTGAACATCATGCATCTGCATAATCCGCAGAGCGCGATTCTCTCAGCCATTATCTTCAATGCGCTGATCATCATCGCGCTGGTGCCTCTGGCGCTCAGAGGCGTCACGTACCGCCCGCTTGGTGCGGCCAACATCCTGCGCCGTAACCTGCTCATCTACGGGCTCGGCGGCATCATCGTGCCGTTCATCGGCATCAAGCTCATCGACATGGCAGTTTCTGCCATTGGTCTTGTCTGAGGATTTTCCAATGTTGAAACAAATCCGCCCTGCCATCCTGATGATCGTCTTGATGACAATCATCACTGGCCTCGCCTACCCGCTCGGCATGACCGGCATCGCCCAGGTTCTCTTCCCGCATCAGGCAAACGGCAGTCTGATCGAAAAGGACGGCAAAGTGATCGGTTCGATGCTGATCGGCCAGAATTTCATCAGCGACAAATATTTCCATGGCCGCCTCTCGGCGACCACGGAGCCCGATGCGAAGGATCCGACGAAATCCGATCCCGTGCCCTACGCTGCCGATAATTCGACCGGCTCGAATCTCGGGCCGATATCGAAAGCCCTGATCCAGCGCGTTCAGGCCGACGCTGCCCGGCTGCATAAGGAAAACCCCTCGGCTCCCGTGCCGGTCGATCTCGTCACGACTTCGGCCAGCGGTCTCGATCCGGACATCACGCCGGCGGCGGCCTATTTCCAGGTGCCGCGCGTTGCCAAAGCCCGCAACGTCACCGAGGACGCGCTCAAAACGCTTGTCGCGGCACATATCGAGGGACGGCTCTTCGGCATTATTGGCGAGCCGCATGTTAACGTTCTCGACCTGAACCTCGCCCTCGACGCGCTGAAAAAAAGCTAACCGCTTACGTCATTGCGAGCGAAGCGAAGCAATCCAGGACAAGACTTGAATTGCTTCGTCGTTCCGCTCCTCGCAATGACGCAGTGCGAGTGAATCGTCTGAATCGGAACATTAGGATATGATCGCCGCACATGGATATTCCGTCAGGCGACAAACGGCCATCTCCCGAGGCCCTGCTCCGCGAAGCCGAAAACGGCACGCGCGGACGCCTCAAGATCTTTCTTGGCGCGGCCCCGGGAGTCGGCAAAACTTATGAAATGCTGCTGACGGCCCAGGCGAAGCGGCGCGAGGGTATTGATATGGTCGTGGGCGTCGTCGAAACCCACGGCCGCGCCGAAACCGAGACGCTCGTCGCCGGCCTCGAAGTCATCCCCCGCCGCAATGTCGTCTATAAAGGCCGCGTCCTGACGGAAATGGATATCGACGCCATACTGGTGCGGCATCCCAAGCTGGTTCTGGTCGACGAACTCGCCCATACGAACGCGCCCGAAAGCCGTCACCCGAAACGCTACCTCGATGTCGAGGAATTTCTGGCCGCGGGGATCGATGTCTATACCACCGTCAATATCCAGCATATCGACAGTCTCAACGATATCGTCGCGCGTATCACGCATACCCGCGTGCGCGAGACAGTCCCTGACTCCATTATCGATCACGCCGACGACATCGAAGTCATCGATCTGACGCCCGACGATCTTCTCGCCAGACTGCGCGAGGGTAAAGTCTATGTCGGCGATCGCGCTGCGCGCGCGATCGAGAATTATTTCTCGCGCGGCAATCTGACGGCTTTGCGTGAATTGGCTCTGCGCCGCACGGCGCAGCGTGTCGACGCACAAATGGTCGATTATATGCAATCGCATGCGATCGACGGGCCTTGGCCGGCTGGCGAGCGCGTACTGGTTGCGATTGACGGCGGCGGCGGCAGCGCCGCTTTGGTGCGCCGGGCGCGGCGCTTCGCCGAATATCTGCGCGCGCCCTGGACGGCTCTGCACGTCGAGACATCACGCGAACTGCGTTGCGACGAAGCAGAACGCAAGACGGTTGCCGAAACTTTGCAGCTTGCAACGCGGCTCGGTGGAACCGCCGTCACCCTTCCCGGCGAGGATGCCGCAACGACGATCCTCGACTATGCCCATACGCACAATGTCACGCACATCCTTGTTGCCCGGACCGGCCGTGCAAGCTGGCTCGACATTCTGCGCGGCTCGACTCTCAATAAACTGATCCAGAACGCCGGCGGCATCAACATTCACATCGCGACAGCGGATTCCGCCGCCGGCAAAACACAACGTTTTGCGTTTGTGGCGCCCGATTCTCCGCGGGATTGGACCGTCTATCTTAAGAGCCTCGTCTTCGTCGCCGGCGCGGGTGCTTTCGCTTTTCTGTTGCGCGAGACGCTCGGCGTTTCCAGCGTCGCGCTGGTTTTCCTCATCGGCGTGCTGGCAAGCGCCGTCTGCTACGGACTCTTCCCATCGCTTGTCGCCGCGTTGGCCAGTGCGCTGGCTTACAATTTCTTTTTCCTGCCGCCGCTTTACACGTTTACGATTGCCGATCCCGAAAATGTCGTCGCGCTGACGACTTTCGCGATTGTTGCGGTGATCGCCAGCAATCTCGCCGCGCGTTTGCGGACGCAGGCGATCGCGGCGCGGGCGCGGGCCCGCATTACCGAAGAGCTTTATCTTTTCAGCCGCAAGCTGGCCGGGGCTGCGTCGCTCGACGATATCATCTGGGCGAGTGTCTACGAGATCGCGCTGCTTTTGAAAGTGAATGTCGTTTTACTTTTGCCGCGCAACGGTAAGCTCGAGCCGATGGGCGGCTATCCACCCGAGGATCGCCTGGACGAAGCCGATTTCGCAGCCGCGCAATGGTCGTTCGAGAGGAATCACGCTGCCGGCCGTGGCGCCGACACGCTCCCCGGCGCCAAGCGGCTCTTTATTCCCATGCGTACCGGACGCGGTGCCATCGGCGTGATTGGCATCGATTCAGAACGCCCGGGCCCCCTGCTGCGCTCCGAAGAAAGCCGTCTGCTCGATTCACTGTCGGACCAGGCGGCGCTGGCGATCGAGCGCATCCATCTTGCCGCGGATATCGAAAAGGCCCGACTCGCGGAGGAGACGGACCGGCTGCGGCAGGCGCTGCTGACGTCGATCTCGCATGATCTGCGCACACCGCTGGCCTCGGTCATCGGATCCGCGACAAGCCTCGTCGCCCACGGCGCCGAACTCGACCGCGCGACACAGATAAGCCTAGCTCGGACAATTCAGGAAGAAGGCGAGCGGCTGAACCGGTTCATCGGCAATTTGCTTGACATGACGCGGCTCGAGTCGGGGTCGCTCAAACCCAATTCCGATCTGGTGGATGTCTCCGATCTCGTCGGCGCCGTGCTCCAACGGGGGCAGAAAATCCTGAAAGACCATAAAGTGGAAATCGCCGTCGCGCCGGAGCTGCCGATGCTCTCGCTCGATGTCGTGCTGACCGAGCAGGTCCTCTTCAACCTGCTCGACAACGCTGCAAAATACGCACCGCCCGGTACCAAGATCACGCTCGGTGCGCACCGCGAGAACGGCAATGTTCTGATTACGGTCACCGACGAGGGTGAAGGTATCCCGCCCGCGGATTATGAGCAGATTTTTAACAAGTTCTATCGCGTTCATCGCGGCGACCACCAGCGCGCCGGCACCGGCCTTGGCCTCGCCATCTGCCGCGGTTTTGTCGAAGCCATGAGCGGCACAATCACCGCCGCAAACCGCACAGACCGGAGCGGCGCGATCTTCACACTCAAATTTCCTGTGCCACCCCCGTCAAATATAGAGGCGATGACATGACGACACTTTCGGCACCCCTGCGCGTGCTGGTCGTCGATGACGAACCGGCAATCTTACGCTTTCTGCGGCCAAGTCTGGCGACGCAGGGCTATGTCGTCTCTGAAGCGAAGGACGGGCGCAGCGCCCTCGACGCGATCCGCGCGAAGGCAGCCGATGTGGTCGTCCTCGATCTCGGCCTGCCCGACATTGATGGAATCGAGATCATCCGCCAATTGCGCGGCGCCGGCGAAACGTTGCCAATCATTGTTTTGTCGAGCCGCGAGACAGAGGGCGCGAAAGTCGCGGCGCTTGATCTCGGTGCGGACGATTACGTCACCAAGCCTTTCGGCATCGACGAATTGCTGGCACGCATCCGCGCGGCGCAACGTCACCGCCTCCAGCAGCAAGGTGAGAAAGCGATTTTCCGCAACGGCGATTTGACCGCCGATCTCGTCCGCCGGATCATCACCGTCCGCGGCCAAGAGGTGAAATTTTCACCGCGAGAATATGATGTGCTGCGATTACTGATCGCGCATGCTGGCAAGGTCCTGACGCATCGTTTTATCCTGCGTGAGGTCTGGGGTGGCGATGCCGACGTCCAATATCTGCGCATTTACATCCGCGCGCTGCGGCAGAAAATCGAACGCGACCCCGAGCGGCCACGCCACATCCTCACCGAAACAGGCGTCGGCTATCGCCTCGCCCTTCAGGATTAGACGTCTCTTAGAACCTATCGCTGCCAATTTCAGTCGATGCAGCCGATACGGCGGAGTTCGGTGCGGTTGAGGATTCTCAAGAACCCCGCGGACAATTCGATCAGCCCGGACTCGCGAAATTTGGCGATCGTCCGGCCGACATGAACCGGCGTGAGCCCCGTAGCATCGGCCATGTCGCGCTGGCGTAGCGGAAAAGGATAGGTGCCTCCTTGAACCGTGCCCAGACGATCCAGACGTTCGGTCAGGGTCAGCATCAAATGCGCAATCCGCTCATCGGCGTTGCGGCGTCCAAGATCGAGCAGGAGCTCATTCTTCGCCCGCTCGTTCGCGGCGCCGATCTTGCCGATGACATCCAATGTCTCGTCGGACGAAACGACCTTTTTTCTCACGTCGGCACGTTTCATGCGGCAGAACAGCGCCTTTGTCAGCGTTCGCAGCGACAGGGCCGATGTCTCCTCGAACAATATGCCGGGCGAGGAGAAATCCCCACCCACCAGGAAGGAGATGATCTGGCGCCGGCCATCCGCCGTTTGTAGAAACGTGAACGCCCAGCCGTCGCACAAAATATAGATATCGTCTGACTTGGCATTGCGCAGATAGACATTGCGGTGAGGTTCAAAGATCTCGAAGTTTTGCGCGAGGCGTTGCTGAAATCGGCCAAACTCTTCGGCTTGAGGATCAATCAATACGCAGCAGGCTGGCGGATATCCGGCCGGACATGCAACGCAAGGCCGACCGCGTTCGCGAATGTCATTATAAAGCATTCCGACTCTCTAGCGGCGGAACCTGCGCCGCTACGATAAGCACATAGATAATATGAATTGGCAACGCTGGTCATACTTGGTGACATACCCAACACGCACAAGATATGTTCACAATCTATGTTGCCAATCTAAGTATAAAAATATCAATTATTGAAAATATTTTTTGATGCCTTGCTGAAAAACGGCATAAGTGTGAACTTTACATGGACCATTCCGTCGCACCAACTTACCAAAAGTAGATCTTATTTTATTTGGTGATTCGCAGGCCACGCGGCCGATCTTCGTTAGTCAGTAAAAGCGCACGCGTTACGCGAAACGACACAGTAGATTCTAAGATTCCGCGGCGGTTGGATTGCCCTTTTTGGAGCCAAGCGATGTCAGTGGACGTGCTAGCCGACCAACTCAAATTCATGAACCTTGGGGCCGAGGCTCAGAAGAATATTCAGTCGGTCAAAACCATCATCACCCAGGAATTGCCCGGCGCGCTCGATACGTTTTATGCGCAAGTGCGCCGCTTCCCCGAAACGGTCAAATTCTTCTCAAACGAAGCCCAGATTGTGAGCGCCAAAAGCAGACAGCTTGCTCACTGGGACGCGATATCAAGCGGCCGGTTTGACGGCGACTATGTCAGAGCCGCCTCGGCCGTCGGCGATATTCACGCAAAGATCGGCCTTGAGCCGCGCTGGTACATCGGCGGCTATGCTCTCGTGGTCGAGGTGCTCGTTGCGAAAGTTATGGAGGCGCGGTTCCCCAAGCACCGTTTCGGATCGCGACGCATGCCCGTCCAACAGGTCGCAGCAGAACTCGGCGCACTCATCAAGGCAACTATGCTCGACATGGACTTTGCGATTTCGGCTTATCTCAGAGCGGCCGAAACCGCGCGTAAAAGGGCGGAAGAAGCCGTGCTCGCGCAAGAACGCGAGGACGTGTCGGCTTCCGTCGGCAAGGCCATGTCCTCTCTCTCGGACGGCGATCTTACCTGCCGATTGGCGGACGACATTCCTGTCGAATACCAGCAACTGCGCATCGACTTCAACAGCTCAATGGAGAAGCTGCAGCAAACCGTGTTGGCGGTCAGCGCCAACGCGCAGGCCATTCGCTCGGGTACCGAGCAGATTGCCGTCGCCGCCGACGACCTGTCACACCGCACCGAGAGACAAGCGGCCAGCCTGGAAGAGACGGCCGCCGCCCTCGACGAAATCACCGCGACGGTCAAAAAGACTGCTGAGAACGCAAACTATGCCCATGTCACCGTCTCCGCGGCAAAGATGGAGGCGGAAAAAGCCGGCGTCGTGGTGAGCGAAGCGATGCACGCTATGTCCGGCATCGAGAAATCATCCCACCAGATTAGTCAGATCATCAGCGTCATCGACGAAATCGCCTTCCAAACGAACCTTCTCGCCTTGAACGCCGGCGTAGAAGCCGCTCGCGCGGGCGACGCTGGCCGCGGTTTTGCCGTCGTGGCGATGGAAGTGCGCGGGTTAGCGCAACGGTCAGCAGAGGCCGCCAAGGAAATCAAAGGATTGATTTCGGCCTCAACTACCCAGGTCGATCAGGGCGTGCATTTGGTCGAGGAGACCGGCAAAGCGCTTCAGCGGATCGTCGAGCAGGTAATCGAAATCAACCAGGTTGTCAGCAATATCGCGACGAGTGCGCAGGAACAGGCAGCGGGGCTGCACCAAGTCAATATCGCGGTTAACGAAATGGATAAAGTCACCCAGCAGAACGCTGCAATGGTGGAGGAGTCGACCGCAGCAGCGCACTTGCTTTCGGAAGAGACCGAACGTCTCGCGCATATGATCGGTCGTTTCAAGACGGGTCGGGAGGCAATTCGCGAAGCTGAATCTCATGCGGGGAAAAAGCCAAATCCGCAGGCTTCGCGGCCGATGTTGAAAACGGTTGGCAGCACTGGCAACACGGCCGTGGTTCGCAAACCGTCGCCGTCTAAAACGGAGTGGCGTGATTTTTGAGGCCAGTCTCGATGTTCCAAAACGAGAGATGCGAATTCAATATTAGACAAAAGTCGAATGGCCGGTACGACTTTCTTAGAGCATTGTCTTCTGTTGCATTGGTAATCGTGAATTCGTGCGGTGCTACGGTTGTCGCTCGCCTTCACAACTGTATGCGCCTCATTCTCCGTATCCGGACGCTTGTACGACTTCGAGGGAAGTCAGCTTTACTATTTCTTTGGAAATAATCTGATCTGTTACATTCGGTACCTCCGCTTGAAGCGAGGAAGACCCAATGAACGACCGCGACAAGCATCGTTACAGAATTTGGGAATTAGGGAAGGAATCGGCATCGAATTCCGAGCGGCGGTCTGTGGTCGCGGCTGAGAAAAGAGTGCTGCAGAATCGTGAACGCTCTCCGGCGATTCAGGCCGAAGAGCTGACGACCATGATGGCTCTTTACAACTATCATCCATCGATCAACGCGCAATTGCAGACGACCTGCGAGAGCGCGACAGGCGCCCCGTTACACTGCAAAACGACGAAGATCGCGGCCGATGCCGTCCATCTCGTCTACGATACGAAGGCGGGCCAATCTATCGAAGCTTCGCGTACACAGGCCGAAAGCTTGCCGGAAGGCACCGGCGTGCGTCTGCATGTAGAGGAATTAGGCAGCCTCGCCGGCACTGTTGCCACCAAGAAGCCGGAAGGTTTTGACGTGCGGATCGATAGTGAATATCGGCCGGCCATCCGCGACAGGCTGGCACGCATGGCCGCGAACTATGCCGTCGCGGTCGAACGTGGCACCGGTGCGACCTCAAAAATCTCAACAGTCGAGCCGTCCATTAAAAGGTGTCAATTCCTCGATCACACCGGCACGTTACGCGAAGGCACGCTCGTCAATATCTCAGAAGACGATGCTCTGATCAGGGCGAGGATCATCCCGCCGGAGAGCAGCCGCATCGTCTTACGCGGGGCGATCCATCGTGCGGCGGACGTCGTCCGCGTTTTCGAAATCGGTTTTGCGTTGAAATTCCTCAGATCGCGCCCCTAGGCCAACAGGCCGCAGCATTGCAGCATGTGGCTGGAGCGGGCGAAGGGAATCGAACCCTCGTATGCAGCTTGGGAAGCTGCCGTTCTGCCATTGAACTACGCCCGCGCACCGGCTGCTTAATTCACCGATCGAACATTATAATTCAATGGCTTAGGCTTAAACAGCGCGGTCATTATGCCCGACCTTCTTCCGCAGGTAAATGGGCACGTAAGCCGAACGAAGCCATCCTAAACCGGACTTTGCGGACGAAAAGCCCTTTGCTGCGGCGAAAGCGCAGTCACCACGCGCGACACCGTCGCGAAGCTGAAGGAGCGGCAGTCGAAGAATAGCTTACCCTTGGGTTTAAAATATCCCGTTTGAAGGTCGCGTAAAAGCCTGCATGATCGCGAACTTTTTGAAACTGACCCCGCAATGCCGCGCAAAGCTTCGCGCAAATTGTAGAGGCTAACGACGCGGCAATGGCGCGGTGCTGAAGACGTGAGGACCAAACACAACACAGAGCTTATGCACCAAGAATTTTCCATCAATCGATTCGATCCGAAAGTCAGACGAAATACTCATGCCTGTTATCCCGACGCGAACGATAACAGCTCATGTGGTCGCTTTGCTTTACGGATATGGCCCAACCTGATCTGATGTGTCCCATCAGGCTGAGATGTGTACATGCCCTCCCCGAGTAATTTGCACCCCGGCTCGAATATCACCTCCGCACTGATCACTGGCCTATCCGTGGTGATCACCTCGTTATGGGTGGCGATTTGCGCCGCTGCGCCGGAATTCATTTGGCGAGGGTTACAAATTGCATTCTCGGTGCCGATTTGGACGTGGTTACCCTCGGCCCTATTGGTCGGGATGATTCTCGCGTTCTTTGTCGAACCAATGATGCAGTATTTGCGAGAATATCTCGTCAATCGGACGGGGTATCGACCAGTACGCAAACGGACACCCAATGCGTTATTTGCCGCGAGCCTCGCGTTTGTTTTTGCGATAGTATCCATTTGTCTACATGATGCGTTGATCGCTTTCGTGTCCGCTAAGCACGGCGGACATTCTGATCAGAACGCCGGACTCTTGGCTGCCTTCGCGCTCGTAGCGGCCTGGGCCATCGGGCCATTTGCAGTTACCATTGCATGGCTCGGAGCAGCGTGCCGCTGGCTCGCGATCCCCCTCGGCATCGCCGCCGCCGGCACCCCGTTTATCGCCGAATGGTTATTTTCATGGCCGGTTGGCTCTGTGATCAGCGCTGCCATTCCGAGCTTGGCGATTCTTGGCCTCGGATATCGCCATGGTGTTCTCGAAAATCGCGGCCGTGGCGCAAGACTCGTTTTAGCTGTCAGCACCGTTTGGCTCGCGACGATTCTGCTCCTTCAAGCCGCGACAAAGGTCTTACACGTCCTGCCGTTTCATCTCTATGACGCCGCGGATTTCTGGATGGATGTGCGTTTTTATATCGGTTGGGCTCTCGGGCTTTTGCTTGCACCGCAAGTCGGTTTCGATCCACTCAAAAAGAGCTGATCGGCCCGCTACCCGGCGTTACGCGGATGGCCAATAGACCGTGGATAAACTCATTATCGCGCTTTCGGCTTCGCATGACCAAAGACGAGCGCCGGACTGTGTCACCGCCGTTCAGGGCAGCGGATCGTCGATCTTGAACGGTAAGGCGCCGTCGTGGGCATGCCGCACACGCGCGTCTTCAAGATCGAGCTCGCGCTCGATCCGGCGGCGTGCCTCGTCCGTCAACGCATCTCGTGCGTAGAGTTCGGCGATCTTTTTTCGTTCGGCCCCGATGAGACGAAGCTGAACGGCAAGAGAATCGCCGAACTGATTATCGACACGCTTGAGCGCGCTGATCAGCGTGTCGCGGCGATCGCGAAAGCGGTTGCGTAAAACGCGCAACGTGCCGGGCGCTATGCCATCTGGCCCGATTGCACCCAGATCACTCAGCGCCGCTTCGACCCCTGCCACGCGGGCGCGGATTTCGCGGTCCTTGGCCCCCGCCAGTTCGCGTCGCCCATCGACATCAAGGCCGAGCTTACGGACGACGAACGGCAGGCTGAGGCCCTGCCCTACGAGCGTCGCCAGGATCACCGCAAAGGTGATGATCAGCACAAAGTCGCGCTGCGGAAATGGCGTCCCCTGAACCGTGAAGGGAATCGACAGCGCCGCCGCCAGCGAAACGACGCCGCGTATGCCGGTGAAGCCGATGAACACATCATGCTGCCAGGGTGGCGCGGGTTTGCCCTCGCGCTTGCGGATCAGATCGCGCGGAAAGCGCGTCAGGATAACGACCCAGATCAGGCGCACCGCAACCACCGCAAGGATGACCACGCCCACCGGCAGCAGGAGCTTCTCCCAGGACTTGTCCCGCAACGCCGCGACGATCGAATGGGCCTGCAAGCCGGTGATGACGAAGATCGATCCTTCCGTGATGTAGACGACGAGGCGCCAGAAGAAATAGCCCTGAAGACGCGTGGCCGCGGGAATCGTACTCGCGCCATTGGCGCTGACATAAAGCCCCGCGACGACGGCGGCGAGAACGCCGGAGCCGCCCAGCGCCTGCAGAGGCCAGAACGCAATATACGGCGTGAGCAATGCGATCGTGAGTTCGATTTCGGGATCGCCGATATGACGGCGCAGCCGCAGCGTGCCCCAGCCGACGGCGATGCCCCAGGCTATTCCGGCGATCGCGACAACGACGAACAGCCCCGCCGCAATCGGCAGAGAAAAAGTGCCTTTTTCCACGGCGGTTACGGCGAAACTGAAAATGATCAGCGCGGTGGCATCGTTCACAAGGCCTTCGCCTTGCAGAATGGTTATAATACGCTGCGGCAACGCCAGCCCATCGAGAATGGCGAGCGGCGCCACGGCATCCGGGGGCGCGACGATCGCGCCGAGGACGAAGCCGAGCGCCAGCGGCCATCCGAGAAGGCCATGCACAGTGACAGCCACGGCGGCCGCCGTAGCGCAGACACACCCGACCGCCAGCAAAGAAATCTCGCCCGACTCGCGCTTGAAACCGCGCCAGCTCGCGCCGACGCCGGCGATATAGAGCAGCGGCGGCAACAGCACTTGCAAAACGACATCCGGCTCGATCGGAATCTGCGGCAGATGCGGCAGAAAGCTCGCGGCGATGCCGAAGACGACGAGAAAGATCGACGAGGGAACGCGCAACCGCCGCGCCATGATCGCGCCGATCGCCGTCAGCGCGATAAGAGCAAAGGTGATCAGAGCGGCATGCGGCATCGGGGGTCCATGTGGGCAGTGGCACGTTGGAGGCGCGCCAGTCCTTTTAAGACGCGATCGCCGATGACGAAAAGGGCTAAGGCATACGGAAATGCTTGGAGAGCTTCAGCCCCTGGCCCTGATAATTGGAACCGCCGACCTGGCCATAGAGCGCTTGCGGTGCTTCCGCCATTTTCTCGTAGACGAGACGCCCGATCATTTGCCCATCTTCGAGAATGAACGGCACCTCATGGCTGCGCACTTCGAGCACGCCCCGGCTGCCCGGCTCTCCGCTCTCGGTGAAGCCGAAACCCGGATCGAAGAAGCCAGCGTAATGGACGCGGAACTCGCCCATTGCCGGGTCGATCGGCACCATTTCGGCCGCGAGGTCGCGCGGAATATGCAGCTTCTCCTGCGAGGCCAGAATGTAGAATTCATCCGGATCGAGGATCAGCCTTTTGTCCGGCCTTGAGCGGACCAGTTCCCAGAAATCGGCAATATCATAGGCGCCGACGCGATCGACATCGATGATGTCGGTATGTTTTTGCGCGCGATAGCCGACGATATCGCCAATCGTCTCCGTGCTGAGCGCGACCCGCAACACGAGACCGTCGCGCAGGTTCAACTGATCGCCGTCGACCAGCTTCTGATCGCGATGGCGTGCGGCGAGCTGGCTGTCGGTCAACGTGAAGTCGGTATTTGAAAGCTGCGACGAGTTGAGTCGGCGAAAGCGGATTTGATTCAGCTTGCTGCCCTCATGCACGCGAACGCTGAAGCTGCGCGGCGAGACTTCGGCATAAAGCTGTCCCTTGTAGCCGCGTTCGACGTGATCGAAGATTTCGCTGCGATCGGTAATGAGGCGGGTGAAAATATCGAGCCGCCCGGTCGAGCTTTTCGGATTGGCGACGGCCGAAATGCTATCGGGCAGGACAAGGGATTCAAGAAGCGGAATGACATAAACGCAGCCACGCTCCAAAACCGCGCCGGCACCGGTCAGGCTGATTTCATGAAATTTCAAATTCTGTAGCTGTTCGGCAACCGTCCGGTTTTTGCCGGGCAGGAAGCTGGCGCGGACGCGGTAGGCCTTGGGGCCAAGCCGCAAGTCCAAACTTGCGGGCTGCATTTGGCCACGTTCGATCGTGTCGCGGGTGAGGATCATCCGCCGCTGCAGCATGATGTCTATTTTTTCGCGGCCGAGCAGGCCAAACGCATTCCCAAAGAGAAGGGAGGCGCTCTCATCTTCAAAAAGGGCTGAAACCGGCGCTGTTTCCATGAAAATCTGGCTCTACGACCCTACGGAGGAACCACGCCCGTCGTAGAGCGCCGCGTCAAGGCGCCAAACTGCCGCCAGACGATTGGCGAACAGCTATTTCCCCTTGAGCCAGCCGAAGGCAAGGCCTATTCTGGCGGTTCGTGGTCATTTGGGCCGGCCGGCTTGCCGCCACGTTAAACAAGGGACTAAAAGGGCCGAGGCTGCGAAGCATTCCGCTCTTTTCAATTCGTCCTGCCGGCCGCGCCCGCGCTGCCACGCGCCGTTCGTTGAGCACGGCCCGCGAGAAGGAGACGAGAATGACGGATAAGAAGGCCGACGCGGCGCTCAAGGATCCGAAGAACTGGCGCGAGGCGACCCGCCTCATCCACGGCGGCACCCTGCGTTCGCAATACGGCGAGACGTCGGAGGCGCTGTTTCTCACGCAGGGCTTCGTTTACGAGACGGCGGAAGCCGCCGAGGCGCGCTTCAACGGCCAGGACCCCGGCTTCGTCTATTCGCGTTATTCCAATCCGACCGTCGCCATGTTCGAGGAGCGGATGTGCCTGCTCGAAGGTGCCGAGGCGGGGCGCGCAACAGCGAGCGGCATGGCCGCCGTGAGTGCCGCCCTGCTCGGCCAGGTGAAGGCTGGCGATCACGTCGTCGCGGCACGGGCGCTGTTCGGCTCTTGCCTTTATGTCGTCGAAGAATTGCTGCCGCGGTTTGGCGTCGCCTCCACGCTCGTCGATGGAGCCGACCTTGCGCAATGGGATGCGGCGGCGCGGCCGGAGACGAAGGTTTTCTTCCTCGAGAGCCCAACAAATCCGGGCCTCGAAGTCTATGATATCAAAGCAATTTCAGACATCGCGCATCGGCACGGGGCGCGCCTCGTCGTGGATAACGTCTTCGCCTCGCCAATCTTCCAGAAGCCGCTTCAACTCGGCGCCGATTGTACGGTCTATTCGACAACCAAACATATCGATGGTCAGGGACGCTGTCTCGGCGGCATCATCCTGTCGAGCCGCGAATTCATCGACACACACATCCATAATTTCTTGCGTCAGACCGGCCCGGCGCTCTCGCCCTTCAATGCCTGGGTGATGCTGAAGTCACTCGAAACCTTGCCGCTGCGCGTCAATCATCAGGCCGCGAGCGCTGCGCGTATCGCTGATACGCTTGCCGAACATCCAAACGTGACGCGTTTGATCTATCCGGGGCGCCCGGATCACCCTCAGGCCGCCCTCATCCGGCGGCAGATGACGGGCGGCGGCACAATCGTGACGTTTGAAGTCCCTGGCGGCAAGGCGGGCGCCTTTGCCGTGTCGAATGCACTCTCGATCATCAAAATCTCCAACAACCTGGGTGACGCGAAAAGTATCATCACTCATCCCGCGACAACCACGCACCAACGGCTGACGCCGGAGGCGCGGGCGAAGATGGGGATCAGCGACGGACTCCTGCGGCTGTCGGTCGGCCTCGAAGATCCTGACGATCTGATCGCGGATTTGTCGCACGCCCTTGCGGCCCTCGCCCAACCGGGCTTGGCAGCGGAATGAGCTGCTTTATGCGTGCTACGGCGAAAGCGGCGCAAAAATAACGAATTATCAACGGTCTCCGCGCCAAGCTAGAGGCGCCGGAGACCGCGATGTTTTTTAGCCCTCGCAGTCTGCTGGTGTCGATCCTTCTGTCGCTTTCGATGGGCGCTTCAGGCGCCGAGAAAGCACCGGATCCGATCGATGCCGGGCTGCGCCAGCAATATCTGCGTCCGACCGCGACGCCCTACCCCGGCGACGATCCCTATTCGCCGGCGAAGGAGGCGCTTGGCCGCACGCTGTTTTTCGATCGTCTGCTCTCGGGTTCCGGCACGCATAGCTGCGCGACCTGCCACAGCCCGTCATTATCGTTCGGCGATCGTCTTCCGCGCGCTGTCGGCGATGCGGGACGTCCGATGGCTGTCCGCTCGCCTACACTCCTCGACGTCGCCTTTATCGATCGCTACGGCTGGACCGGCAAATTCCCGACACTTGAGAAGGTCTCGTTCGCGCCGATCATGGCGGCGGGAAATCTCAATCTGACCGAGCAAGCTCTGATCGCGCGGCTCTCGGCTCAGGCCGTCTACGTCAAAGCATTTGCGCAAGTTTTCCCGGACAAGAAAATCGATCGCGAAAATATTTCGGCAGCGCTCGCGACCTATGTGCGTTCGATCCACTCGACGCAGGCGCCATTCGACCACTGGATCATGGGAGATGAGGCCGCCGTCAGCCCCGCGGCCAAACGCGGCTTTGCGATCTTCAATGGCAAAGGCAATTGCGCACAATGCCATAGCGGCTGGTCGTTCACTGACGGATCGTTCCACGATATCGGCGTCGGCAAAGGAAAAGACATTGGCCGCGGCGCGTTCTTCCCGACTTCCGTCAAGCTACGCTATGCGTTCAAAACGCCGACCTTGCGCAATGTCGCCGAGCGCGGCCCCTATATGCATGACGGTTCTGTCGGGACCCTGGAAGCAGTGATCGATCTCTACAATAGCGGCGGCGTCGATCGTCCAAGCCGTTCGGAATTGATCCATCCGCTTGGACTGTCAGCAAACGAAAAGAGCGATCTCCTCGCCTTTCTCAGAACGCTCAGCGGCCATACCGAAATCGTCAGCCTGCCCGCCGCCTGCGCCCTGAACGCACCGTGCTTTAGCAAAAGCGTGGGAGCACCGTTCCAACCAAAGCAAGCCCCAAAATGAAAAGTGCGCCGCCCGATTGTTCGAGGCGTACGTTGTAGCTTGGCACGCGTTGCGCGGCATAGGCCGAACCGGTGCCGAGAAGAAGGCTCAAAAGGCTTAGTGCGAAAATCATCTGTCACTCACTGGGAAGCCGCAGAGACGCGATGATCGCGTCACGGCCTTACCAATTCCTTTTCAGGACCATGTTTCTCCCAGCAACCTTAACGATGCCGAATTTGTGCGCCGCGATTAACCACTTATTAGGAATAGCGAAGACTTAGCGTTAAAATTCGATTAAATTATTATTATTGGAATTTGTACGGGGACTAAAATGGAATTGCGTTCGTCGGGCTGGCGTCATTTAACAGCTGTTATGGGCCTCGCTGGGGCTGGAAGTTTTTGCTGGATCGCGGAAGCCAGCGCTCATGTGAAATGGTTCTGCTTCTACAATGTCGCCGGGCAGCCCCGCGGCCTTGAGAATGTTCTCTGCCCAAATTTTGAACTGTTGATGCTGACAGCATTCACGCTGCTTTTATTCGGTTACATCGTCGAATCGAGCGTCGTTGGAACAGCGTTGCTCGCGGCGCTCAATCGCGTGACGCGCGGCCTTCGCGAAGATACCGACGTCATCATTCGCGCCGCTTGCGGTTTCTTCTTTGTCGCAGCCTGGGCTAATGGCGGCGTCATCCTGACGCCCGAACTTAAGACCAACGTTGCATTGATCGCCTGGATTCAACTCGCCCTCGCGGCGGGACTGATCTGGCGCGAGACGCTGATCTTCACTGCGCTCGGCATCGTCGGACTTTTCGTCTATGCCGTCTATCAATACGGCATCTTTCATCTGCTGGATTATCCGATCTTCCTCGGCATCGCCGCTTATCTGGGGCTGACTGGCCTCAAGCGTGATCTCTTCGGCATGCGCCCACTCGATGTCGTTCGCTACAGCGCCGCGATCACGCTGATGTGGGCTTCGATCGAGAAATGGGCCTACCCTGAATGGACATTCCCACTGTTCATCAGCCACCCTGCCATGAGCATGGGTTTCGACCGCGAATTCTATATGCAATCGGCGGGCATGGTCGAATTCACCCTGTCCTTCGCACTGATCCTCACGCCGCTCGTGCGCCGTGTCGCGGCCATTATTCTCAGCGCGATGTTCATTGTGGCGGTGCCGGCTTTCGGCAAGATCGACGCGATCGGGCATGCGCCGATCATCGCAGTCATGTTCGGCATCATCGCCGATGATTCAGTGAGCCGACGGCCGATCCATGTGTGGCTTGGCATCAAGGAAAATCTCGCCAAGTTCAAATTGGCGATGTCGAGCTGGGATATCGTTCTGATCCCGGCGGCCTATTGCGCCGCCCTCGCAGCCTTCCTGGCATTCTATTACGTGCTGCATTCGGTGCTCTACGGAACGCACATCGCCTGAAAGCTTCGCGCATAACTCGTTCTACAAAAAGCTCCGAGAGATCCTCGGAGCTTCTTTTTTGGGCATCGTCACTTGACGACGACGATGAGCTTCATTTTCGGATGAATGCCGCAGAGGACGTTGAATTTGCCGCGGACGGAAAAGACGACGTCTGTCTTGCTGCCTGGCAATTGATCGCCCGAGTCGAAGTTGAACGTATCGGACTCGACATACGCATGGTGCAGCAGATCACCGTCGTCGTTCACGATCCGCACGGTATCGCCCTGCTTTATGCTGAGAAAATTCGGATTGAACGCACGTCCCCTTTGCGAGATCACGTACGGGGTCGGGCCTTGCTGCGTGCGCGCAGTACCGCCAGCGGTCAAGATCAAGGCCGCCGCCAGCACTGCCATCGAAAGCCGAACCTGTTTGCCTGACATCATAACCCTACGGGTCAAGTACCCGCTTTTCGTCGCCCCGTCAGCGACACAACTTTCCCGGGAACCAATTCGCTCATCGGTTAACTAAAAGCAAAATCACCACTTTTAGGCGTGGTTCGACAAGGAATTTAGCCTCGTCTTAACTCCGAAGGCCCCAAAATAAACTATTCAATTCGAGTTATTTTTATGAATGTCGATCCTGCATCGCCGCCGGCATATGGTACGCTGACAACGCTGCGCTCGCCGCTAACGCGTCTCGCCCAATTGGCGCAAACGATTCGCGGGCGCATTCTAACAGCCTTTCTAGCGATGAGCATCATCACGGCTGCGCTCGGCGGTTATGCCGCGCTCGGGATTCGCCGCGCCGGCGTGTTGGTCACGAAAACCTTCGACGAATCCTTAATGTCGATTAACTATGCGCGTGCGGCGTCGGCCGATTTCGCCGACATGCAGGTCGCATTCGCGCGCCGCTTGAGCGCGACGAAGCCCGAAACCCGGACCAAACTTGACCGGACGATATCGGACCTCGAAGAAAACCTGACTGAAGATCTGCAGATCGCCGCAG
Organism: Methylovirgula sp.; assembly: GCF_037200945.1. Taxonomy (NCBI): domain Bacteria; kingdom Pseudomonadati; phylum Pseudomonadota; class Alphaproteobacteria; order Hyphomicrobiales; family Beijerinckiaceae; genus Methylovirgula; species Methylovirgula sp. The sequence goes on from NZ_JBBCGP010000001.1 coordinate 3,567,040, forward strand.
AACGCTCGCAATCCCTACGAGCGGCCCGCGCCGCTGCGGAAGTGCAGAACGCCGCTGATACCTGGAGTGAAGCGCGCCGCCGGCTGCCGGAAAACATCTCTTTCAATGCCGCCTGGGGTGAACTCGACCCTTATGCCGAGACGGTGTCGCAGCAGATCGACTTGCTCGTCAATTATACGGCCGGCGATGGCTTTACCTATCGGCAAAGCGCGCGCCAGCAGGTTGCCGTCGCGACGGAACTTGCACTGGTCGGGACAATCGCCGCGCTCGTTTTGTCGGGCTTGGTCGTCCTGCTTCTTTCGCGACGCATCACCAAGCCGGTCGCTGCGGCTTCCGCCGTCGCCAAGCGGATCGCCAGCGGTGAACTCGAAGGTGAAATTCCCGTCGGTAGCGCCGATGAGCTGGGCGCGTTGCTCGCGGCCATGCGCGTCATGCGCGACAACATCCGCGCCATGATGGAGCGCGAGGTCGCACAGCGTCGGACCGCCCAGGTCCGGCTCGCCGACGCACTTGAAAGCTCGCGTGAAGGCATTGTCGTCGTTGATGCCGATCACCGCATCGCGCTGGCCAATTCCCAGGCCAAGGAATTTTTCGGTAGCGCAATGGGACTGCTGGAGCCGGGCAAATCTGCTGGCGCCGCCACGCAATCCAACGATCTCGCCTTAGCCACGCTCTCACTCGAAGGTCTCTCTCCGGGCACCGAAGAACTCCGGTTGCCGGATGGGCGCTGGCTGCGCGTCAGTCGCAGCGCGACTGCCGACGAAGGCTTCATCACCCTCTACAGCGACATCACTGTTCTGAAGGAGCAAGAAGCTAAGCTCAAAGCGACGAATCTGCTTCTCGACGCCGCCCTCGACAATATGTCTCAGGGTCTGTGCCTCTATGACAATGAGCAGCGGCTGAAAGTCGTCAATCGCCGCTTCTGCGAGATCTTCCGCCTCTCCCCGGCACAATTGCGTCCAGGCATCGTTTTCCGCGATGTCCTCGACCTCAGCGTCGCAGCCGGCAACCACGGCGACGAGACTGCGGATGACCTTTACGCGCAAGAAATCCCACTGATCAGCAGCCGTATCTCGGCAACGCGCTTTCTTGAGTTGAGCCAGAATCGCGTCATCCTTATCGCGCGCCAGCCAACGGCTGATGGCGGCTGGGTGGCAACCTATGAAGACGCGACCGAGCGCCGCCGCGCCGAAGAGCGGATTGTCTTCATGGCGCGGCATGATGCGCTGACCGGGCTGCCGAACCGTATGCTTTTCGCCGAACGGATCGAAGCCGCGATCAGCCAGATCGGACGTGTCCATAACGGCTTCGCGGTGTTGAGCCTCGATCTCGATCACTTCAAGCAGGTCAACGATACGCTCGGCCATCCCGTCGGCGACGCACTGCTGCGTTCGGTGGCGGAGCGGCTGCAGGCCAGCGTTCGCGAAGTCGACACGGTCGCCCGTCTTGGCGGCGACGAATTTGCCATTCTGCAACCCGGTCTCGACAAGCCCGAAGATGCGGCGATCCTCGCCCGCCGCATTGTCGAAGTTCTCAGCGCGCCTTATGAGATCGAAGGCAATCGTCTCACGATCAGCGTGAGTATCGGAATCGCAATCGCGCCCGGCGACGGCAAGGCATATGACAAGTTGCTGAAAAGCGCCGATGTCGCCCTCTACCTCGCCAAGGCGGATGGCCGGGCGATCTGGCGCTTCTTCGAACCCGAGATGGATGTCCGGCTACAGGTGCGCCGCGCGCTGGAACTCGATTTGCGGGATGCGCTGGTAAACAACGAATTTCAGGTCTTCTACCAGCCGATCTACGATTTGCACGAAAACAAGATCGGTGGCTTCGAGGCGCTGCTCCGCTGGAACCATCCGACGCGCGGCCTCGTCGCGCCGACAGAGTTCATCTCGCTCGCGGAGGAAATCGGGCTCATCGTACCGCTCGGCGAATGGGTTCTGGCGACCGCTTGTGCCGAAGCCGCCAGCTGGCCAAAATATATCAAGCTCGCAGTCAACGTCTCGGTCGCTCAGTTCAAGAACGAGCTTTTCGTGCCGATGGTGACGGACAATGTGCGTGCCGCAAGCCTTTCGCCGCGCCGGCTCGAACTCGAGATCACCGAGTCGCTGCTGCTCAACAACACGGCCGCGACGCTCGCCAAGCTGCATCAATTACGCGACTTCGGCATCCATATCGCGATGGACGACTTCGGCACCGGCTATTCGTCGCTGAGCTATCTGCGCAGCTTTCCCTTCGACAAGATCAAAATCGACCAATCTTTCATCCGCACGATGTCGGATAAGGACGGTTCGCGCGCCATCGTCCGCGCCATTACGGCGATGGGCGGCAGCCTCGGCATCCGCACGACGGCGGAAGGCGTCGAGACGCATGAACAGCTCGCCTGGCTACGGGCCACGGGCTGCGACGAGGCACAGGGCTATCTGTTCAGCCGCCCCGTGCCGGCAAACAAAATCCCGCGCTTGCTCATGGAATGGAACGGCCTGAAACGCGAAGCGGTCTAGCCTGCTTCGCTGCCTCTCGACGCGCGCGCGCCGCGCGTGCTATGGCGTGGCATCCGGCACCCGCAGAGCCGCCAGATTCAGAAAAGCCAGCCTTTTCAATGGCATCTCGCTGAATGCAGTGTTCGCGCCGGTGAAGAGGCTCAATGCGTCCGCTTGCCATTTTGCCATCCGTTCTCGCCGCCGACTGGCTCCATATGGGCGACTCGGTCCAAAAGGTGATGGCCGCCGGCGCGGACATCGTGCATCTCGACGTGATGGATGGGCATTTCGTCCCCAATATCAGTTTCGGACCGGATATGGTCAAAGCGATCCGCGGCGTCACGGACGCGCGGCTCGATGTGCATCTGATGATCGCCCCGGTGGATCCTTATATCGAGGCCTTCGCCAAGGCGGGCGCCGATGTCATCACAATCCACCCAGAGGCCGGCCCGCATCTGCATCGCTCGCTCGGCGCCATCCGCCAGCTCGGCAAGAAGGCCGGCGTAGCACTGAACCCGGCGACGCCCGTTTCTACGATCGAACATGTGCTCGATCAGCTCGACCTCATTCTGGTGATGAGCGTCAACCCGGGCTTCGGCGGCCAGGCCTTCATCCGGTCGTCGCTCGAAAAGCTTCAGCTCGTGCGTGCCATGACCGCCGGACGCGATATTGATATCGAAGTCGATGGCGGCATCACGTCCGAGACCGCCGGACTCGTCGCCGAAGCCGGCGCCAATTGGCTTGTCGCAGGCTCGGCCGTCTTCAAAGGCGGCCCTGACGCTTACGCCGGTAATATCTCCGCCATCCGCAAAGCCGCACAAACCACACGCGGCGAAGCCGCTTAATTGAGACAGGTTCAATGATCCCTCGTTATTCCCGCGCCGAGATGGCTTCGCTTTGGGAGCCGCAGACGCGCTTTCGCATCTGGTTCGAAATCGAGGCCTATGCCTGCGATGCCTTGGCCGAAATCGGCGTTGTGCCGAAGGCCGCGACCGAGGTGATCTGGCAGAAGGGCAAAGACCTTCATTTCGATGTCGCGCGGATCGATGCGATCGAAAAGGTGACGAAACATGACGTCATCGCCTTCCTGACTTATCTGGCAGAAGAAATCGGCCCCGAGGCGCGGTTTCTCCACCTCGGCATGACGTCTTCGGACCTGCTCGATACCTGCTTCGCGGTGCAATTGACCCGCGCGGCTAATCTGCTCATCAAGGACACTGACGCGCTGCTCGCCGCGCTGAAGCGCCGCGCGTTCGAATATAAGCTGACGCCGAGCATCGGCCGCTCGCACGGCATCCATGCCGAGCCGGTCACCTTCGGCCTGAAACTGGCCGAGGCCTATGCGGAATTTGCCCGCGCCCGCGCGCGGCTTGTCGCGGCGCGTGAAGAGATCGCGACCTGCGCCATTTCCGGCGCCGTCGGAACATTCGCCAATATCGATCCGCGCGTCGAAGTCTATGTGGCGCAGAAGCTCGGCCTTCGGCCGGAGCCGGTTTCGACCCAAATCATTCCGCGCGACCGGCATGCGATGTTTTTTGCAACGCTCGGCGTCGTCGCCTCGTCGATCGAGCGGGTGGCCACGGAAATTCGCCATCTGCAACGCACTGAGGTACTTGAGGCTGAAGAATATTTTTCCGAGGGGCAAAAGGGTTCCTCGGCAATGCCACACAAGCGCAACCCCGTGCTGAGCGAGAATCTGACCGGCCTTGCGCGGCTCGTTCGCGGCATGGCGCTGCCGGCGATGGAAGACGTCGCGCTCTGGCACGAGCGGGATATTTCGCATTCCTCGGTCGAGCGCGTAATCGGCCCTGACGCGACGATCGCACTCGACTTCTCGCTAGCGCGGCTCGCCGACGTGATCGACAAACTTGTCGTCTATCCGCAGAACATGCAGAAGAATCTCGACGCGCTTGGCGGTCTCGTCCATTCGCAACGCGTGCTACTCGCGTTGACGCAAAAGGGCCTGTCGCGGGAAAACGCCTATGCACTCGTCCAGCGCAACGCCATGCCAGTCTGGCGTGGCGAGGGCAATTTCCTCGAGCTTCTGAAACAGGACGCCGACGTGAAAGCCGCGCTGAGCGATGCCGAACTCGGAGATCTTTTCGATCTCGGCTATCATCTCAAGCACGTCGATTTCATCTTCGGCCGCGTCTTTGGCGCGAGCTAGAGATCCGAAAAAAGCTGTCGTTCCCAGTGAGATAACGCGCTGAATTGAAGTGAGAAAAATGAACGCTTCCGACCGTCTCGCCAGTTTGATGCCGATCGTCATCGACGATGATCAGCTTCATGCTCGCTGGCTCAACACATTCTCCTATCTCGAATATGTCGGTTTCCGCAAAATCATCAAAAGCCAGCGCGCTGACGGGCTCAGCCGTGCTTTTCTCAATCATGCGCTGGAAGAAGGCGGCCATGCCTTCTTACTCAAGAATCTGGCGGTGAAGGTCGGCGGCAAAGCCTTCGAGCTCTATACGCCGGAGAGCATGCTCTGCCCCGAGGCCGCGAGCCATTATTTTCAAAATCTCGACCACGGCTGCGACGAGAAGTTCGCCGCTTTCCCGGATGCCGAACGATCGAAGATCGTCTATCTCTACGTGACTTGGCTGATCGAGCGGCGCGCGCTCGATGTCTATGGCCGTTATAAGGACGCGCTCGGCACGTCGCCGCTGGGCGGCCAGCTCAATGAATTGCTCGCCGAGGAAATCGGACATCTGCGTCAGGTCGAAGCCGGACTGGCCGCGGGCGATCCCGAACATGCGACGCGGGCGCCCGCGCTTGAGGCGTTCGAGCAGGACCTCTTCGATACTTTTGTCGCAGCGCTGACGGAGAACGTCGCGCCACAGGCACGCGTCTGACGATGCGGACCAGCGACGCCGATATTCTGATCATCCCCGGCCTCGGCGGCTCGGGGCCGGATCATTGGCAGTCGCGTTGGCAGGCGAAACTTTCGACCGCACGGCGCGTCGAGCAAACGGATTGGGACCGCCCCCTGCTCGCTGACTGGCGCGCGGCCATTGCCACCGCCGTGGCAGAGGCTCAAAGGCCCGTCATTCTCGTCGCGCATAGTCTCGGCGCAATCACTGTCGCCGATATCGCGGCCGAACTTGGCGACCGGGTGAAAGGCGGCTTTCTCGTCGCGCCGCCGTCAGTGCGCGCGATCCGCGAGATCGAAGGCGTCGATCCGCGATTTGCGGAGGGGCCGTTTGCAGCCCTGCCCTTCCCGTCGGTTCTTGTAGCAAGCCGCGACGACCCTTACGCAACGTTCGAGGAATCGGAAGATTTCGCCCGTGGCTGGCAGGCCGAGATCGCCGACGCTGGCAATGCGGGCCACATCAATGCTGCGAGCGGCCACGGCCCCTGGCCGGAGGGATTGATGCGGCTTGCGGGGTTTCTGAAGAATCTATAAATCTATCCTGCCGAATGGCGCGTTGCCGAAAGCAGATCCTTTAGACTGATCCGGAAAAACGTCATCGCGGCGCCGACAAAATGGAATAGATTTTTCTCGTCCAGCCCTTTGGGAATCACGACGAGAGAACACCATCATGAAACGCGCAGCCCTCGGCCTTTTCGGCCTGTCGATGATGTCTCCTGCTTTTGCACAAATTGCCCCACCGGACACCGTCCGGATCAGTTCGAATTTCAGTATTACGCAGACGGTCAAGGATGGCGACACCGCCGCCATCGACAATTGCGGAAGAGACTGGGCGCAAAATCATCTATCAGCGCGCCGGGCAGGAATGCAAACTACTCCTCGAGACGCTGGCGAGTACATGCATGCTTGAATCGCTCAATGTCTTTGCCAATGTCCAAAATCGCGGATTCCGGGTCGAAACGGGAAATGTCGATGTCAATGCGAATGGCAACGCACAGTTTTGGGTAACGCCAAGGAATTGAAGCGGCGCGCCGAAATGCGAGATGGAACGAGAGTTCTTAGAAGGTCGAACGCCGTAACTCAATTGGATATAGCTAAAGAGGACTTTATCAGCGGCGGTGCCAGATTTGGACGTCACCCATCCGCTCGACAAATTTATAATCGAGTAGAACTTGGGTGAATCGTGGATCGGCACGTGCCCAAGTAAGCCAGTTGAAACTTTTTGCGCTGCCGTCCTCAACGAGGAGAATTGTCGGCCGATTGCCACGAATATCATCGACGAGCATATCGCGCGCAAGCGTTACATATGGCGCGAGCTTGGCCATCTTTGTCGGATCTGGATCTTCGATTTCCTGGGCCGCTACATTTCCGACTATCCAAAGACTGCAAACTCTCTGCGCCCAAACGCCGTGAACCAGACGGGTGAGTGGGAAACCCAGCGATATATCATTGCTAATCATTGCAATCGTGGGACGTGGCGCAATTCTTTCGATCTCCTGCGCGACCGCGCGCGTATCGTAATGTACAGTTTCAAGATCGAACCAACGTGCGCCGAAACAGAAGATGAGCACGACCGCTGAAAACTCAAAGAGGCGAAGACGCGCATCGGATATCGTGATGGCGCCGTCGGTGCGCGTTAATCGGATCGCAAGGGCCAGCAAAGCAAGGGCGAGCGCTGGAAAGCTGTGATAGGGCCATCCTTTGCCCTGCAAGAGAAACGCCAGGTAACTGGCACCGGAGCAGGCAAGCAGAAGATCACAAAAGGCCCCGCCGCGCTGTGACCTTTCGATCATGATATTCAGCACAATAGCGAAAACCCATAAAATACTCCCCGTCGAGAAAATGAGCGCGGCGAGATCAACTCGCGCCGGTACGTAGACGGCATTGACGAGAGGCAGTGTCTTGGTGAAAAAATCCGGAAATTCTATCCATAAGATCGCGCCATAGAGCAGAACGATCATCACGACCGCCCAGTTTTCCAAGACGAAGATGATTCGCCACGAGCGCATGCGCCAAGCTTGGAACGAGACGGCGATAGCAATATCAATGACGATATGTGGTTTGATGACCACGCATAGGCCGCAGCCAAGGCCAGCGGCAAGCCGCAACCATACGTTCGGTACCGAACCTTCTGCCCTCGTCGCAAGGACAGCAATCCAAGGCAAGATTAATATGAAAGACAGATGCTCTCGCTCGGCGAAGGTATAGGTTGGCAAAATAAGAAGAATCGCGGCCACGCTCGCCGCGAGAAGCGGTATCCTGTGCTGTGTAACGAACTTCTGTCCCAGGACAACCGCGACAAATCCCAGGGCGGTCGCGGCAAGAGCAAAAACGATCGCGTTGCACGCTGCTTCCGCGGGTATTCCCAGAATTCCAGACAGCCAGACGGCCGGGGCATAAGTAAGAATGGCACCAGGTGGATTGACTTCGACGAAATCATGCCGGCCGCTTAACAAGTTCTCGGCCACAGTCAGAAGCCATGATACGTCGGCATTCTCGAGAATCTCGAAACGCATCCAGATCGCAGCGACAATAACAGCCGCAGGAAGACACCACGCGGCCAATTCAGCGGCCTTCGCATGGATGTTCTTTTCGACTGGAGAGATCGTATCGATGTAGCCCACGATATCCTCAAGCCGGCGATCGAAAGACAAAGAATTCTGCCGCTGCGTAATTCGCCATGGGCACCGACACGCTTGTCAGCACGAGCGCCATTTCGATAGAAACTCCGATTTTATGCAGCACGAACAGAATTGTGGTTGCGATGCCGCCGGAAAGAATGGTCATACCGAGAAAGCGCGGCGCCGCGACGGCGTGCGGGGCACGTGACTCGAAGGTGAAACGCGCGTTCGTCCAATAGGACCAAAGCGCGCATAACAAATACGCAAAGAGAGACGCAACTATTGCATTTATTCCACAGTGAACAAAAGCGATCGATATCGCCGCATAAGCAATCGTATTAATTAGGCCGATCATCCCGAACGACATCACGCGGCGCGACGAGATCGACACGTCACGCCCGCGCAGCGGTTAGATATTGCGCACCGATCGGCAGTCGTCCGGCAAGCCTTCCGAGCCGCCCGAAGAAGCCGCCGCGCGCTGGGAGAGTGAGGAAAAATTCCGTTGTTATTTTTTTTGCACCGGCCTTTCGCAGCAGTTCGCGAGTTTTCGAAGCGCGCAATAAGACCGCGTCGGCGTCGAAGCTGCATCGGCTGATCGCAAGCTGAGTCAGCGGATTGAAAGGATTATGTTCAATCACGCAAACCAAGCCTCCGGGACGCGTGACACGACGCATTTCACGCGTAAACGAATCCCAACGTTCTGGTGGTACATGATGGAGAACGCACACGGTCAACGTCACGTCGAAGGCGCCATCATCATAGGGCAATGACTCGCCCATCATCGAGTATGCAACGCTCGGGCTTAAGCGCTGGGCCTGTTCTATGCTGGCAGCAGAGATGTCAGCGCCAGTAAGTTTTCCGAATAACGGCTCGATGTAAGGATGAAGTAGGCCCACTCCGCAACCTATATCGAGCGCGGTCCCGGGTGGCGCTGCGCCAAAATTACGGCGCAGCGTGCGAGCAAGGACATCAACTTTAGCCTGAAGGAAGAAATCGTGTCGTAGTCCAGAAAAACTGATCGACGACTGTACCTCGTCGGAATAGCGGGCGGCATGGTTGTCGAAAGTGCTGGTCACGCGGGCCTCCGCAATTCGACGGAAGGCGCATTATCCTCTTCGATAGAGCCGTTCCGTGCGCGGGCGGCAGATGGAAGCGGAACCGTGCCGTGCATACTTTTCCGGTTTGGGGGGAACTCGGATGATGGGGATCGCGAGCGTCCTATGGACGTAGAGCCGAATTCATCCAGGTGTTGTACAGGCTTATCTGAAGAATTGAACCCAAAAGTCTCCGCGACGACATAAAGCGGCCGAGCTTTAACTTCCGAATAAATTCGCGCGATATAAAGGCCGACGATTCCGGTCAGCAGCATGTTCATGCCGCAAAGCAGGGTTACGATGACAATAGTCGATGCCCAGCCTGGAGCGAGCTGCGCTCCGGCCATTGTGACCGCGACAACATACAATCCATAAGCGAGTCCGGCGAAGGACACGATGCCTCCAGCCCAAATCGCGAGTAACAAGGGCACATCGGAAAATCCGACGACGCCGGCGACGGCAAGACGAACCATTTTCCAGATCGGATATTTTGTGGCGCCGGCCGCGCGTGGCGGTCGCTCAAATTCGACAATGGCTTGCCGAAAACCGAGCCATGCGAACATGCCACGGACGAAACGATCCTGCTCTCGCATTGCACGAAAGGCATCGAGGACGGTTCGGTCAACAAGCCGGAAGTCTCCCACCTCAGGGGGAATATCGACGGAACAGAGCCGGTCCATGAGGCTGTAGAAGAGCTTCGCTGTCCAGCGTTTAAACGCGGTCTCACCATCTCGGCGGCGGCGTTTGGCATAAACGATCTCGTAACCTTCTCGCCAGCGTGCGATCATTGTGTCAATGACTTCCGGGGGATCCTGGAGATCACCGTCCATGACAATCACTGCTTGACCGCATGCCACGTCCAATCCAGCTGTGATCGCGATCTGATGTCCGAAATTGCGTGATAAACGGACGAAGCGATAACGAGGATCATTTTTGCTTTTGTTGGCAAGTACAATCGGGCCAGTGTCTTTGCTGCCATCATCGACAATGATGACTTCCGAAGCGCCGTCGAGCCGGTCTAGAAGCGCATCCAACCTGTGCAAGAGCAATGGGATGACTGCTTCTTCATTGTAGATTGGGATTACAATGCTATAGACGACGCTGCCGCCGTGGAGATTTTCCATTGTCGTCTCGGGCTGCCAGCTCATAGGCGCAACCTACAGACGATCAGTTAATAAGACGGAAAATTACACTGGCGGTCTGGTTAACGAGCCGCTCCCCTTTCTGCCCCTGCGTGGTTTTAGCGGCGCCAAGCCGTCGCGCTGCCAATCAAGGCTGGCAAATAGCAGTCGTCGCGAAAGCTCTCGGATGTATCGCCCTGCGCTGTGCCGATTTTCGTTCGCCTGCATAGGTCGCCAGCCGAACAAAAAAAGGCCGCCCAGAGGCGGCCTTTCGTTTGCGCATATGCAGTTGCTTAGCGCGAATAGAATTCGATGACGAGGTTCGGTTCCATCACCACCGGATAGGGCACTTCGCGCGGCAGCGGAATGCGCGTCATCTTGGCGTTGAATTTGCCGTGGTCGACCTCGAAATAATCCGGCACGTCGCGTTCGGCGAGGCTGATCGCTTCGAGCACCAGCGTGAGCTGGCGCGAGGTTTCCTTCAGCTCGATGACATCGCCGATCTTCACCTGATACGACGCGATGTTAACGCGCTTGCCGTTCACCTTGATGTGGCCGTGATTGACGAACTGGCGCGCGGCGAACACGGTCGGCACGAACTTCGCGCGGTAGATCACCGCGTCGAGACGGCGCTCCAACAGGCCGATCATATTGTCACCCGAATCGCCCTTCATGCGGATCGCTTCGGCATAATATTTGCGGAATTGCCGCTCGGAAATATTGCCGTAATAGCCCTTCAGCTTTTGCTTGGCCTTAAGCTGCGTGCCGAAGTCGGAGAGCTTGCCCTTGCGGCGCTGGCCGTGCTGGCCGGGGCCGTATTCGCGGCGATTGACGGGGCTCTTGGGGCGACCCCAAATGTTTTGCCCCATGCGGCGGTCAATTTTATACTTGGCTTCTGCGCGTTTGGTCATCGCGTCCTCGAAATTGCAAGCGAGAACGCGCGCGCCGACGCCAGAGCGTCTCGCCACATCGCGTCCCCGCCAATGAAATAAGCTTGCCTTTACAAAGACATGCTGGCGGAGGTCCGCGCCCTCCTCTGCGGGGAAACCTTGCTCTGCAAGGAAACCTCGCCGACAGGCCCTCTTTCAGAGCTAAGCTCAAAGAGCGCCACGGGTGCGCATGGCGAAAATCGCCATGAAAGAAGGCGCCCCGAAGAGCGCCTGCTGGGGACCGTGTAAGAAGAAGCCGCCGCCAAGTCAAGCGTCCAGGGAGACGGTGCCGGCTGGATGGCTCTGACAGCTTAGCACCAAACCGGCCATTTTCTGCACTGGCGTGAGCACGAAATCGCAGTCGGTCGTGACCTCACCATCGATGACCTTAACCTTGCAGCGCCCGCAAACACCGGCGCGGCAGCCATAATCGAGCGAAACGCCGGCCGCAAGCGCCGCATCCAGCAGCGTCGCGCGCGACGATATCACGATCGCCGTCTCCGACCGGGCAAACCTGATTTCGCAGTCGATGGCATCTTGGCCTGGCGAAGCTGGTCTGCCGCCGAACGCTTCGACCTCTATCCGCGATGTGTCGACGCCAAGATGATGCAACATCTGCTGGACCGAGGTGGCCATCGCCGCCGGACCGCAGATATGCACCGTGCGCCGTGCGATATCCGGGACGATATCGCGAATGAACTTTTCTGAGAGCCGCCCCCGCGCGCCGCGCCAATTCTTGTCGGGCACCGTCACCGTCACATGTACTCCCAGCGCGGGAAAAGTACGCTGGAGCGTTTCAAGTTCGTCGCGGAAGATGATGTCGTCAGGCGTTTTCACCGAATAGATGAGATCGATGCGACCCTTCCAGTTCTGGCTTACGAGATAGCGTATTTTCGACATGAGCGGCGTGATGCCGACACCGCCCGCGATCAAAACGACCTCGTCAGCCTTTTCGTGGTCGAAGGTGAAACGTCCCAAAGGACCGGCAACCGAAAGGCGTGAACCGGCGGCCAGAAGATCATGCAATTGGCTCGACGCGGCGCCTTCCCGTTTTACAGTGATCTCACAGAAGCCAGTGTCAGACGGAGACGACGCAATCGTATAGCAGCGCTGCAAAACATCCGCGCCCTGGTCGAGCGTGATCGTCAGGAACTGACTTGGTAGAAAGCGAAACGGAATCGCTGCTTCGCTCGGATGCCGCAGCCGGAAGGTTTTGACCGTCGTGGTTTCGTTGCGCACCGCGTCGACGATGAGGTCGCCGGCCCAAAAATCCGAGATGGCGGGAATTCGCTCGCCTGCGCTATCGGCCGGCATGTCGAGGATTTCGACCCGATCGCCGACGTGCAAGATCTTGCCACCCTGATCGCCATGGGTTCGCGTATTGATCGCGACGCGGTAGAAATGGTTGAATCTTTCGCGCGTTGACCACGCGGGCAAAGTGCGGGCGCGCAATTCCGTGAAGCGGCGCACGAATGTGTCGTCGGATTCGCCGGTCAAGGGATCGCGGGGCGGCACGACGCAACGCTGACAAGGGTTGATACCCTCAAAAATCACATCGCCAATGCAAAATTTGACCGTCGTCCCCGGCGCGCCGAAGAGTCGGTCCTCCCAGAACGGCGGCACGCCATCGATTTCAATATTGGTTCGGAAGCGCCGCCGCACGTCGTCAATCTTCAAGCCGAACCAGCGGCCGATTTCCGCCAATGTCGCCACGCTGATGATCGTCGGTCCGGGCGACTCCGTATCATCCGGGAAGCCGATTTCGCAATTCTTCCGGAACACGACCGGGAAACCGAAATAAGCATGCAGCCAGTCTTCGAGTTTATCGACATCGCCGATAGAAAACCGCTCGCTGCCCAGGCCGCGCTCGTTCTCATGATCGAGCGTGACGGCTCGCGTCTCCATATCGATGTCGGAGCGCAGACGTTGGACCGCCGCATGTCGCTTGCCGTTGACGAATTTGCCGTTCGCCTCGAACAGCGCCCAGGTCCGGTCATGTTCCAGCGCGCCACTCGACAAAATACGCGCTTGCCGGAGCTCGACGGGATCGAGCGACTTGATCGGAAACGTCAGTATTCGAGAGAGGAACGGCTCGCGTTTCGACATCATCGATGATTGGTGGCCCCCTGCTAAACGACCACGATGCCTGGCCCCTGCGAACGGCCAGTTCTTATTTGCTTTGGGGGGCCAGAGGAGTTTTCCGGATCGTCTTGCGACTGTCATTCCTGAGTCCGAAACTTCGGGCTGCATTTGACGAGATGATTACGGGAACGCGCCCTTGCGACGGCGCGTTTAGACGCAAATCGTTCCGCGGTTTGCTGGCGCCGTTCAATAGAAATTAGCTATAGACGTACCCAACAATCAATTGGCAATTCGCCGCAAATGGCGCCAGTTTCCCCGAGCTATATCTGAAACGATATAGCTCCTTAATCAATCAGGGAGAGAAACATGGCGAAGATTATTTGCGTTCTCTATGACGATCCGGTTGACGGTTACCCAAAGACCTACGCCCGTGACACGATCCCGGTCATCAAATCCTATCCCGATGGCCAGACGACACCGACGCCTTCAGCGATCGACTTCAAACCGGGTGAATTGCTCGGCAGCGTGTCCGGCGCTCTCGGCCTGAAAAAATGGGCCAAGGACAACGGCCACGAATTGATCGTGACCTCTGACAAGGAAGGCGAGAATTCAACGCTCGACAAAGAGCTTCACGACGCAGATGTCGTGATCTCGCAGCCTTTCTGGCCGGCCTATATGACGGCCGAGCGCATCGCCAAGGCGAAGAACCTCAAGATCATCATCACGGCCGGCATCGGTTCGGACCATACCGACCTCGAAGCCGCCAACAAGCACAAGATCACTGTCGCCGAAGTCACCTATTGTAACAGCATCAGCGTCGCTGAGCATGTGGTGATGATGATCCTTGGTCTCGTGCGCAACTACATCCCGTCGCATGATTGGGTACGTAAAGGCGGCTGGAACATCGCCGATTGCGTCGAGCGTGCCTACGATCTCGAAGGCTTGAATGTCGGCACAGTTGCGGCCGGTCGCATCGGCACCGCCGTGTTGCGCCGGCTGAAGCCCTTTGACGTCAAACTGCACTACACCGACCGGCATCGTCTGCCGGCCGAGGTCGAAAAAGAGCTTGGCCTGACATTCCACGAAAACCGCGAAGATCTGTTCAAGGTCTGCGATGTCATCACGCTGAACACACCGCTGCATCCTGAAACCGAGCATATGATCAATGATCGCACGCTGGCGCTGATGAAGCGCGGCACCTACCTCGTGAACACCGCCCGCGGCAAACTCGCCGATCGTGATGCCATCGTGCGCGCGCTCGAAAGTGGCCAGCTCGCAGGTTATGCCGGCGACGTCTGGTATCCGCAGCCGGCGCCGAAGGATCATCCGTGGCGGACCATGCCGCATGAAGGCATGACCCCCCATACCTCCGGCACGACGCTTTCAGCGCAGGCCCGCTATGCCGCCGGCACGCGCGAAATCCTCGAGAACTTCTTCGCCGGCAAACCGATCCGCGACGAATATCTGATCGTCCAAGGCGGCCATCTCGCCGGTGTGGGCGCGCACTCGTATAGCGTCGCCAAGTAATATGACGGACCGGCGCGTTCCTGAGCGCGCTGGTCCGTCCGAAATTGCTTGCACTTTTCGGTCCGGCGCGACGCGCCGGGCCTACCTCGCGTGAATGTGACGTGATATTTTCCGGGCGCAGCCTATTCCCGAGCCGACTTGCGGCTGGAGGGCCCGGCGATGCGACGCAGCCTGATTTTGGTGTTTGCCGCGGCGCTCGCGCTTTTTGCGCCGGCACGTTCCAGCGCTGACGATATCACGCCGCTCGGCATCGGCCTTGAAGACATCGACTATCCCTACCCCGTCCATTTTCTCGATCTAACGATTGAGGGCCAACGCCTGCGTATGGCCTATATGGACGTGTCAGCCGCGCACCCGAATGGCCAATCGCTCGTGCTCTTGCACGGCAAGAATTTCGACGGCGAATATTGGGCGCAAGCGATCCGCGTGCTCACCGATCACGGCTATCGCGTCATCGTCCCGGACCAGATCGGGTTCGGCAAATCCTCGAAGCCGGATATCGATTATCATTTCGATCTACTGGCCGCGAACACGAAGGCCCTGCTCGATCATCTCGGCATCGCCCACGCCACGATCGTCGGTCATTCGTTCGGCGGCATGCTCGCGGTCTATTTCGCCCGCGATTATCCGCAGACCACCACGCGGCTCGTGCTCGAAAACCCGATCGGCCTTGAAGATTATCGCAGCGCCATTGAGCCGCCGACACTCGACTCGCTGTTCAACGCCGAAATGGCGCAAACGGCCGCGTCCTATCGTACCTTCATGCATGCCTTCTTCGTCGGCTGGCCTCCGGAGGCGGAGCACAGCGTCGATGTGTTCGCCCGCGTTCTGCACAGCGGCGAATATCCGCGCTGGGCAAAGGCATCGGCGCTCACGTCGCAGATGATCTTTAACGAGCCGATAAGACAGGAATATCCGCTTCTGAAAATGCCGGTCCTGCTTGTCATCGGCCAAGGTGATCGCTCGGTCTTCTTCCGCCGCTATGCCAAGCCGCAGGAGATCGCGACTCTCGGCCATTGGCCAGAACTCGGACGCAAAGCGGCAAAAGACATCCCCAACGCGCAGCTCGTGGAAATCCAGGGCTCCGGCCATGTGCCGCATCTCGAACAGGCCGACGAATTCAATGCGGCTTTGATAAAGTTTCTCGGCGCGAGATATTAAGCTGCCAATTGCAGGTGGCCTCGCAATGATGAAGGCAGGATAGCCATGAGCACGATCCTCTCCCGACGCGACTTTGTGGGCGTCGCTCTCGCGACAAGCCTATTGCCCGTCCTGCCTGCCGCAGCGGTGACGCCGGCTAATTCGAAGCGCCTTGTCGCTGGAACGCGTGTGATCGAGGTGAACGGCCGGGCCGCCAAAGTCTTCGGGCTTATCGGTCCCGACGGACGCCCGGGCCTTCGCCTGGCCCCCGGTGAACGATTTCAGGTGCAACTCGTGAATGATGCCGGGACACCGACGATCGTTCACTGGCATGGGCAGCTTCCGCCCTGGAAGCAAGACGGCTTTCCCTGGCCGCAGACCCCATCCATCGGAAGCGGCGCTGCGCAAGCTTACGATTATGCGCCTATTCCCGGCACGTACTGGATGCATTCGCACCACGAGATGCAGGAACAAAATTTGATGACCGCGCCGCTGATCGTTCACGACGCCGCGGCGCTGCGCGAGGACAGGCAGGACGTCGTTCTCATGTTGCACGATTTCACCTTCCGGACACCGGAAGAGGTGCTCGCCGAACTCACAAGTGCGCCGGATGACGAGACCCATAGCCAAACGCCGAAATCGCCGATGTCTGGCATGGCCCATATGTCGGGAATGGCTGACATGCCCGGGATGGCCAATATGCCGGGCATGGCCATGCACGGATCGGGTAACATGCAGATGGATCTCAATGACGTCCGCTACGACGCCTTTCTCGCCAACGATCGAACCCTTGCCGATCCGGAAGTCATTCGCGTCGAACGCAGCGGCCGCATCCGGCTGCGAGTCATCAACGGCGCGTCCTCAAGTCAGTTCTGGATCGATCTTGGCGGGCTCACCGGCCACGTTGTCGCGACAGACGGCCATTCTGTGCTTCCAATCGCGGGCAGCCGCTTTCCAATCGCGCTGGCGCAGCGGCTTGATATTCTGATCGATCTGCCGAGCGTTGGGGTGTTTCCAATTCTCGCCCGGCTGGAAGGCACCCGTCAGCAGACCGGACTCGTCCTCGCGACGGCCGGCGCACCTGTTCTGCGGATCGCGGAAAACGGCCACGACACGCCGCCCGTCGATAATTCGCTGGAAGCTCGTTTGAATGCGGCGACCCCGCTCCCGCCGCGCGCCGCGGATATGGTCCAGACGATCAATCTCGGCGGCGACATGAGGCCCTATACATGGGCCTTGAACGACGAATATTGGCCGAAGATTACACCGCTCATGCTGCGCAAGGGACAGCGCGTCGAGATCGATCTCGTTAACCGCACGATGATGGCGCATCCGATGCATTTGCACGGCCATGCGTTCCATGTGGTCGCTATCGATGGACAGACAATTCGAGGCGCCGTGCGTGATACCGTTCTAGTGCCAGCGATGGGCCACGTCCGGATCGCATTCGACGCCGACAATCCGGGGCGATGGGCATTCCACTGCCACAACCTCTATCACATGATGACCGGCATGATGACGGAGTTCAGATATGAGGGAATCGCCGCCTGACGATCCGTTCTCGCGACTCGCGGGTGATTATTCCCCCGTCTCCAGGACGATCTTGCCCAGATGGCGCGAACTTTCCATCAGCTCATGCGCGGCGCGCGCATCTTCCAGCGGAAAGGTCGCCTGGACGACCGGCAAAGCCTTGCCACGGTCGAGCGATGGCCAGATTTTATCATGGAGTGCGCGGGCGACCTCGGCCTTCTGCTCGATGCTGCGGGCGCGCATCGTCGAGCCGGTGATGGTCAGCCGCTTCAGCATCAGCGGCATGAAGTCGAAACTTTCGACCCGGCTTCCCTGAAGAAAGGCGATTTGCACCAGCCGCCCTTCGAGGCCAAGGAGCGACAGGTTTTTCTGAATATACGCGCCGCCAACCGTATCCAGAATGACATCGACGCCACGCTTGGTGGTCAACGCCTTTACCTCCGCAACGAAATCATGCGTCTTGTAATCGATTGCATGGTCGGCGCCAAGCGTCCGACAGAAGGCACATTTTTCAACCGTGCCTGCCGTCGCAATGACGTGCGAGCCGAAGAGTTTGGCAAGCTGAATGGCCGTCGTGCCGATGCCGCCGGAGCCACCGTGAACGAGAATGGTTTCGCCCGGCTTCAGCCGTCCGCGTGTAAAAACGTTGTCGAAGACGGTGAAATAAGTCTCAGGAATTGCTGCTGCTTCGGTTAGATTCAGGCCTCGCGGCACCGGCAGGCAAAGCCGTCCGTCGGCGACGGCATATTCGGCATAGCCGCCTGAGCCGACGAGCGCGCAAACATTCTCGCCGAGGCGCGATTTCGCGACCCCCTCGCCGACCGCCACGATGCGACCTGCGACTTCCAGCCCCGGCACATCACTCTCGCCGGGCGGTGGTGGATAATGGCCCTGACGCTGGAAGCAATCCGGCTTGTTGACCCCTGCTGCCACAACCTCGATCAAGACTTTCCCCGGCCCCGGCGCGGGCACGGACACCTCCCGCACGCGGATGACATCCGGGCCGCCGGCTCCGTCGAAGGCGATTTCGCGCATGAGCTTTGGAAGGGCCAAGATGAACTCCTGTAATTCGAGCTAAGCGCTTCTCTAGCAGGCTGCTGAAAAATTGCGGTGCTTCAGGCGCGGAGAGAGTTGCTGCTGACTTTCCGAGAATGGCTTTGTCGATGATGACGGTCGGCGGATGTGGCTGTGATGAGCGACGCCTTAGGTGGCATCATGGTGTCATCTCCTCAATCAATTTCGGTAGTCTGACGAGGTTGTAGGCTGCGGCGGCGAAGGCGAAGGCGAAGGCCCAGCCCACGCGATCGACGCCGCGAAACTTCGTCTTGCGCTGCCCGGCGATGGTCTTCATCCAACCAAAGGCCTCCTCGATCCGTTTACGAATGCGCTGGCTCGCCGAATAGGCCTGATGGCGCGTTGTTCGCCGGTCGATGGTTGAACGCCGGCCGCTGATATTTTGCGCGATGTGCGGACGCACATTCATGGTTCGCAGTTCATTGACGAAATCGGCCGCGTCATAACCCTTGTCGGCGCCGAGCGTGATGGCTTTTGGCCGATCGGCGCGCGGCTCGATCATGGCCAGCGCCGCGATGCGTTCGCCATGGCCGTTGGCGGGCGTGAGACAGGCATCGACGATGAGGCCGCAACGGTTCTCCATCAAGGCGTGGCCGAGGAAAGCGAGTTTTGCTTCCATGCCCGGCCCCTTGCGATAAAGTCGGGCCTCGGGGTCAGTGGTCGAGGCATGTGTCTCGTTCGAGCGCTTCTCACCCTTGAAATCCGCCTCGGCGTTGCGGCCAGGACCTGACGGCGGCTGATCCCCTGAATCGTCCTTCGGCTTGAAGCTTTTCATCGAGGCCCAAGCCTCGATCAGCGTGCCATCGACGGAGAAATGATCCGACGAGATCAGCCTTTTGACGCGCGGCTGGGCCAGCACGGCGGCGAGGAACTTCGCGGCGATCGCCCCATCGAGCAGACGATCGCGGTTCTTGGAAAACACCGTCGCATCCCACACCGGATCGTCGATGGTGAGCCCGACAAACCAACGAAACAGCAAGTCAGTATCGAGCCGCTCCATCAACTGGCGTTCCGAGCGAACTGAATAGAAAGCCTGCAACAGCATCGCCCGCAGCAGCCGTTCCGGCGGGATCGACGGACGGCCGACCTTCGAATAGAGCGCCGCGAAATCCGCCGCCAGGGCTCCGAGCGCCTCGTTGGCGATCGCGCGGATCACTCGCAACGGATGATCACGGCGCACCCGCGCCTCCAGATCAACATAACTGAAAAGCTGTCCCGAACCTTCGTCACTGCCGCGCATGCTGCTGTCTCCCAACGAAATGGAATCACGATCAGCCCCGCAAAGGAAGAGGGTTTTTCAGCAGCCTGTTAGGGGCCAGCCGAGACGGCTGGCCCCAGCTTCGCTATCCTAGAAGCTGCCAAGCAAAACTAGGAAGCGATAAATGAAACCGAGTCCGAGCCTTTTCGAGGGAGCCGCTTTAGCGTCCTTATTACTTCATCAACAATTACTAAGCCTGCTTATATCAAGACAATTATTCAGTCGGGATGAGATTTTGGAACATCTCGACTCGACACTATTAGCCGCCGAGGAACTTCACTCAGACCTTGAGGCCGCGAGCAAGAATGGCGCTGAAAAATTATCTGCGTCCGCTGTACGAGCTCATCTAGAATCTTTGCGTATAACGCTCGAAATTCGGCATCCCCTAAAGGATGATCGTCTTTAGCGTCGTTCATAATGACAAGCGCCTCCAGCGCGTGTATAGAGAAACACGCGCGGCGCAGCGCATTTGGAAATTTAGATCGGCTCGGACGGCCATCCGGGCCGATTTTTATTTTACTGCGTAGGCTCCCAAGTATCAACGTGTCGGCTTCTGCACTCGTACCACACGTTCATATTATTGGGGTCTATAAAAAATCGCCCATCTGTCGGCATAAGAACGACGCCTGTCATGCGCTTCGCGAAGCGTTGGCATTCCATCAAGCTATTAAACGTCATGGCCGGCATAATACCTGCGAAGGTCACGCGTGCCTGGCCTTGCATCTGACAAGTCCCGAGCGTCTGAACGCAGAGAAACAGCGCATAGATAGTCATTGGTGCGTCTTATCGGCGAGATTAAACAGGGCCGTCATGAATTGCGGGGCGAGATCACCCATGCTCTTCGAATCGATGTCCTGATCCGTGAAGCCGAGGTTGTAGAGGCCGGTTCGATCTGTGCCGCCGTATTTGGCATTGCAGAGAGCGGGTAGAACTTTGGCTGGCACAACGACGCCGCCAAACGCTTGCGCGAAGGCTTTGAAGCTCGAAACCGTCATGCCGTATGGCGGTACAGCGCAGCGCGAATCATTCGCCCGTGCGGAAACAGCCGCCTGACAAAAGGTCAGAACGGCAACAACTATGATGGTTGGACGCATCTGCGCTCTCCCTGTGTTGAGCGCCTACGTCTCCGGCTGGCGCCGGGACGGGTGATTGCGCGTGAACACAGGGCTCGCACGCCCCACGTATTCCCCCGTGAGGAGTATTGTATTTCGTGAGCCGCCCGACATAGCGGGTAGCCCTGTGTTTCGCGCAAAGGCGCGCCGCGAGACCGCAATCACTCGGTCTTGGCAGCGGGGACGATTATCCCTGAAATGGATAGAATAGGAAAGGCCTGAAACGGACCTAGGAGAGCTTTATGAGCGATGATCTGGAAACCGCGCTGCTTCCGAGCAAGGTTCTTTTTGAGTTATGCAACGCGCTGATTTTTCATCTTTTTGAGACGGGTAAAATCGATCCCGATAGGATCGCAATGCTCCTAGAAGACCGGCAAAAGCAGCATGAAGCGGCCGATCCGGGCGTTGCGTTGATAATGCAGCCTTCAATCGACTGGCTGAAGGGCTTGCGGAGTGGCGGCGCAACGATGCCAGCGCCTCCGCGTTTGCATTAAGATAAAAATCGCCGCTCGATTTGATAAAATCGGTCATCTCTCGAACGACCTCGTCTTTCTTTTTCATAAGACAATAATCCCCATCTCGTGTAGCCTTTAGGCTCACGATGAGCGGTCATCGTCATGCGATTGAGCGGGGTGGTGGCCCCGTCGATCAACCCCATTATAGCTGAGGGTTGGGCAATTTCCACACGCTCATCCCGTTCCGCTTCCCGATTACGGCAAGCTCGCCTCTTAGCCAACGGGTTCTCAGCGTGCTGGTGATATTCCGCGTCATGGATAGGACCAAGACGGAATCCTTCGCGTCGAAGCCCTTCGCGACCATGATGTAGAGCGCGAGTTGCCGCGTGGTGAGTTCGGCTGTTTCTGCGAGCGCCTTTTGGCAGAGCTTCCATTTCTCGCCGCGCACGAATAGCCGAAAGGTGTCGGCATAGACCGGAAGCTGGCGGGGATCGTCTCCGGCTTCAAAGACTCGAATCACGGCATTGATTGAGGCGAGATCGGCGCGGGCTTGTTCCAGTTGCGTCTCGTAATGCGAGATTGACGCGACGATCTGCTGGCGTTTCAATTGGAGCGTGGTGACGGTGCGGATTTCAGCCATGCCCCGAATCTAAGCGGATCGGCTGGTTTTGGCTTGTGGCAGATGCTACCTAATACCGCGATATACCTGGATCAAGTTGCAGGAGAGCGCCGTCTACGACATCTCGGCGCGCTGGTCCGTTGAGGGCGGGTTTTTCGAGACGATCACCGGTAGCAATGCCGGCCGCGAACTCGGGCCGACCGCCGCACTTTGGTACCGTTTTTGACCGGCGCGCCATAGCCGCGTAAATCCGCAAAATGGCTGAACGCTCATCAACCGGCGCTATTGTTCTGGCCGGCGGCCGCGGCACACGTATGGGCGGCGTCGATAAGGCATCACAGATGCTCGGCGCGACGCCGCTCATTGCGCATGTGCTTGCGGCGCTCAAAACACAGTGCGCCGAGATGGTCATCAACGCCAATGGCGATGCGGCGCGTTTTGCGGCATTAGGCGTGCCCGTTGTACCGGACGATGTTCCGGACTTTGCGGGACCTCTGGCTGGCATTCTCGCCGGGCTCGATTATCTGGTGGCGCACCATCCAGACCTCACTTACGCGGTGAGTGCCGCAACCGATACGCCGTTTCTGCCTGTCGATCTTGTTGAGAAGCTCGACGCGGCCCGGCTTTCAGCGAAAGCCGAGATTGCGGTGGCCCGTTCCAATAATATCGTCCATCCGACCTTCGCGCTCTGGCCGATCGATCTGCGCGCCGATCTGCGCGAAGCGCTTATCGATGAAGATTTGCGTCGGGTCACGACGTTCTTCAGCCGCTACCGCTGCGCCTATGCGGACTGGAGCGCCGAACCTTTCGACCCTTTCTTCAACGTCAACACGCCCGCCGACTTGCGTATTGCCGAACGGATATTGGCAGGCCGCAAGACCTAACGCCGCAAGATGTGAAAGATAAATACTTCGCCGTCCATGCGGCTTTGTTCCAGAACATCGCCCGTTTCATGAATGAGATGCGGGATGTCGATGCGGGAAAGTGGATCGGTCGCGGAAACGACGAGGCTCGCGCCGGAATTGAGCCGCGCCAGCGCCTTGCGTGTCCGCAACACCGGCAACGGGCATTTCAGCCCTCGCAAATCCAGTTCTTTGACGCGCTCGGCCATGCGATGCATATAGACAGATCGACGCTAACCACACGAGATGGAGAATGACGATGGCCAAAGGCCATGCCACGCTGGTGACCAATCAATTCGGCAGCCGCGCCGACGCTTATGTCGAAAGCAGCGTCCACGCGCAAGGCGCCGATCTCGATCAGGCAGCCGTCCTTCTGGAAGGCGCCGGCGACACACGGGTGCTCGATCTCGGCTGCGGTGGCGGTCATGTTGCGTTTCGCGCCGCGCCGCTCGTGCGCGACGTCGTGGCGTACGATCTCTCGACCGACATGCTTGCAGCTGTCGCGCGCACGGCAGCGCAACGCGGCCTTACGAATATCGCGACACGCCAAGGCAGCGCGGAAGCCCTGCCCTTCGATGAGGCGGACTTTGATTTCGTTTTGAGCCGCTACAGCGCGCATCATTGGCACGGTTTCCACCGCGCGCTCGTCGAAGCGCATCGCGTGTTGCGGCCGGGCGGGCGGGCGCTTTTCATGGACGCGATCTCGCCCGGCATCGCACTGCTCGACACCTATCTCCAGACGGTCGAACTGCTTCGCGATCCCTCTCATGTACGCGATTATTCAGCGGCCGAATGGGTGAACGCCCTTGCCGGTGCCGGCTTCGCGGTGAAGAGCGTCACGACGCGTCGGCTGCGTCTCGATTTTAAAACCTGGATCGCGCGCATGGCGACGCCGGACGCGCAGGCAGCGGCGATCCGCGCGTTACAAACACAGATGTCCGAAGATATCGCCCAACATTTTGCGATCGAATCCGATGGCAGTTTCACTATCGATACCGCTTCGTTCGAAGTCTCGCGGGACGCCTGATGCGCATTGTTGGTTTTGCGGGCTGGAGCGGTGCCGGCAAGACGACCTTGATCGTCAAGCTCATCCCGGCGCTTCTCGCGCGCGGTCTCAGCGTCTCCACGGTCAAGCACGCGCATCACAATTTCGATGTCGATAAGCCGGGCAAGGATTCCTACGAACATCGCGCGGCGGGCGCAACGGAGGTTCTCGTCGCCTCTGATCAGCGCTTTGCGCTGATGCACGAATTGCGTGGCGCGCCGCAGCCATCTCTTACAGACCTGCTCAGCAAGCTTTCGCCGGTCGATCTCGTTCTCGTTGAAGGCTTCAAACGCGATACACACATGAAACTCGAAGTGTATCGCGCCGCCAATGGCAAGCCAGCGCTCCACCCCGAAGATCCCAACATCAGGGCGCTGGTGAGCGATCTTCCGCCCAGCGACGTGCCGCCGCATCTGGCGCACGCGCACATCGACGATATCGAGGGCGTCGCGTCACTTGTTTTGCAGTTGGCTGCACCTCGACCGTGACTACGCCGTTTCGAGATTGGCGCGAGCGCGGATTGCTGCGCTGAGCGCGGCGACGGCGCGCCCCGGCGAACGGCGCGCTTTCATGAGAACAAATTCGACCGGCCCTAAATCCGGCAGACCTTGTCGCGGCTCAAGCTCTGCGAGCCCTTCCGGAATGAGCCGGCGCGAATGCGCCATGAGGCCGAGCCCTGCCCGTGCCGCCGTCGTAAGGCCGTTAAGGCTGCTGCTGGTACAGGCGATCCGCCATGGGACGCCCGCATGTTCGAGCGCGGCGAGCGCCGCCGAGCGCGTGATCGCGGGCGGCCGATAGAGCACGAGCGGCACCGGCCCCTCCGGCCGCGGCCAATCCTTCTTCGCTGCGACCCAAACGAGCCGATCACGCCAAACGAGATCGCCGCGCTCGTCACCTGCCCAGCGTTTGCAAAGGACGATATCGAGTTCGCCGCCGTCGAGGCGATTCATCAGCACGGCGCTCAACGCAACCGTGAACTCGAATTCGACGAGAGGATGTTGTGCAACGAAGCCCTCAAGCACTTCCGGCAACCATGCGGGCACGAGATCTTCCGACGCGCCGAAACGCAAACGGCCGCGTTGTTCCGTGCCGGCGAAATAATCCGCCGCGCGTGCATTCGTCTCCAGGATGTTGCGCGCAAATTCGACAAGCGCTTCGCCTTCCGATGTCATCGCGACTGAATGTGTGTCGCGCACGAACAAACGATGTCCGATGCATTTTTCGAGCTTTTGCACGTGCTCGCTCACCGTCGATTGGCGTAGATTGAGGCGGCGGCTCGCTTCCGAAAAGCTGTTGCCTTCCGCAATGATCAAGAATGTTTGAAGCAAAACCGGATCGAGCATCTGCCTATCGGAGGTCGCGATAACACTGAGCGGTTTCTACGGCGTTCCGCACGGTGAAGGCAATCGTCATAGTGGTCGAGATAAATAAAAGTCCGCCGCGAACCTCGCCGTTTGCAACGATGACGTTTGCGCGGAAACAAGGAGGAAACGATGACATTCCTTTCACGCCGGAAACTGCTTTCAACTGGCGCCGTTGCCGGGGGCATGCTGGTCGCTACGAGCCAGACGTACGCGGGCACATACGACAATGTTGGCGACGCATCACAAACGCCGGGGCCGCACGATCCGCGCGAGGAAGCCCTAAACCCCGACGAATTGAATCCGCCGCCGACCGATCACGGCAATCTCGGCACACTCAAATATTCGTTCTCGGAAGCGCATAACCGCCACACCGATGCAGGCTGGGCGCGCGAAGTCACGGTGCGGAATTTTCCGATTTCGAAGGCGATGGCAGGCGTTGATATGCGCCTGCCGAAAGGTGCCGTGCGCGAACTTCATTGGCATAAGCCAGCCGAATGGGCGTTCATGACTTATGGCAGCGCGCGAATCACTGGCGTCGATGCGCAGGCGCGCAAATTCGTGAACGATGTGAAGGCAGGCGATCTCTGGTTTTTCCCGGGTGGCATTCCGCATTCGATTCAGGGGCTCGGCCCGGACGGCTGCGAATTCGTGCTCGTCTTCAACGATGGCAATTTCTCCGAAGACAGCACATTCCTGCTCAGCGACTGGATGCGTCATACGCCGCCGGAAGTTCTCACCAAAAATCTCAATGTGCCAGCGAGCGCCTTTGCCAATCTTCCGAAAAAGGATTTGTGGATTTTCAACGCGCCGCTGCCCGGCTCGCTCGGCGCCGATCTGGCCCAAAGCAGCCAGCCGTTTGTCCCCGATTCCTATTCGTTCCCGCTCATGGATCAGCCGCCGATAAGAACCAAAAGCGGCACAGTACGCATTGCCGACAAGAACAATTTCAAAGCCTCGGACGTCATGTCGGCAGCACTCGTCGAAATCGAGCCCGGCGGTCTGCGCGAGTTGCATTGGCATCCGACATCGGACGAATGGCAATATTACATCCAAGGCACGGCGCGCATGACCGTCTTCGCCGGTGAAGGCCGCGCCAACACGGTGGATTTCGCCGCAAGCGACGTCGGTTATGTGCCGCGCGCAATGGGCCATTACATCGAGAATACCGGCAAGGATACGTTGCGCTTTCTGGAGGTTTTCGCCGTCGGCCAATATGCCGATATTTCGCTGACCTCGTGGATCGCGAATTCGCCGAACGAACTCGTCGCTTCACATTTGAACATTGACGAGAACATTGTGCGCGGCTTGCCACGTACAAAAACGCCAGTCGTCCCCGCGTAGAACTCAACGCTGCCGTGGAAGCGAAAGCCGAAACGGCAGCGTTTTTTTTTGCGCTGCAAACTGACCGATGGCTGAAGATGTGAGGACAATTATTCCTTGCCCGGCACAAGCAATTGTGCAGTTTAATTATCCGTCAAAATGCACCGAAAATGGTGCCGAAGAGGACGCGGTCGGTACACCGGCCGCTTCTTATGGAATGAGGAACGCCCATGAGCACTTTGGTTTCTTCCGCACCCTCCGCGGGTGGCGGGCTTCTCGATCGTTCGCGCACCATTGCCGGGCCGCGGTTCAACCGCTGGCTCGTACCCCCGGCGGCACTCGCGATTCATCTCTGTATCGGTATGGCTTACGGTTTCTCGGTATTCTGGCTGCCGATGACGAAGCTGCTGCCGGCCGCCAACGCCGCCGCTTGCAAGGGCCAGGGCTTCTTTGCCCAGCTTGGGACGACAAGCTGCAATTGGACTGTTCCTAATGTAACGAATGTCTTTGAAATCTTCATCGCGATGCTCGGCATTTCGGCCGCGATCTGGGGTGGGTGGCTTGAACATGCCGGCCCGCGGAAGGCGGGCTTTTACGCTGCCATCTGCTGGGGCGGCGGCCTTGTGCTGTTGGGCCTCGCGGTAACGACACATCAGCTTTGGCTCATTTATCTTGTCGCAGTTTTCTGCGGAATCGGTCAGGGCCTCGGTTACATCACGCCGGTTTCGACGCTGATCAAGTGGTTCCCGGACCGGCGTGGCATGGCAACCGGCTTCGCCATCATGGGATATGGCGGCGGTGCGATGATCGGCGCACCGCTTGCGGTCTGGCTCATGGGCAAGTTCGGCGCCAATGGGATTCCCGGCGTTTCACAGGCGCTGATCGCGATGGGCATCATCTATTTCATCGCGATGAGCATCGGCGCTCTCAGCTTCCGCGTCACGCCGTCCGGTTGGCTCCCGGCGGGATGGACACCGCCTGCGGCGGGCACGACCAAAAGATTCATCAGTCATAACAGCGTGCATCTCAGCCAAGCTTGGAAGACACCGCAATTCTGGTTCATCTGGGGTGTGCTTTTCTGCAACGTGACGGCCGGCATCGCGGTGATCTCGGTCGCGAGCCCGATGTTCCAGGACATTTTTGGCGCCAAACTCGTTGGTGTCGAGTCTGCCGTGACGTTGACGGCCGCGCAAAAGGCGTCGATCGCGGCCGCCGCCGCAGGTCTCGTCGGCCTCATCAGCCTGTTCAACTCGCTTGGCCGCCTCTTTTGGGCGTCGCTTTCTGACAAGATAAGCCGCAAGACGACTTATTTCGTGCTCTTCATCTTGGGGATCGCGCTTTACTGCCTGCTGCCGACGTGGGGTCATCTCGGACTCGCCGCGGCATTCGTCGCCTCCGTCTGCATCATCCTCACCATGTATGGGGGCGGCTTCGCGACGCTTCCTGCCTATCTCGCCGATATTTTTGGCCCGCAGATGGTGGGCGCTATCCACGGCCGGCTCATCACGGCTTGGTCGGTGGCGGGCGTCACTGGGCCGTTCATCATCACTTCCCTCCGGCAATTCGGGATCGACCACGGCGTCCCCCACGCGCAGCTCTACGATATGACGCTCTATGTCATGGCAGGATTGCTGTTCGTGGGCTTCATCTGCAATGCCCTCGTGCGCCCGGTCGATTCAAAACATTGGATGACGGATGAGGAATCGGCGCGCGAGAAGGCGCATCTTCACGAAGATAAAGTCGCGGCCGATGCTGCGACCGCAGCACGCGGCCAGTTCGGCGTCGCTGGCATCATCGCCTGGGCTGCGGTCGGCATCCCATTCCTGATCGGGCTTTACATCGCGCTGTCTAAAGCGGCCGCGCTGATCTAGGCGTCCGCTTTCAACGAAAAGGCCCGCGCGATCGCCGCTGTGCGACGCGCGGCGCCGACGGTCACGAGACTGTCGAGCGACTGCGCTGTGTCGAGCCCCTGTGTCAGGCGGACACTCCCGCCTGACAGATCAAGCGGCGCATTGTCATCCCGCCAGGCAAGGGCGCGCCGCAGGACACCGATTTCATCCGGTGTGCCGCCGCTGAAGAGCGCGAGAAATAGCGCAAGCGAGCCTTTGTTATTTCCGGCCTGTCCGCGCGCGACGCGATAGAGGTTGACGAACCGCTTGACCGCGCGGGGCGTGTCACCCGCAAGCGGTGCGAGCCCTGCAAGGAGCGTGGATTCTTCCGCCGACACCGACCAATCATGCATGGGTGAGAGCAGCGCCTTCGCGGCCGGCTCCGCCGACCCGCTCCGCGCAATCAGATGCCCGACGAAGCTCGAATAATCGCGTTTGGCAGTAACAGCATCGAGACAGAAGGGAATTTGAATCCATTTATCGAACAGAGCGGCGTCGTCCGTCAGGCGCGCCGGGTCCGCAGCGATGATCGTCACGAATCCATTGTGTGCAAAAGCGCGATGCGCCGCCTCGAGCAACGCGCGGGCCTGCGGCGGCGGCACGGAATCAACATTGTCGAGCGCCACGAGAATACGGTCCGGCACCGAAAGCGCGCCCGTCGGTGTGCCGGCGCCAGCCTTTTGCGCACCCACGAGATAGGCCGCAAGCGAGCCGAAAAAACTTTCGGCCTGCGGTTTCGCGCCCCGGTCCGCAAACGGCGACGGCTCGCTCTGCAGCGCCCCCCGCGCGGCATTGCCAGCCCGCCGATCGGCTTCCGCCGCGGCGCGCGCAGCGAGATCGACATCGGCTTCCAGCCCATCCACGCGCCGCGTCTGATGCGCAAAAAGCTGATCGAGCGCCTGTCGCCGGGTCGCAACATCGTTTCCGAGCAGGCTGACACCGCGGAACAAAGGATTGAGAAACATCACGCCGCGGGCGATGTTGACGGCCAGAGCAACTGCCGCGCCGATATAGGCGAGTTTCGCAGCGAAGCTCAGCCAGCCCATATGCGCGCCGAGCCAATGCCCCAACGGGACGAAACCCTTGCTGCCCGTCGCCAAAGAATTGAGCCAGGCGTCGTGCTGCGCGACAGCGTCGTCGAGGCCGACGCCGATAAGCAAAAGAACGATCGCCGTGACGAGCAGCTTGCCTTGCCCCGCGAAGGCCCAGAAGGCACGCAAGGCCGCCCCCACACGTCCCATCGGACCGCCGGCATCGGCAAGATCGCGCACCATGGATTTGTAATTGGCGATTGGATCGCCAGTAATGCCGAAACTCGCCAGCCGGCTCTCGATCCTGCCGCGATTGGTGCGTGCATAGGTATCGACCTGCGAGCCGGCAGATTCGAAAAGCACGGTCTCGGTCAGCCGCCCGCGACGATTTTCGATCTCGTGCAGCGATTGGCGCTCTGAATCGAGCCGCCGGCGTGCATCGTCAAGCCGTTGGGCCGCCTCGCGAGCGACCACATGCGGATCGCGCGCAGCATGTGCCGCCTCGCGCACGAATTCCGGATAGGAGGTGCCGAGCTTGTCATAGACCGCTGCCGCCAGCGCGACGCTCGGCTCGCCATCGAGCGTAGCGGCATCGATTTTCACAATATTGACCCGCCGGACCATCGTGTCGTTCGACGCGGCACTCAAAGCCTCGATGTCGGCAAGCAGTGTCGCGAGCGCGAAGCTCTTGCCGGACCCCGGACCACCAAGAAGGCCGATCGCGAGCGGCGTCTCCGCATCGCGATGTGCGGCGAGCTCCGCAAGGGGGCGCAGCGCGCCCGTCTGCCCCAAAGCATCGCTTCCCAGCGGGATATCGGCCGCGAAGATGCTTGGACGCGGCTTTTGCGCGGCACTGGAGGCGGCAGGTGCGCCGGGCGTCACAATTGTTCCCGGACGGCTCGGCATCGGCGGAAGGCTTGGTGCGATCGGTTCGGCGCGAGCGGCATTTTTATTGAGATCGCGCGTATCGACATCGGTCACGTTGCCGTTCCTTTCGAGCACATCCATATAGGGTTTGTCGGCAGGCCATTGGGCCTCAAGGGCGGCCAAGTCACCATTTGATTGTGACGGCGACAAGACCGCTCTGTCATCAAAAATCGAGATTGTTTACACAATGCCGATGCCGCTGGACCCGGCGCCCCGGCACGGGTAGAAAGCCCGCAATCCCGAAACAGCTAAAAATGCGAGAAAAGCCCTAAATGGCGCGGCAGTTCATCTATCATATGCAGGGCCTGACCAAGACCTACCCGACCGGCAAGAAGGTGCTCGACAACGTTCACCTCTCCTTCTACCCGGACGCCAAGATCGGCGTGCTCGGCATCAACGGCTCCGGTAAGTCGACGCTGCTCCGCATCATGGCCGGCATCGACAAGGAATTCACCGGCGAAGGCTTCGTCGCCGAAGGGGCCAAGGTCGGCTACCTGCCACAGGAGCCGCCGCTCGTCCCCGAGCTGAATGTTCGGGAAAACGTGATGCTCGGCGTCGCCGCCAAACAGGCGATCCTCGACCGCTACAACGAACTCGCCATGAACTATTCGGACGGGACGGCGGACGAGATGACCCGGCTGCAGGACGAGATCGAAGCGCAAAACCTTTGGGATCTCGACTCGCAGGTCGAACAGGCGATGGATGCGCTGGGCTGTCCGCCAGACGATTGGTCGGTCGACAAGCTCTCAGGCGGCGAAAAACGCCGCGTCGCGCTGTGCAAGCTGCTGCTCGAAAAGCCCGATCTGCTGCTGCTCGACGAGCCGACCAACCACCTCGATGCCGAGACGGTGAACTGGCTCGAAGGGCATCTGCGCGACTATCCCGGCGCGATCCTGATCGTCACCCATGACCGCTACTTCCTTGACAATGTGACGGGCTGGATCCTTGAGCTCGATCGCGGCCGCGGCATTCCGCACGAGGGCAATTACACCTCCTACCTCAAGCAGAAGGCCAAGCGCCTGTCGCTGGAGAAGAGCGAGGATGCCTCGCGCCAGAAGCAGATCGAGCAAGAGGCCGAGTGGATGGGCTCTTCGCCGAAGGCAAGGCAGGCGAAGTCGAAGGCGCGTATTCAGCGCTATCAGGACCTCGTTGAGAAGCAGGCGGACCGCATCCCGAGCGCGACGCAGATCGTCATCCCGGTCGCCGAGCGGCTCGGCAACAATGTCGTCGAGTTCACCGGGCTCTCCAAGGCCTTCGGCGACAAGCTCCTCATCGACGATCTGACGTTCAAGCTACCGCCGGGCGGAATCGTCGGCGTCATCGGCCCGAACGGCGCCGGCAAGACCACGCTGTTCCGCATGATCACCGGGCAGGAGAAGCCCGACAGCGGCACCATCAGCGTCGGTGAGAGCGTCAAGCTCGGCTACGTCGACCAGTCACGCGACAAACTCGACGGCAGCAAGAATGTCTGGGAGGAGATTTCCGACGGGCAGGATGTGATCTATCTCGGCAAGCGCGAGATCAATTCGCGCGCGTACACCGGCGCCTTCAACTTCAAGGGCCCTGACCAGCAAAAGAAGGTCGGCCAGCTCTCCGGCGGTGAACGCAACCGCGTACATCTGGCAAAGATGCTGAAGACCGGCGCCAATCTCCTGCTGCTCGACGAACCAACCAACGACCTCGACGTCGAGACGCTACGTGCGTTGGAAGACGCGCTGACCGATTACGCCGGCTGCGCCGTCATCATCTCGCACGATCGCTTCTTTTTGGACCGCATCGCCACCCACATGCTCGCCTTCGAAGGCGATGCCCATGTCGAATGGTTCGAGGGCAATTTCGCCGACTATGAGGAAGACAAGAAGCGGCGGCTGGGTGTCGAGGAACTGATCCCGCACCGGATGAAATATAAGAAATTTTCAAGATAATCGGAACCGGAACGCGATTTTCGCGTTCCTCGTCCGTGGGCGCGAAGTCCGTATGCCGGAACTCAGGCCCGCATCAATTTAACGGCAAGACCGCTGACGCTAACCCGCTGCAAAGTAGCCGCACCGGGGAGGTCTCCGTCGTCGGCATGATCGACGCCGTAATCGACTTCGATAATCGCGTCCGCGTCGCAGTCTTCCGCAACATCAACCAGATTCTCAAGCGCCTTGGCCTTGTAGAAATCCTGAGTCACAGCCGACCGGCGCCCGTGCCAGCCCGAAGCAGCGTGAATGCGGCCAATCGGCACGACCTTCACCCCTTCGATGTCGTTATCATAAATGATTCGCATAACCTCTTCGTCCTTGATTTGCTTTGACGCTGAACATCCGCCTGTTCGGCCTCATCGCCTTTTCTTCTCAGTCCCTTCGGGCTTCTTCCCTCGCGGCGTCCGGTTTTTTCCGAGGCGCTTACCGCTCGCCGCTTTCCTCACAAGTGCCTGCGCTCCAAGGCGCAAACTTGATCAGATTGTGGCTTCATCAGTGCATTGGCTGCTTCGCAGTAACTATGCGTTCACAACGCGTTAAAACATCGTTTCGAATCACACACGCGACATTGACGAGGTTGCCGACAATTTGCTTCGCGCAGTTAACGAAAGCTAATCGAAAGGTCCGCGCCGCGCTGTTTATCCTCTGACTGTGTTGTCCGTGCCATGTGCCGCAGCCAACTTCAGCAACGGGTAGTTCAACTTGTGTATCGCGTCTGTAATTTGGAACACGCATCGCTGCATGACACCTATGCGTATAGGCGCGTGAAACTGAACGGCAGCCGAATACATTCGGGCAGAAAAAAGACCAGCCTCCATGCACGCAAGTGCCCGACCGAATGACGAGTTGGCGCTTTACAATATAAAGATATCTTTATATGATTTCTCCAATGAGCCTGTTCCCCAATCAGACGATTGCCTTCGATTCCGTCCTTGCGGCGCTCGCCGCCGCGGCCGAGCCGACGCGCCTGCGTCTTTTGGCTTTGCTGGCCGAAGCCGAACTGACGGTGACCGAGCTGGTGACGATTCTAGGCCAGTCGCAACCAAGAATCTCCAGGCATCTCAAGCTCTTGGCGGAGGCCGGCCTGGTTGAGCGGCATCGCGAGGGCGCCTGGGTCTTTTTCCTCGCCGCCAGCAATGGAGCCGTGGGGTCACTGCTTTCGACGATTCTCGGGACGCTTGCCCCGGACGACGCAACCCGTGCCGCCGATCGCGGCCGCCTGGCCGAAGTGCGCCAGGCCCGTACCGAACAAGCGGCCCGCTATTTCGCGGCCCATGCGGCCGATTGGGACAAAATCCGGGCCCTGCATATCCGCGAGGAACGGGTCGAAGCCGCCATCGGCGACCTGATCGGACGGGGGCCGGTTCAGGCCCTGCTTGATCTTGGTACCGGAACGGGGCGGATGCTCGAGCTTCTCGCACCGCGCGCCGCGCGCGCCGTCGGCATCGATCAGTCGCCGCAAATGCTGGCGCTTGCTCGGGACCGGCTCGAAAAGGCCGGCCTGCGCAACGTCCAGCTTCGCCAGGGCGACATTTATGCCCTTCCTGTCGAGCACGATCGCTACGATCTCGTCATCATCCATCAGGTACTGCATTATCTCGACGATCCGGCCCGCGCGGTGCGCGAGGCAGCCCGGGCCCTTCGGCCCTCCGGCCGCTTGCTGATCATCGATTTCGCGCCACATGAAGAAGAGAGTTTGCGCAGCGAACATGCGCATCGCCGTCTCGGCTTTTCCGGCGAGGAGATCGCCGGTCTCCTGGAAGAGGCCGGCCTCGACATGATCGGCCGGCGCGACCTCGTGCCAAGCAAGAGAGACGGCGGCAAGCTGACCGTCTCCCTTTGGTTCGGACGTGACCGCCGCGTCATCGCCGATCCAATCCCCCAAACCAACCGTGAGTTTGCCTGATGGCCTTGGCCGATTTTTCCGAACCCGCGCCCCGCGCCAGCCACCGCATCTGCTCGGGAATGAACGTCTCGTTCGAGTTCTTTCCGCCGCAGACGGAGGAAATGGAGCGGACTTTGTGGACCTCGATCGAGCGGCTGGCCCCTCTCGCGCCGGAATTCGTCTCGGTGACCTATGGTGCCGGCGGCGCCACGCGCGAGCGCACCCACGCGACGGTTGCGCGCATCGTCGAGGAGACCACGATCAAGCCTGCGGCGCATCTGACCTGCGTCGGCGCCACCTCTTCGGAGATCGACGAAGTCGCCCGCTCGTATTGGGACATCGGCGTGCGCCACATCGTGGCGTTGCGCGGCGATCCGCAGGGCGGTGTCGGTCAAAGCTTCAGG
The DNA here is from genome assembly GCF_037200945.1 of Methylovirgula sp. Classification (NCBI taxonomy): domain Bacteria; kingdom Pseudomonadati; phylum Pseudomonadota; class Alphaproteobacteria; order Hyphomicrobiales; family Beijerinckiaceae; genus Methylovirgula; species Methylovirgula sp. The sequence goes on from NZ_JBBCGP010000001.1 coordinate 3,601,688, forward strand.
CCACATCCCGAAGGCTACGCCAATTCGACAGCATTGGTCGCTGGCCTCAAGAGCCTCGCTGATTTCGAGATCACGGTCTCGGCCTATCCCGAAGGCCATCCGGAAAGCGCCTCGTTCGAACAGGACATCGACGTCCTGAAAGCCAAAATCGATGCCGGCGCAACGCGTGCCATCACCCAATTCTTCTTCGAGAACGAGGTCTATTTCCGTTTTCTCGACAAGTGTTACGATCGCGGCATCACGATCCCGATTATCCCCGGCATCGTACCGGTGCAGAATTTCCGTCAGACCGCGCGCTTCGCACAAAGGGCTGGCGCCACGGTGCCAACCTGGCTAGCCGAACGGTTTGAAGGTCTCGACGACGATCCGACGACCCGTCGCCTGATCGCCGCGACCGTCGCCGCCGAACAGGTCTTCGACCTCGTTGACGCTGGCGTCGAGCATTTCCATTTCTACACGATGAATCGCGCGGATCTCGTCTATGCGATCTGCCACCTGCTCGGCCTTCGGCCGCAGGCCGAGACGAAAGCTGCTTGATGTCCAAAGTTCCCGCGTCCGATTGCCATAATGAACTTCGTGCCGCCGCCGCAGAGCGCATTCTTGTGCTCGACGGCGCCATGGGCACGATGATCCAGACGCATAAATTCAGCGAGGCGGACTTCCGTGGCGAACGTTTCGCCGATTGGCCGCGCGACCTGCGCGGCAACAACGATCTGCTGGTGCTGACACAGCCACACGCGATCGAGGCGATCCATTTCGCCTATGCGCAAGCTGGCGCCGACATCATTGCGACCAATACGTTTTCTTCGACCCGCATCGCGCAGGCCGATTACGGCATGGAAGACCTCGTGCCGGAATTGAACCGCGAGGCCGCCCGTCTCTGCCGCAATGCCGCCGACCGCGCCCAGGCGAAGGATGGCCGCCGCCGCTTCGTCGCCGGCTCCATCGGCCCGACGAACCGGACCGCCTCGATCTCGCCCGACGTCAACAATCCTGGCTTTCGCGCCGTCAGTTTCGACGAATTGCGCGCCGCCTATGCCGAGGCAGCCGAAGCCCTCATCGAAGGCGGCTCCGATGTTCTGCTGATCGAAACGATCTTCGACACGCTCAACGCCAAGGCTGCCTACGCCGGCATCGACGATGTGTTCGAGAAAATCGGCTGCAAATTGCCGGTGATGATTTCCGGCACGATCACCGATTTGTCCGGCCGCACGCTCTCCGGCCAGACGCCGACGGCGTTCTGGTATTCGTTGCAGCACACGGCGCCCTTGTCGATCGGGCTTAATTGCGCGCTCGGCGCCCGCGAGATGCGCGCCCATCTGGCCGAGCTTTCGCGCATTGCCGATACGCTGATCTGCGCCTATCCCAATGCTGGCCTGCCGAACGAATTCGGACTCTATGACGAGAGCCCCGAATATATGGCGGAGCTGATCGGCGAATTCGCCGACTCGGGCCTCGTTAATATCGTCGGCGGCTGCTGCGGCACGACGCCGTCGCATATTCACGCGATGGCGAAGCGCGTCGCGGGCTTGAAGCCACGGGAGATTCCGGAGATCGAGCCCCGCCTGCGGCTTTCCGGCCTCGAACCTTTCACGCTCACGCCCGACATTCGCTTCGTCAATGTCGGCGAACGCACCAATGTCACCGGCTCTGCGCGCTTCCGCAAATTGATCAAGGAAGGCAATTACGCTGCGGCCCTCGATGTCGCGCGCGATCAGGTGAGTAATGGAGCGCAGATTATCGACATCAACATGGATGAGGGCCTGCTCGATTCGCAGCAGGCGATGGTCGATTACCTCAATCTCATCGCCGCGGAACCGGACATCGCTCGGGTGCCGGTGATGATCGATTCCTCGAAATTTTCGGTGATCGAAGCCGGCCTCAAATGCGTTCAGGGCAAGTCGATCGTGAACTCGATCTCGCTGAAGGAAGGCGAAGAATCCTTCATCGAACACGCCAAGCTTGTCCACCGCTACGGCGCCGCCGTCGTGGTCATGGCCTTCGATGAGAAAGGCCAGGCGGATACGCTTGAGCGCAAGGTCGAAATTTCCGCGCGCGCCTACAAAATCCTCACGGAGACGGTCGGCTTTCCGCCGCAGGATATCATTTTCGATCCGAATATTTTCGCCGTCGCGACGGGCATCGAAGAGCACAACAATTACGGCGTCGATTTCATTGAGGCGACGCGGAAAATCCGCGAGCGCTTCCCGCTCGTCCATATTTCCGGCGGCGTCTCGAACCTGTCCTTTTCATTCCGCGGCAACGAACGGGTGCGTGAGGCGATGCACTCGGTCTTCCTTTATCACGCGATCAGCGCGGGCATGGACATGGGCATCGTCAATGCCGGCCAGCTCGCGGTTTATGCGGATATCGAGCCTGAACTGCGCGAAGCCTGCGAAGATGTCGTGCTGAATCGGCGTCCGGATTCCACTGAGCGTCTGCTCGCCCTTGCCGAAAGCTACAAGGGCAAGGGCATGGAGGCGAAGGAGAAAGACCTCGCCTGGCGCGAGATGCCTGTCGAAAAGCGGCTGGAACACGCGCTCGTCGCGGGCATCACCGAATATATCGACATTGATGTCGAAGAGGCGCGGCAAATGTCGACACGGACGCTCGATGTCATCGAAGGGCCGCTGATGGCCGGCATGAATGTCGTCGGCGACCTCTTTGGCTCAGGTAAGATGTTCCTCCCGCAGGTCGTCAAATCCGCCCGTGTGATGAAGAAAGCTGTCGCCTATCTCCTGCCCTATATGGAGGCGGAGAAATCCGGTGCGCGCTCGACCGCCGGCAAGATTCTGATGGCGACCGTCAAGGGCGACGTCCACGACATCGGCAAGAACATTGTCGGCGTCGTTCTGGCCTGCAACAATTACGAGATCATCGATCTCGGCGTCATGGTGCCGGCGCAGAAGATTCTCGATACGGCGAAAGCCGAGAATGTCGATGCCATCGGTCTCTCGGGCCTCATCACGCCCTCGCTCGACGAAATGTGCTTCGTCGCGTCGGAAATGGAACGCGAAGGCTTCGACCTGCCGCTGTTGATCGGCGGGGCGACGACGAGCCGTGTCCATACCGCGGTAAAGATTCACCCCAATTATCACCGTGGCCAAGCCGTTTATGTCACCGATGCGAGCCGCGCGGTCGGCACCGTGCAATCACTGCTCTCGCGCGATAACCGCGTCGCCTATATCGACAAGGTGCGCGGCGAATATCAGAAGGTTGCCGAAGCACATGCGCGCGGCGAACGCGACAAGGCGCGCATTTCGCTCGTGCAGGCGCGCGCCAATGGATTGAAGCTCGATTTCGCGGCCTATACGCCGCCAAAGCCGATGTTCACCGGCACACGCGTTTTTCGCTCTTACGATATTGAGGAGTTGATCCCTTATATCGACTGGACGCCGTTCTTCCGTACCTGGGAGTTGCGCGGTCGCTACCCGGAAATTTTCGACGACAAGGAGCAAGGCGAAGCGGCGCGCCAGCTCTATGACGATGCGCGAGAAATGCTAAAGCAGATTGTCGCCGAACGCTGGTTCGATCCGAAAGCCATTATCGGTTTCTGGCCCGCGAATGCGGTCGGCGATGACATCCGACTCTATACGGGCGAGTCGCGCAGCGAGACATTGGCGAATTTGCATACATTGCGCCAGCAGCTCTCGAAGCGCGAGGGACGCCACAATGTCGCGCTCGCGGATTTCATCGCGCCGGAAGGCAGCGGCAAAGCTGATTATATCGGCGGCTTCGTCGTCACCGCCGGGGCGCGTGAGGAAAAGCTTGCCGAGCGTTTTGCCAAGGCGAACGACGATTATCGTTCGATCCTCGTCAAGGCGTTGGGCGACCGCATCGCCGAGGCTCTGGCCGAGCGGATGCACGAGCGCGTGCGGCGCGAGTTCTGGGCCTATGCGCCGGACGAAACGTTGTCGAACGACGACCGGATCACGGAGAAATACCGCGGCATCCGGCCGGCGCCCGGCTATCCCGCTCAGCCCGACCATACCGAAAAGGGAACGCTGTTCGAACTTCTGCTGGCGGAACGCCGCATCGGCGTGAAGCTGACCGAGAGTTTCGCAATGTGGCCGGGCTCGTCGGTCAGCGGGCTCTATCTCGCCCATCCCGAAGCGCATTATTTCGGCGTCGGCAAGATCGAGCGCGATCAGGTCGAGGATTATGCGAAACGCAAGGGCATGTCCGTCGACGAAGCGGAGCGCTGGCTGGCGCCGGTTCTCAACTACGACCGCACGCCCGTCGCGGCGGAATAGCACCCAATGGCCTAGCCATCCCCCATCAACCTGCCCGTTGACCGCGGTGGGCAGGCATTGCACATTATTGTCAGACAATCTGAGGATGTGCCATGACCCGGTCCGACTCGCCGCAAATACGCTTCCCCACTCTGGAGGCGTCGCTGCCGAAGCGACGGAACCTCTTTTACGGTGGCGCGTGGCATCAGCCGCAAGGCGGCTATGCCGACACGATCAACCCCGGAACTGGTGAAAATCTGGGGCCCGTCGCCGAGGCAAATCGGGCCGATGTCGATCAGGCGGTCGAAGCCGCTTATCGCGGCTTTCTACAATGGCGTGACACCCGGCCTTTCGAGCGCACCGATTATCTGCGCCGCTTTGCACAGGCTATGCGCGATCACGCCGCAGAACTCGCGATGCTCGATGCCGCCAATTGCGGCAACCCTGTCACGCCGATGCTGAAAGACGTTTACGACGGTGCCCAATATGTCGATTTCTTCGCCGGTCTGACGACGGAAGTAAAAGGCGTCATCACGCCCATGGGGCCGGGCATCATCAACATGACGGTGCACGAGCCGCTCGGCGTCTGCGCCCGCATCCTCGCCTATAATCATCCGCTGATGTTTCTGGCCATCAAGATCGGCGCACCGATCGCCGCCGGCAACAGCGTCATCGTCAAGCCGCCGCCGCAGGCGCCGCTATCGGCGCTGCGCCTGTTCGAGATCGCGGGCGATATTTTTCCGCCGGGTGTGCTCAACCTTGTCACCGGCGGTCTGGAGAGCGGAGTCGCTCTCGTCGAACATCCGCGCGTCCCCTCGGTAAGTCTGGTCGGCAGCGTGCCAAGTGGCGTCGCCGTCGCAAAAGGCGCGGCAGAACGGCTGAAGCATGTCGGTCTCGAACTCGGCGGCAAGAACGCACTGGTCGTCTATCCCGACGCCGATCTCGCCAAGGCAGCCGACGGCGCGATCAAAGGTATGAACTTCCTCTGGTGCGGCCAATCTTGCGGCTCGACTTCGCGGCTGTTTCTGCACGAAACGATCTATGACCAAGTTCTGGCCGATGTTCTTGCCGGCATCAGCCGTCACAAGCCCGGCCTGCCGACCGATCCCACGACCACGATGGGCGCGCTTATCTCCCGCCAGCAGCAGGAAAAAGTGCTGCGCTATATCGAGATTGCCAAAGCCGAAGGCGCGCGGCTGGTCTGCGGCGGCACGGTGCCCTCGGCGCTGAACCTCGTCGGCGGCTTCTATGTCGAGCCCACGGTCTTTGTCGATGTCACGCCCGATATGCGCATTGCCCGGGAGGAAGTGTTCGGTCCCGTGCTTTCAGTGCTGCGCTGGTCCGACGAAACGACTTTGTTCGAAGCGATCAACAGCGTCGAATATGGACTGACGGGATCAATCTGGACAAAAGATCTCGCGACGGCGCATCGCGCAGCCGCACGCATTGAGTCAGGCTATATCTGGGTCAATGGTGCGGGACCGCACTATATCAGCGCGCCCTTCGGCGGCTATAAAATGTCTGGTCTCGGCAGAGAAGAATATATCGACGAACTCTTCCACTTCACCGAAACCAAGAACATCCACATCACGCTCTAGCCGGCACCCGTTCCTACCAGGCGCGGCTTTCGAAGATGCGCTAAAGCGCCAGCAAATCCTGCAGCGTATTTCGCGTTGAGAGATCGGCCTCGCCATCGACGCGCTGCGGCCGGAAATGGCGCTGGAAGGCCGTCACCACTTTCTCGGTTTTATCGTCATAAACACCTGTGACCTCGAGCCCGTAACCGTAGGCGACCAGCTTACGCTGAAGATCCCAGACCTCGGCGCCCTCGTCGCCAAGACTCAGGCCCGCATCGGGGCCGATTGGACGCGGTGGCACATAAAGGCCGACACCGGCCGCCGCGAGTTTCGCCCAGGGGAAAAGCTCGCCTGGGTCGGCCTTGCGCTCCGGCGCGATATCGGAATGCGCGAGAATGTTCTGCGGTAGGATTTCATGTCGTTCGGCAACATCGCGGCAGAGCGCGATCACGGCATCGATCTGCGCATCAGGATAGGCAGGCAGGCCGAAATCATGACCGCCATTGACGATCTCAATGCCGATCGAAACCGCGTTCATATCGGTTTCATCCGCCCAGAAACTTTTGCCGGCGTGCCAGGCGCGGTAGGCTTCATGCACGAGCTGAAATATGCGCCCGTCTTCCTCGACGACATAATGCGCCGAGACTTCCGAATTCGGGTCGCCTAGCCGTTCAAGGGCCGCTACGCCGGTCGCCATCCCCGTATAATGCAAAACGATCGTATTGGGCTCGCGCCCATGCCTTAACCCGTAATTGAGCGAAGGAAGCGGCTCGGCCAGCAAAGAGTCTGAGATGAAATCGCTCATGATGTACGCCACGCTGGCGTTTAATATCCGTAATAGGCCACGCAGATCGGGCGGCCATAGACATCATAGTCCCAATGCGCGCAACGCGGCGGTGGTGGCGGCGGATAATAGCCCGGCGGCGGAGGTGGCGGCGGCCGCGTGTTGGCGCCAATAATGGCGCCGGTCGCCGCACCCAGGACGCCGCCTGCGAGCGCCGCGCCGGGCGAGCCGCCGGCCGCCGCGCCGAGTGCCAATCCGGTCGCGCCGCCGATCGCCGCGCCCGATGTTGCACGCTGCTCCGGGGTGTAGCCGCACCCGGCAAGGAGAAGACACAGCATTACAATCGAAAGGCCGCCGCGCAGTTTCATTTTGTCCCCACCGGGAATGGAGTGCCGTCTTCAATGATGCAGAAATCCTTTAAAATTTTGTTCAGATCGCGATGGCCGTACGGCACACGCATGTTCTGCTTCGGTTGACGGCAGGCCGCCACGCGCCTATCCCGACGCAGCCAGTCGGCTGGATGGCCGCCGCTTTTGCGGAGGAAAGTCCGGGCTCCATAGAGACACGGTGCCGGATAACGTCCGGCGGGGGTGACCCCAGGGATAGCGCCACAGAAACGAGACCGCCCGCCGGTTCGCCGGCAGGTAAGGGTGAAACGGTGCGGTAAGAGCGCACCGCGCGTCTGGTAACAGCCGCGGCATGGCAAGCCCCACCGGGAGCAAAACCGAATAGGGGCGCGGGCGGCCTCGAAAGAGGACCGCAGGGCCGTCTCCAGACCCGCGCCCGGGTAGGTTGCTTGAGACGGCCGGCAACGGCCGTCCTAGAGGAATGGCCGTCACGTGCGCTTCGGCGCGCCATACAAAACCCGGCTTATAGGCCGACTGGCGACTTTAACGGGAGAGGCAGAGCCGGCTAATTTAGCCGGCCTGCTGCATGCGCGAGCATCGTATAGACCTTGCCGGTCTCCGATGTGAGATAGGTGCGCGTCAGGGTGTCGTCGCGGTCGTCACGGCCAACATCCGCCAGGAGACGCTCGAACTCCTGGATGTAGCGATCAACTGTGACCCGGAAATCGGCATCCGCGCGGTAGCGGCGGCGGATTTCCTCGAACGTTTGAGCGCCGCGGCCGATGTAAAGCCCGCGCGCGAAGGCACCACTTTCACCGCCGCGATAACGATCCCAAGCGTCAGCAATCGCGGCATGATCGACCATCCGGGCGATGTCGTGCGAGATCGTTTCAAGCGGTTCCGAGGCCGCCGGGCTACGCCCGATCGGCGGCAGCATCCGCGGGGCGTCCTCCGGTGCTGCAGGCCGGCGCGGTTGCTCGTCGCGCGAGGCGCGGGCGAGCAGATCGGAGAGCCAGCCCGGACCACGATCACCCACAGGCGGGGTCGGCCGTGCGGCGGGCTGCGCCGACCGTGACGGACGCGGCGGCTCCGAACGGTTTTCGCGCTGAGATTCGGAGAAGCGCGGCGTTTCGGAGCGCGCTGGCTCGGAGAAACGTGGTGCTTCGGAACGTGGCTCCGAGAAACGCGGCACGTCAGAACGCGCGGGCTCGATACGGCGCGATGGCGCGACGTCCCGTGCCGGCGAGGATGCCAACGGATCCGACAAATCGTAGCCGTGACCTGAGCGCGCGACGATGTCGGTCAGCTCGTTCAACGCCTTGATCTGATCGGCGACGACACGGCGCATGGCGGCTGTCTGCTCTGCCGTTTCCTGCGGCAGGCTGACGGTATTTCGACGCAATTCCTCGCGGGTCGATTCGAGCTCGCGCTGAATCTCGCGCGCCATGCCGCGCATGTCGGTGGCGGCCGCCTGGAAGCGCGCCGTCGATTGGCCGAAAATATCCTCGATCTCGGCGCTGGCCTGTTCATAGGCGGTTCGCATGAGGTCGACCGTGCGGTCGCGTTCATTGCTGATGGAGTTGCGAATGTCGCCGAACTGACGCTCGGCCTGGCTGGCCGTCGTCTGCGATGTGTTCGCGAGGAACGTGCCGATCTCATGCGCGCGGGTTTCCGCGCGACGGAAGGCTTCCTCAATGAGATTCGTGAACGAAGTCGTGACTTCGTCGATTTCCTCGCGCCGCGCCTGCACGTTGGCCAAGAGGTTTTCGAGAGCGCCGCGGCGTTCCTTGAGGCTTTGATCCAGTTCGGCTTGCGAATGCGTGAGATCGGCAGCGGCGATCGTAAGCGCCTGCTGCTGATGCGCGATCGTCTCGAAGAGTGCCTGCGCGCTGGCGACGGTGGAGTTCGCGTTGTCGCCAAGCGCATCTATCCGGCGATTGATGTCGTAGGTGACATGCTCAAAGTCGGCGATACGGGCGCTCAAACCCGATTCAATCGCCGAGAAGGCCGCTTGCGCGCTTTCGACAGTGCGCTGCACGGCCGAGTTCTTCTCGTCGAGCGCGCCGAGCGCCTCGCCCAGGCCGCCGCGAACCTGATGATGGGTCGCGACCAGCGAATTGACCGAAGCCGCGGCGCCGGCAGCCAAGGCATCGTTGAGGCTTTGAGTCGACTGGTCGAGCGCTGCAGTGAGTTCCGCCTGTTTGCGGCCCAACTTGTTAACGAGGTCCGTGCCCTTGGTATCGAGCACGGCATCAATGGCCTGCGAGCGCTCGCTCAGCGTTGCGTGCAGATTGCCGCTGCGTTCGTCGAGCGCGGCTTGTAGCTCCACGAGACGGCCTGCGAGAGTTGCGCCGATCTCGTTGACGCGACCGGCGAGAACGCCGCCGATCTCTCCGATGCGTCCCGCAAGCGTCGAATCCAGATCCTGTCCCGCCTGGTTGAGCAAAGTCCGCAGCGCGTCGGCGCGGCCGCTCAACAGCCCCTCAAGCTGACCCGATTCATGATCGAGCGCAGCGCTGATGTTGCCGGTATGATGCGCCAGCGTCTGATCGATCTCACGCGCCCGCTGCCCCAGATTTTCGGACAACTCCCGACCGCGCTGATCGAGATCGGCCGTGACGTTATCGAGACGACCGACGATCTGCTCCTCGAAGCGGGCGATGCGGCCATCGAGCGTATCGGCGATCTCGCTGGCGCGCAGGCCAAGAACCTCGTTCACATCCTGGGCTTGATCGGACAAGGTCTGCGCGATTTCGTTGGCACGGCCGCTAAGCAAATGATTGACCTCATCGGCCTTGACCGCCAGCGTCTGCGCGATTTCCGTCGTACGTGCGCCAAGCACTTGATCGACCTCGTCGGCCTTGGCCGAGAGCAGCAATGCGATCTCTGTCGCGCGGCTGCCGAGAATCGAATTGATCTCCCCAGCCCGCGCATCGAAAGCCGAACTGATGTCGCTGGCCTGGCCACCGAGCAAAGAACTGATTTCCTCGGCCCGCGCTGCGAGCGTGTCACCGATGCCTGCAGTGCTGTCGCTCAGCAATTGGTTCGCCACGGCGGCTTTTTCTGCGAAGTTTTCGTTGAAAGCCGTGACGTGGTGCGCCATTTCGGCATTGATCGCTTCGGCCCGCGCCGCGAGCGTGTCGCCGATGCCCGCGGTGCTCTCGCTCAGCAACTGGTTCGCCACGGCGGCTTTTTCTGCGAAGTTTTCGTTGAAAGCCGTGACGTGGTGCGCCATTTCGGCGTTGATTGCTTCGGCCTGCGCCGCGAGCATGTCGCCGATGCCCGCGGTGCCGTCGCTCAGCAATTGGCTCGCCGCGTCTGCCTTTTCCGCGAAGCTTTCACTGAAAGCGGTGACATGGTGCGCCATTGCGGCGTTGATCGCTTCCGCCCGTGTGTCGAGCGCCTGGGTGATGTCGCGATTGCCGTCACTCAGGACGCGCGCGATTTCGAGTGTCCGCGCCGCCAGTGTTTCGTGCAACGATCTAGCGCGGCCATCGAGCGCGTTGTCGATACGGCCGAACAAGCCATCGAGCGAATCGGCAACTTGCTGCACTCTGGCCGTGGTCCGGTCATCGAGCGTCTGCGCATGCAGGGTAAAGACTTCTGCCGTCCGGTCAGTATGCTCGGCGAGCTTGCGATCGAGGTCGCCGCCCTGGCTATCGAGCACGCCTTGCAGCGTTTCAAAATGCGTGCTGAGCCGGCCCGCAAGTGCATCGGCGTTCTCGCCGAGCCGGTCGGCGACTTCGTTGCCGTGCCCGGCAATCGTATCTTCAAAGCGCGCAAGCCGCTCCGCGAGCGTTTCATTGATACGTTCGCTATGCATGCCGATGGCGCTGATCGCATCGCCCGCGGTCTCAGCGAAGCGATCGTTGAGCGTCCCCGCATGGTAGGCGAAATTATCGAACGATTCCTGCGCTGTCGTTGCAATGCGCTCATGCATCTTGTCTGAGTGCGCCGCAAAGGACGATGACGAATCTTCAAAGACCGTCGCGATCCGGGCGCTGGCTTCTTCAAGCTTTTGCGTGATCTCGGTAACGACGCTCTCGCTGCTGCCGCGCAGTTGCGCGTTCGCGTCGGCGAGCTTCTCGCTCAAACCCTGCGAGATATCGTCGAAAGCCGACGTCGTTCCGCCAAGCGCCGTCGCCGCACGCTCCGCCGCTTCATCGAGCTCGCGGACGATGCTGGAGACAACGGCTTCGCCAGTCGTGCGCAGATGCGCATCGACATCCTCAAGCCGTTGCGCGAAGTTCTGCGAGATCTCCTCAAAGGAAGACGTTGTTCCGCCGAGCAGCGTTGCGACACGGCCGCTCGCATCGTCGAGACGCTGAACGATATGATTCGCGAATGCCTCACTCGTCTCATGCAGATGCGCATCGACGTCGCCCAGACGCTGGTTGAAGGTCTCCGCAAGCGCGCCGTTGGCACGCGTCAGGGTCTCGTCAACCGACGCACGGGTCTGCTCAAGCCGGCCGATGATCTGTTCGCCGTGCGTGGCAAGTGTGCCGAGCAAGTCTTCACCGACGCGCGCGATGGAAAAGCGAATCTCTTCCGCAGTCGAACCGAGGGTGGTCGTGATACGATTCCCGGCATTGTTGAGGTTTTCGGAGAGACGAACCGCGGCGGTATCGAGTTCCTGAGCGAAGGAATCCTGCGCGCCACCCACGGCGGAACGCATCCGCTCGCTGTTGGCCATCATCGATTCACGTTCGGTCTGCAATTCATCGACGAGCGAGCGAATGCGGCGCTCGTTTTCCGAATAGGAGCGCTCGAGATTGGACACTTCGGAACGGACAAGCGTCTCGAGCTCGCCAGCGCGCGCCAGCGCCCGCTCAATGCCGTCGCCCATCGAGACGATCTCGCGGCGTATGGCCTGCGAAAGAGTCACCATCTGATCGCTGGCAATCGTCTCCGGCGCCGAAAGTCGCACGGCGATCTCTGCCATCGAGCGGGCCGTGAGGCGCATTTCCTGCGCACGGCGCGCCAAAAGCCCCGTGACCATGAAGAATATGACCGGGCCGACGGTCAGAAGCGCAAAGATCAAAGTCTCCGGCCGCGATATCGAGACGTGCGCGAAATAATCGGCGCGATGCGCCACGAAGAAGAAACCGGCCAAAGCCAGCCAGACGACCGAAAGAACGCCCGCGACAATGAGCGGCGCTGCGCTCGGCCGCCGATTCAGCGCTTTCAGGATCGCGCCAACGGAATGGCGATCGTCATTGGCAGGCGTGGCGGCGGGCTGAAGATTTGGACGGTTGGCGTTGAAATCGCCCTGTCCCGCCTCGACATTGTTATCCGGCCGGCGCGGCGCGAAGAGCGGGTGGTCTTCCACTTCCGGCAGTCGCGGCGTCGCGCGATCCAGATCAACAGGCGATGCCGACAAGGGCGCGCCCAGAGCCGGCCCTTCAGGATAGCGTTTCCTGATTTTGAGTGTCTTGTCGGGGTCCGAGGCCTTGGGAAAAATCGGCGTCGAAATTTCCGGCGCTTTATCTTCTTCGACAGCCGGCGCGCTGTCGGAGAGGTTTAGGGCCTCTTCAATTGCCGACAGCGCTGCAGCCGCCGGATCTTGCGCCTTATTGGACGTCGCCATTTTGACCTCTTACGCAAACGAAATACGCACCGAACAAGAACGCTACGGCAGGGATTCCCCGTCCGCCAACGGCGAAAACACAAATATTCCATTAACCAAGGGCAGTTTACATCCGGACCTGGGCGATGGAAACCGCCACTGCCAAAGGGTTTGGAAACGTCGTTAACGCGTTATTCACCATAGGCGGAAAGATTTACCGCCAAGTCAGCGTTCCAGTCATCATTGCGTGCGCTATCCGAAATTTGTCGAGCAAAACCCGTGCGTTGGCAAGCCACACTTGGGGTCGGCGGGATAATTAGCTGGGGATGGACGCGAGAGCGCCCAAAGCTGCACAAGGGACTGTCTTGCATAAATCGGCGCAAATACTCGATCTGAGCCACCTGGCGGCGCAAACGGGCGGCGATCACGCTCTTCAACGCGAGATTTTGGCGCTTTTCGTCCGTCAATCGCAGGAAATTCTGACCCTGCTTCGCGACGACGACGCCTTGCCGCAAGTCCGCGCCGACCTCGCCCATAAACTGAAAGGCTCGGCCCGGACTATCGGCGCCTTCGAATTCGCCCAGGCGGCGGAAACCGTAGAAACCGGCTTGCGGGCTGGCCACGCGATGCCCGCCGCACTTAAAGACCTATCCGCCGATGCGGACGCCGCCGACGCTGCCATCAGCTTTTATTTAACGAGCCTTTCTCATAACGGCTGAGCGCGCTCTGCTGCGACGCAACATAGAAGCTAACTCAAAATCGCGATTTTGCTGGCAAATCGCCGCCCCGGCGAAGACAAGGCTGTTCATCGCGCAAGCTCTTCATTAAGAAAGCGCGCAATCCTGTCCGAACCCCCCTGAGAAAGCATCAATGGTCCATATTACCTTCATCGATTCATCTGGCGAAAAAAGACCGGTTGAGGCCGAAGAAGGCTCGACGGTGATGGAGGCGGCGATCCGCAATTCGATCCCCGAGCTGACCGCCGAATGCGGCGGGGCCTGTGCCTGCGCCACCTGCCATGTCTATGTCGATGAAGCTTTTGTCTCCTTGACGGGCGAGCCCAGCCCGCAGGAAGAGGATATGCTTGATTTTGCCTATGATGTGCAGCCCAATTCGCGGCTCTCGTGTCAGATCAAAATCACACCCGAGATTGACGGCCTGGTCGTCAGGACGCCGGCACGCCAGGGCTAATTCCCCGAAGGAATTTCCCGGCGCTTCTTCCGCGGATCGCCAAGGACGCGTTAGCAAGCCGGCAAAATCTGCCAAGCCGCCAGGCATTGCAGCCCAGGCGCGCATATGAATTTTCAAGGAGCCCTTGATGGTTGATAATATTGATACAGATGTCGTCTTCGTGGGCGCCGGTCCCTCTGCCCTCTTCACGGTGTTCGAACTCGGCCTGCTCGATATCCGCTGCCAGTTGATCGACATCCTGCCGCGCGCCGGCGGCCAGTGCTCCGAGCTTTATCCCGAGAAGCCGATCTACGACATCCCCGCCCACCCGATGGTGACCGGCACTGGTCTCATCGACAACTTGATGGCGCAGATCGAACCTTTCCGGCCGACCTTCCATTTCGATCAATTGGTCACTGAACTTGAAAGCCTCGGCACGCCGGAGGCACCGCTGTTCCGCCTCAAGACCGACGCCGGCACGACTTTCACGGCAAAGGCGGTGATCGTCGCCGCCGGCGGTGGTTCATTCCAGCCGAAGAAGCCGCCGATCGAAGGCATCGAGGCCTATGAGGACAAATCCGTCTTCTACGCCGTGCGAAAGATGGAAGAATTTCGCGACAAGAACGTGCTCATCGTCGGCGGCGGCGATTCGGCGCTCGACTGGACGCTGAACCTGCATCCGATCGCCAAGAAGATCACGCTCGTCCATCGCCGCGACGAATTCCGCGCCGCGCCGCATTCAGTCAATGCGATGCGCGAACTCGTTGCCGCAGGCAAGATGGACCTTCGCATCGGCCAGATCATCGGCCTCGCCGGTGCCGACGGCGAACTCAGCGGCGCGCATTTCAAAGCCGGCAAGGAAGAGCCGGTCGAGATCGCCGTCGATCGGCTCATTCCCTTCTTCGGTTTGACGATGAAGCTCGGCCCGATCGCCGAATGGGGACTCAACCTCGAAGAGAATCTGATTCCGGTCGATACCGAGAAATTCGAGACCAGCGTTCCGGGTATCTTCGCCATCGGCGATATCAACTTTTATCCCGGCAAGCTGAAACTCATACTCTGCGGCTTCCACGAAGGCTCACTAGCGGCGCAGAAGGTGCATCGCTACGTCTATCCCGATAAGAAACTGACGTTCCAATACACGACGTCTTCGACGAGCCTGCAGAAGAAGCTCGGCGTTCAATAAAATCGGCGTTCAATAAAAAATGGGCCGACGTAAAGCCGGCCCATACACAACGTCACACGGGATTTTCCCGACCTCAATACTTAGCGACGACCGGCGCCGGCGCGGCCGGTGGATTCCAAAGCGGAATGATGATGCGGCCCCAGACCCGCGTGTCATATTGGCCGAGGCCGGGCGAAGCATTGCCAAGATAGGGCGCTTGATCGCGCGCCTCGACACTGCGCGTCGCCATGACTTCCGTCGTCACTGTCCCGAAGGTGTAACCGACGAGACCGCCAAGTGCGACCTGGCTATAGGGATGCGCGCCCCAACCGTTACGATAGGCATGGCTCACATCGCCCGAGGCATTGCCGATGAAGCCCAACTCCCATTTATCGATATGCTTGATCGCCGAGAAATCGACATCGAGCGTATCGGGCTGGGTCTGGAATCCATAGGCCGGATCGTTGCTGCTGAGGCCGAACGTGAGATTGGCGCCGAGGCTCCAGCCGTCCGCGCCGTTGTACGCGATGCCGGCAATGTCGGTGAAGGTCCAGAAATTGCCGCCGATCCCGAGCGTCTCGCCATTATAGGTGTTAACCGGGAAGAAGGTGCCGACGTACTCCGACACGCTCCAGCCGCTGCCGAGGTTCCAGACGTCGCCGATCAGCAGCGCCGAATTGTAGAAGGAAGTCGAGCTGATGCCGGCGGTGTGATCGCCGATACTCAACTCCGGCACCGTGGCGATCGCCTCGACATGGCCGCCGAGGAAATCGAACGGCGTCGACCAGATGAGAGCGGGCAGGTTGACCTCGCCCTGCACCTTGCCAGCACCCGCGGTCTGGCGCTCCATGTAATAGCCGGTGTCGGCGAAATAGAGACCGCCCGGCAGAGGCACCGCGACCGGCAGGTTCATCGTCCAGCCAGCAGGACTGACCGGATCGGCGAAGGCCCGCACGCCGCAAATATAAAATAGTGCCGCAGCCGATGCCGCGGACGCCCTCGCGAGCCTTATCGTTGATCGTTTCATGCAAATCCCCCTCCGGCTTATGTGCCGTTATCGGGGAAGATCGCACTCGTCGCGCGCGTCATAGGTGATGGAGATCAAGTCAGCTTCACATCGGATCGCGACAAATTGTCTCCGCGTTGTGTGATCTAGATCAATTCTGCTCGCCGACGCCGGCGCGATGCTTCCCACGGGAAGGAAGCAAAATGACATCGAGTCGTCAGACAAGCGTGCGGATACAAAAGGATTCGGCAAAGGCATCGTTCGCAGAAAAGGTGCGCGTCTGTGACTATTGCGAACTCCGCAACAGAGGCTTTTGCAGCCGCCTCACCGATGCTCAAAAGGCCATCCTCGCGGACACCGCGCGGCTCGTGACCGTGGAACCAAACAAGGCGCTTTTCCGTCAAGGCGACGAAACGGAGAACATCTACATCGTGCGCAACGGCCTGTTGCGACTCTATCAGCGCCATCTCAACGGACGGCGGCAAGTGATCGGCTTCGCCAAGCCCGGCGATCTGCTGCTCTCCCCCTTGAGCGAGCGTAACGAGTACAGCGCTGATGCCCTCGATCCCGTTTGTCTTTGCCATTTTCGCCGCCAGGATTTCATTGCCTTTTTCCAGCGCGACCCCGCTTTTTCGGCCGCTTTGGCGATCGCGATCCATGAAGAGCTGACGCGCGCGCGCCAGCAAATTGCGCTCCTCGGCCAAAAACGCGCCGAGCCAAAAGTGGCGCAATTCCTTCTCGCTCTGCTTGAAAGCTATGCGTGGCGCAATGTTGAGACAACGCTTGTGCCTGTGCGCGTTCCGCAAGCCGACATTGCCGATTTTCTCGGGATGACCGTGGAGACAGTGAACCGCACGCTGGCGCGCTTCGCCCGCGATGCGATCATCAGCGTCGCCAAACGCGGCATCGATTTCCTTGACCTGCGGCGACTCAAACAGATCGCCGAAAGCTATTAGCCTTTTCGCGCATCTTCGGCGGCCTTCTTGTCGGACTGAAAGAGAAACGGCGCGACATCGCCGATGCCCGGCGGCGATTCGATCGCGAATGGCATCGGCCGGCAGACGGCCATCGCCGACAGGCCGATGCGCGCGGTCAACATGCCGTTGAGAACGCCCTCGCCCAGACGCGCCGACAATTTGGCGGCAATGCCGTGGCCGACCACCTGCTGAATGAGCGAATCGCCGATGGCGACGCCGCCTGTGATAGCGAGATGCGCGCCGACCGAGCGGATGAGTTTGAGAAACCCAAAGAAACCGGGCCGTCCGCCGTAGATTTCCGAAATTCGACGAACAAGACGCAACGCCTGCGCGGCGACAAAGATCACATCGACAAGTGCGCGCGGCGAAATCGCAGTCACCATCGAAACACGCTTCGCGGCGGTCGCAATCTCACGCGAGACCTCCCGATCGAGCGGCCGAATGAGATCGCGCTCGGCGATGTCGATCAGGTCTCGGCCATCAACGATCTCCTTGGTGAGATCGAGAAGATTGGCACGCACGGCGGCGCTCGATCCGCGCTTTGATTGCAGGCTGACGAGTTCGGTCACGAGGCGACGCGCCGGATCGCGATCGTCGGCAGCGCGGGCCGCGGCAAAACTCATATGCATATGGGCGATCTTGCTTTGGCGGCCGATGCTCCAGATTTCGCGCCCGGCCATGACGGCAAGCGCAAGAAGCGCCAAGCCGCCGAGACCGACGGCCGCATAGCCCAAGGCCTTCGATCGCGAAAAGAGATCCGCGACAAGCTCAAAGACCCAGTTGCCCAAGGCGACGAGGACGAAACCGCTCGCCGCCGAAAAGAACAGGCCGCCCCAGGAAATGAGCGCGCTGCGGGTGATGCCACGACGTTGCGCCGATTCGACAGCGCGCTCGGCCGGGTCGAGCGCTGCCGCGGTCGCGGCTTCGGCCCCGACAAAATCCTCGACCGGTTCGAGCGTAAACGCCTCGTGCGGGGGCTCGGCGATCCCCTGCCCTTTGTCGAGCCGAAAAGCCTGAGGTTTCAATTTCGCTTCGGTCGCCAAAGCCGTTCTCGCAATCATTTCGATCGCATCGGATTGTCCGAAACCGGATGCGATGCCTTAATCAAATCTGTCGCCGAGCAGGAATTGCAAGGCGCGGTCGAGCCTAATATGGGGCAGCGGCAACGCCTCGCCGGCCGCGTCCCGAGCCGCAATCGGTGGCCGGAAGCGCACGAAACGGTAATCCGCCGCATGCGGATCGACGATTCCCATATCGCCGGAGAAAACAGCATCCGGATCGCGCGGCAATTCGCCGGGGAAAATCGCCGCTTCCGTGCGGCCATCGAAGACCTCGCCGCCGATGCGCTCGCCGGCAATCGGAATACCGACGACAGCCGGCAAAGCCGCACCGCCGCGACCGACATTGACTTCATGCGTGGCGCGCACCGCCGCGAGCGCGACAACATCGATAATTGCACCAACGTTCTCTGACCGAGCAATGGCACGCGCCGTCAGCCGTCGCAGGATCGCCTCCAGGCGATCGTGGCTCACATGATTCAAATGATCGGCCTTGGTGGCGGCGAAAAGAATTTTGTCGATCCGCGGTCGCAGCAAACTCGTCAGCAATGTATTCTTGCCGGTACGGAAAGCATTGAGAACGTCGCCGAGCGCCTGTTCGAGATCGCGCACGGCGGAAACGCCAGCGTTCAGCGCCGCCAGCACATCGACGAGCACGACTTGCCGGTCGAGTCTTGCGAAATGATCGCGAAAGAACGGCCGCACCACATGATTGCGATAGGCATCGTAGCGGCGTGCCATCATGCCGGCGAGCGATTGCGGATCGGTTTCGCTGCCTTCGCTGATCGGCAGCGGCGAAAACGTCAGCAGCGGCGAGCCTTCAAGATCGCCCGGCATTAGGAAACGCCCTGGTGGCAACGCCGATGCGGAGATCGGTTCGGCGCGGCAGGCGCGAAGATAGGCCGTGAACAGCGCCGCTGCCTTCTGCGCGACACCCTCGTCCGCGGCAGCCTCGGCGTCGAGACTCGTGACATAGGCGCGCCATTCGGCCGCCAGTGGCGCGCGCGCCGGAGTCAGGCTCGCGTCAAGCGTATCCTGCGACCAGCGTTGATAGGATTTGCCGAGAAGTGGCAGATCGAGCAGCCATTCGCCGGGATAATCGATGAGGTCGATCGTTAACTGCGATGTCCGCCGGCCGAACCCGGTGTCACGTTCGAATTCGAGCGTCAGCCGCAGTTCGGAAATGCGGCGGGTCGACTCGGGCCACGCGCGTTTGTCGGCATCGCCGCCCGGCCCTGTCAGCGTCGCGATATGGTCTTCGTAGGCGAAGCGCGGCACCGCATCGTCGGGCTGTGGTTGGATGGCGCCGCGAACCAACCGACCTTCCGCATGAACCCGGAAGACGGGCAGTGGATTCTTGCCGCCCAGCGTCGCGACGCGTGCGGCCAGAGTCAGATGCTGCACGAGCGCAGTAAGGAAAATCGTCTTGCCCGCGCCCGACAGGCCAGTGACGCCGAGCCGCAACGGACGGCCGGATAGGGATTCGGCAAGGTTCTGAATCGCGAGCCCGGTATCGAAGAGAAAATCGGCGAAAGAGGGCACGGGCGATCCTCAACCTTCCGATGGGTTCATTTGGCGAGCGCGAGGCGTGTGACGAAATGTTCGAGTTGGCCCACGCCGCGACGCGCCTTTTGCCAGACATCGACGTCAAAATCGATCACGGCCAGCGCCGGCGCGGGAAAATTGCCGCGCATCCGCGCAAGTTCCGCCTTGTTGCCGTGCCCGGCCAAGACATGCGCCAGTTCGGCAAGGCCTGGATTGTGGCCGACGATGAGAAGAAATTTGGCATCTCCGGGCGCTTCAGCCACCACCTCCTCCAAAGTGCGGAGATCGGCGCTATAGAGCTTGCCGACGAAATCTACCGTGAACGTCACACCCGCGCCCCGTTCGAGGCCGCGGAAAGTTTCTTTGGCGCGCTTTGCGGGTGAGACCAAAGCAAGGTCCGGCCGCAATCCCGCATCGCGGAAATAGCGGCCCATCCGCTCGGCCATTTCCCAGCCCGCGGGGGTCAATTCCCGATCCGCATCCGATTCGTCTGTGAGCGGCACTGCTTCGGCATGACGCAAAATTGCTAGGCGCAGCATGAGGAAACCGGGCAGGAGTAAGGACGAACCGGGAACCCGGCGGCGCTATTATCTCCCGTGGCGGGCGCCTTGCAAAGCCGCGCTCGGGACGCCCGGTTTAAAAGCGTCCGCATTCGCTCGCAATCACCTCTTTGATCGAGGCCTGCAATTCCATCACGATCTCGTTCGCCTCGGAGGGATAGGTGATGGCATCGAGCTGGCTGCACGGGGCGATCAGCCGCAGGCTGCTGGTCGCAAACAGGGCATCGGCACGGGAGAATTTCTCCAACGGCAGCGAACGCTCGGCGACATCGAAGTGCAAACCGTGCGCCTTGGAAAGGACGAAAGCGCGTGTGGTTCCGGCGAGCGCGCCGTCGCTCAGCGGCGGGGTTACGAGCTGACGGCCGAAAATGGCAAAGATGTTCGCGGTTGCGAGGCAAGCCACGCGGCTATGCGTATTCTCGAACAAAACCTCGTCGGCGCCGCGCGCGGAAGCCTGTTCCAGCGCCAGCACGGAATCGAGATAAGGCAACGCTTTGATGCGCGAGGCCGGCGACGTCTCGTTGCGGCGGATCGATGTCGTACCAAGTTTCAAAACCGGGAACAGCGGCATGTGCATCGCTGCGGCCGCGCCATAGAGAAGCGGCGCGGGATTTTTCGGGAATGATAGCCCGCGTGGGCCTGGCCCGCGCGTCAGTGTCAACCGAACCGCGCCGTCGCCGATAGCCTCGGCGAGCGCATCGAGGGCCGTCCCGGCGGCCATTTCGTCGAAAGGAATGCCAAGAATCTCGGCCGCGTCCGCCATCCGATCGATATGCGACTTGCGACGAAAAATGTGGCCGTTACGCGCCAGCGATGTATCGAACACGCCGTCGCCAAGGTTGAGTCCGCGATCCGTCAAATCGAAGGAAACGACCGGCTGCTCTTGTATCGCACCATTAAACCAGAACACGCGGCTTTCTTTCCATAGCGAGACGCAAGAAATTAGCGAAAAGAGCGTGGCCAAATTCGGTCAAAATTGATTCCGGATGAAACTGGACGCCATAAACCGCCGCAGTGTGATGCGAGAGCGCCATAATCTCGCCTTCCTCGGACACAGCATCAATCGAAAGGTTGGTTTCGAGCGCTGGCGTGCGTTCAACGACTAGCGAATGATAGCGCCCAACGACCAAAGGTTGTGGCAATCCTTCGAAAAGACCTTTGCCGCTATGTGTCAGCCGCGATGTCCGGCCATAAAGCGGGCGCTTGGCTGCCTCTATTCTACCGCCGAAGACTTCGCCGATGGCCTGATGGCCAAGACAAACGCCGAGGATCGGAATCTCACCAGTCAATTCTTCAACGATGGCCTCGGAAATGCCGGCATCGCGCGGCGTTCCCGGTCCTGGTGAAATCACAATGGCCGCAGGCCCGGCACGGCGGATTTCGGCGACGTCAATTTCATCATTGCGGCGCACGACGACATCGCGCCCAAGCTCTTCGAAATAGCGGGCGACGTTGAAGACGAACGAATCGTAATTGTCGATGACAAGGACGCCATTGCTCATTGCGCCGCCTCTTCCAATTCCTCGGCCGCACCGAACGCCTCGAACAGACGCTTCACCTTGATCTCTGTCTCGGCATATTCGGCCACCGGATCGGACAGGCTCGTGATGCCACCGCCCGCGTGCAGCGAGGCGCGGCCAGGTTTCAGCACCGCAGTTCGGATCGCAATGTTCATGTCCATCGTGCCATCAAAGCCGATATAGACGATCGACCCACAATAATAGCCGCGCGAGACCTTTTCGATCTCGTCGATGATTTCCATCGCCCGCCGCTTGGGCGTGCCCGTAACCGAACCGCCGGGAAAGGTCGCGGCAACCAGATCGACGATATCCCTGCCTTGCGCCAGTTCGCCCGTGACCACAGAAACGAGATGGTGGACGTTTGCGTAGGATTCGAGGCCGCAGAGCACCGGCACCTCAACCGACTTCGGCTCGCTGACACGTGAAAGATCGTTGCGCAGCAGATCGACGATCATGATGTTTTCGGCGCGATCCTTCTCCGATTTTAGAAGCGCCTGGGCGCGGCGCGCGTCTTTTGCCGGATCGGGCGAACGGTTGATCGTCCCCTTGATCGGCCGCGTCTCGATGGCGCGGCCGCGTTTGCGCAGCAACAATTCCGGCGACGAAGACGCGATCACTGTCTCGCCGAGATTGAGATAGGCAGCAAAGGGCGCGGGATTGGCCGCGCGCAGCTTCTCGTAAAACCCGAACGGCGCAAAATCTTCCGGCAGGCGCGCGGAAAACCGCTGCGCGATATTGGCCTGATAGATGTCGCCCGCAAAAATATGCGCCTGCACATCTTCGATCGCGGCGTGATATTCGGCCGGCCTGAAATTCGAGGCCCAGCCATGAATGGCCGGCGGTGCGCTCGCGATGCGGCCGGGATGCTCCAGATGAGCCAACACATGATCGATTCGTGCCGCCGCGCGTGCTGCGCGCGCTTTCTTGTCTATCTCCGGCAGCCCGGACGAAAAGACATAGGCGCGGCGCAGCAGATGATCGAAAGCAAGCACGAGATCGTAAAAACCGAGCGAAACCGGCTCGTCCTGTTCCACAGCGTGCCGGCCGCCGCGCAGTCCATCGAATTCCCAACCGAATTCGTAAGGCACGGCGCCCATCACGCCACCCTGAAACGGCGGCAGCGCCGGGTCTGGCGTAAACGAAAAACGCCCAAGCAAATCGCGCAGAGCCTCTTGCGGCGAGGCCTCAAGGGCGATTCCGTTCCACGCTGCGCGACGCCCGACTGCGGTAAAAATGCCGAAAGGCTCCAGCCCGATAAACGAATAACGCCCAAGCTTCGGCTCGAACATCGCGCTGTCGAGAAATGCGAAGCCGGGCCGCTCGGCGAGCGCGCGTGCGACATCCAGCGGCTCGCGCCACGTGAGCTGATAAACCCAAAGTCCGTCCAGCTTTGCCGTCACATCATTTCCCGCCGGATTCGGCGCCATCTGCTACCATTTTCGTGAAGAACAAGAAAACCAGCGCAGATATGTGGATTCCGAGACGGTTACGCAATCGCCTCGCGGCTTTGCAAAGCGACGCCGGCCGCCCTAGCTTAGGGGCCAAACTAGTCTTGCCAAGTTAGTCCTGCCATGAGGGGTTTTGAATGTGGCGCGTCGTCCTGAGGCCCGCGCTTCTATTCCTGCTGCCCTTCATGCTTTATGCAATCTGGCTTCTCTTGCGTCGGGCGACGCCCTTTGGCCGTCACCATTGGGGTAGCGGCGTCGTTTCGACCTTGACGCTATTGGGGCTGGTCATCGCCGTGATTGGAATGTTCGCCTTCGGAATTTTCGCCGACCGGCATCTCGGCGCTTACGTGCCGGCTCATATCGAAAACGGCGTCGTCGTGCCCGGCCGCATGCAATGAGCGTGACCGAGATCGCGGCGCCCGCGCCTGCGCTGGCCCTGCTGCAAAACGACGAACTCCAGGGCATCCTTGACCTGCTCAACGGCAACGGCGAGGAGGCACGCCTCGTCGGCGGAGCGGTGCGCAACGCCTTGCTCGGCAAGCCGGTCTCGGAATTCGATATTGCCACGACAGCAACGCCGGAGACGGTCGCCGCGCGCGCGCAGGCCGCAAATTTGCGCGCCGTCCCCACCGGCCTCGCGCATGGCACGGTGACTGTCATTATCGACGGTCATCCGTTCGAGGTGACGAGCCTGCGCGAGGATATCGAGACAGATGGCCGCCACGCCGTCGTGCGCTTCAACCGCGATTTTGCCGCCGACGCACAACGCCGCGACTTCACGATGAACGCTTTGTCGCTAAGCCGCGAAGGCGTCCTCTACGATTATGTCGGCGGTCTCGACGACATCGCCGCGAAAATACTGCGCTTCATTGGCGATCCCGCGGCGCGGATCAAAGAAGATTATTTGCGCGTTCTGCGCTTTTTCCGTTTTTCAGCCGGGTATGCCGAAGGGCCTCTCGATGCGGAGGGCCTGCTTGCCTGTATCCGCGCCCGCGATGGGCTGGCGCGACTGTCGCGCGAACGCGTGCGCAACGAAGTGCTGAAGCTTCTCGCGGCACCCCGCGCGGGCGAGATAACGCGCGAGATGTCGCAAGCAGGCCTGCTTGGCCCGCTGCTCGCCTCGGCACCCAATCCGCGACGTCTCGAAAATTTGTTGAATCTGCGATCTGGCGAACAGGCCGATCCGGTTTTGAATCTCGCCGCGCTCTGCCTCAATCTGCCCGAAGACGCTCACCGGCTGCGCGAGAAGCTCCGCCTCTCAAATCCCGAACATCAACGTCTGGTGAAGGCGGCCGATGCGCTCGAAACACTGCATGATTTCGATACACCGCCGGACGAGCGCGGGCTTTTGACTCTATTGTTTCGCTATGGCCGCCGTGGTGCCTGCGATGCCCTGCTGCTCGCCGCATCGCACGCCCGCGACGATGCCGCTCTCTGGCGCAAGGCGCTCGGTTTCTTGCGCGACGCGAAAGAACCGCGACTACCCTTCGGCGGCAATGACCTGCTCGCGCGCGGCATCAAAGATGGCAAAGCTGTCGGCGAAACGCTGAGACTTCTGGAAGCGCGCTGGATTGAGGCGGGATTTCCGGAAGATGCGGAAACTCTGAGGATCATACTCGATCAGGCAGTGCAGCTCGATCGCGATTGAGGCAAGTCCGAGGAAGAGCATTTCAATGGCCGCAGCCATCCCTTTCGCACTTAGCAATTTCACGGTCACCCTTTTCGTAATCGGTTTGATCGCCTCATGCTTCGCCCTCGCCCGCGCGCCAAAACCTTTAGGCACCGCAATCGTCGTTGAAGCCTTGTTCTCGTATTTCCTGTTATTTTCGATCGGCGTGAGCTTTTTCTACAATTTCGTCATGCATACATTTTTCGGTGACATGGCGGCTCGGTTCATCGGCTGGGCAAACAGCCCTTTTCAAACCGAGGTCGGCTTTGCGAGTCTTGGCTACGCGGTCGTCGGCTTTCTTGCGTTTCGCGGCGGTTTCGGGCTGCGGCTCGCCGCCATTATCGGCCCATCGCTCTTTCTGCTCGGCGCGGCCGGCGGACATGTCTATCAGATCGCCAAGGCCCAAAATCTCGCGCCCGGCAATTCGGGCGCGATCCTCTATAGCGACGTGCTTATTCCAGCGATTGGCTTTGCATTGCTGTGGCTGCAGTCGCGCTGTGCACCAATGCGAGCCAAAGGCTAGCGGCGGCAATTGCCACCCCGCGTTCAGCGGTTTCCGTCGGTGATTGCGCCAAAAATGTTTTTGTGTTCGCGCGGCGGCGCGCGCCAATAAGGCTGGGGTGCATCGACCTGACCGCCGAGCGCGGCGGCCGCGTGCCAGCCCCAGCGCGGATCGTAGAGCATGCCGCGCGCCAGCGCGACGAGATCGGCTTTGCCACTGGCGATAATGTCTTCAGCCTGCTGCGGTTCGGTGATGAGGCCGACAGCGAAAGTGGTGACACCCGTCGCTTCCTTGATGCCTTCGGCAAGCGGCACCTGATAGCCGGGGCCGACCGGAATCTTCTGCAGCGGCGACGCGCCCGCGGAGGAGGCGTCGATCCAATCGACGCCGCGTTTCTTCAATTCCGCCGCATAGGCGATGGTCTGCTTCAAGTCCCAGCCACCTTCGACCCAATCGGTCGCCGAGACGCGTACGCCGACCGGCTTGTCGGCCGGAAAAGCTGCGCGCACCGCCTCGAAGACTTCGAGCGGAAAGCGCATGCGGTTTTCGAGCGAGCCGCCATATTCGTCGGCGCGGCGGTTCGACAGAGGCGAAAGAAATTCATGCAGCGGATAACCGTGCGCACCGTGAATCTCGAGCGCGTCGAGGCCGAGCTGGTTGGCGCGCTCGGCCGCCACGGCGAAGCCCGTGCGGATGCGGTCGCGTCCCGCTTTGTCGAGCGGCTGCGGCGGCACTTCACCCTCGCGCTGCGGCACGGCGGAGGGCGCGTGCGCAAGCCACCCGCCTTCGTGGAGGGGAATCTGCGCGCCGCCTTCCCACGGCACATGGCTGACGCCTTGCGGCCCGCGTGAGCGAGCTGCATCGCCACCTTGATGTTGGAATAGGCGCGGATCGCAGCGAGCACAGGCCGGAACGCTGCTTCCGTCTTATGGTCCCAAAGGCCGAGATCGCCAGGCGTGATA
Organism: Methylovirgula sp.; assembly: GCF_037200945.1. Classification (NCBI taxonomy): domain Bacteria; kingdom Pseudomonadati; phylum Pseudomonadota; class Alphaproteobacteria; order Hyphomicrobiales; family Beijerinckiaceae; genus Methylovirgula; species Methylovirgula sp. Next base: position 3,627,776 of record NZ_JBBCGP010000001.1, read on the forward strand.
CGCCCGTCCGGCTCGACCGCCGTCGCCTCGATGGTCAGCATGGCGGCGCCGGAAAGCGCCATCGTGCCAAGATGAATCAGATGCCAGGTATTTGGCTCGCCATTGTTCTCGGCCGAATATTGGCACATCGGTGAGACGACGATGCGATTGGCGAGCTCCATGCCGCGGAGTTTAAGAGGTGCGAAAAGTGCGCTCATGATGCATTCCAATGTCGATGACCGCACGCTGCAGGCCACCTTCAAATAAAGCAAAAGCGCCGGAAGTTAAAATGACGTCGGCTTGGAGCGCCGGCGGATGCTTCTGCCCTACGCCGCCTTCTTGGTCGCCATTGCAGCGAGCGTACGCAGGATCGCGCGCGTCCCTTCGAGCCGCTCGGGCGTTTGTTCGAAATCGCGGATGAAGACGACGCGCATGTCGGGGCGCACTTTCGCCTGCGGCCCCTGCTCCGCGACATAGCGCACGAGCGCTTGCGGATTGGCGAAGGAATTGTCGCGGAAGGCCAGTGTTACACCCTTCGGCCCCGCATCGACCTTTTCGACATTCGCCTTGAGGCAGAGCGCCTTGATCGCGACGAGCGTTAGCAATTGCTCGACTTCGCGCGGCAGCGGCCCGAAGCGATCGATCATCTCGGCGGCCATGGCCTCGATCTCGGTATCGGTCTGGAGCGTCGAGAGACGGCGATAGAGACCAAGCCGCAAATCGAGATCGGCAACATAATCCTCTGGAATCGTGACTGGCGTGCCGAGCGTAATCGCCGGCGACCAGGCTTCTTCCACTGGCTCGTCGATGCCCGACTTCAATGCCAGAACCGCCTCCTCCAGCATCTGCTGGTAAAGCTCGTAGCCGACTTCCTTGATGTGGCCCGACTGGTCCTCGCCCAAGAGATTGCCAGCGCCCCGGATGTCGAGATCGTGCGTCGCGAGTTGGAAACCAGCGCCGAGCGTGTCGAGCGATTGCAGGATGCCAAGCCGCTTTTCCGCCTGCGGCGTCATTTTCTTGTTCATCGGCGTGGTGAAATAGGCGTAGGCGCGCGTCTTCGCGCGGCCGACGCGGCCACGCAATTGATAGAGCTGCGCGAGCCCGAACATATCGGCGCGATGGACGATGAGCGTATTCGCGCGGGGGATGTCTAGCCCCGACTCGACGATCGCCGTCGACAGCAGAATGTCGTACTTGCCGTCATAGAAGGCCGACATCCGGGCTTCGAGTTCCGAGGCCGGAAGCTGCCCGTTGGCGATGATGAACTTCGCCTCTGGCACATTCTGACGCAGGAAAGCGCCAGCCTCTTCGATATCTTCGATACGCGGGCAGACATAGAAACTCTGGCCGCCGCGATAGCGTTCGCGCAGCAGCGCTTCGCGCACCAGCAGCGTATCGAAGGGGCTGATCGCGGTGCGCACCGCGAGCCTGTCCACCGGCGGCGTCGCGATGATCGAGAGTTCACGCACGCCGGTCAGCGCAAGCTGCAATGTGCGCGGGATCGGCGTCGCCGATAGCGTCAGCACATGCACTTCGGCACGCAGCTCCTTCAACCGCTCTTTGTGTTTAACGCCGAAATGCTGTTCCTCGTCGATGATAACGAGGCCAAGATCTCTGAAGGCGATCTGGCCGCCGAGCAAAGTATGCGTGCCGACAACGATGTCGATGTCGCCCGATGTGAGACCGGCCTTGACGACCTTTGTATCGGCCGAGCCAACCATGCGCGAGAGCTGCGCCACTTTCACCGGCAGACCGGCGAAGCGCGCGGCGAAATTCTTCGCGTGCTGACGCGCGAGCAAGGTTGTCGGCACGACGACGGCGACCTGCTTGCCGTTGATCGCGGCGGCGAAGGCGGCGCGCAGCGCAACTTCCGTCTTGCCGAACCCGACATCGCCGCAGATCAGCCGGTCCATCGGCCGGCCAGACGCCAGATCGTCGAGCACGGCGTCGATCGCGGCATCCTGATCTTCCGTCTCGTCATACGGGAACCCGGCGCAGAACGCCTCATAAAGTGGCTCGGGCGGAATCAGGCACGGCGCCGCTTGCGTCTGCCGCGCAGCGGCGATACGCAACAGGCCTGCGGCCATTTCGAGGACGCGCTTGCGCATCCGCGCCTTGCGCTTCTGCCAGCCGGCGCCGCCGAGCCTGTCGAGCTCGACATCCGAGCCTTCCGAACCGTAGCGCGACAAAAGCTCGATATTCTCGACCGGCAGGAAAAGCTTGTCGCCGCCGGCATAATGGATTTCAAGACAATCATGCGGCGCGCCTGCGGCCTCGACCGGCGTGAGACCCTGGAAGCGGCCAATGCCGTGGCCGACATGGACGACAAGATCGCCGGCCGAAAGCACACCGACTTCAGCAATGAAATCCTGCGCGCGCCGGGCTTTCTTGCGCGCATGAATCAGACGGTCGCCGAGAATATCCTGCTCACCGACCACCGCGAGGTCCGGCGCCTCGAACCCTGCCTCAAGCCCGATGACGGCGAGAGCGACGGTTCCCTTCGACGCACGCAGCGCGTCGGCGAAAGACGACACCGGCTCGACCGCGTGCAGGCCGAAATCCTTCAACACATGGCCGAGACGCTCGCGTGAGCCTTCCGACCAGCCAGCGACGACGACGCGCTTGCCCTGTGCCTGGAGAGCCTGAACATGTTCGGCCGCCGCGTGGAAGACATTCGCGCCCTCGTCGGCGCGCTCGGCAGCGAAATTCCGGCCGAGCTTGCCGCCGCAATCGATGACGAGAGTCTTGCCGCCTTCCGGCGGTGAAAAAGCTGTGACTCGCGCGGTGCCTTGCGCGGCAAGTTGTTTCGTCCATTCGTCGGCCGGCAGATAAAGTGCGTCGGGCGGCAACGGCTTATAGGCGGAATTGGACGGGTCGCTATCGTGCGCGTGTTTCCGCGCATCGTAATAATCGCGGATTTGCGCCAGGCGTTCGGTCGCGGCCTCGTCGGTCAGCGGATCGAGCACCAGCGGCGCGCCGCCGATATAATCGAACAGCGTATCCAGCCCATCGTAGAACAATGGCAGCCAATGTTCGAGGCCGGGATGGCGGCGCCCTTCGCTCACCGCCTCGTAAAGCGTATCGCCGCGCAGGCCGCCGCCGAAAGCGCCGACATAGCCCTGGCGGAAGCGACGCATGGAGTCCGTCGTCAGTTGCACTTCGCTGACCGGCACAAGATCGACCGCGCGAAGCGGCGCAACGGTGCGTTGTGTCTCCGGGTCGAAGGTACGGATCGATTCGAGCGTATCGCCAAAGAAATCGAGCCGGATCGGCTCCAGCATGGATGGCGCAAAAAGATCGAGGATGCCGCCACGCACGGCATATTCACCCGTGTCGCGCACGGCAGAGGCACGCGCGAAGCCGTTATTCTCAAGCCATTCGGTCAGGCTCGTCATGTTGACGGCGTTGCCGGGCGCGGCTGAGAAAGATTCCGCCGCCACTTTTTCGCGCGGCGGCACACGTTGCAGGACGGCGTTGATCGTCGTCGAGAGAATGCGCGGCCGTCCGGCGGCAGTGCGCGAACGTGCGAGCCGCGACAGTACCGTCATCCGACGCGCCGAGATCGCCGCATTGGGCGAGACGCGATCGTAGGGCTGGCAGTCCCAACCGGGAAAATCGAGAATCTCGATCTCGGGTGCCACGAAAGCCAGCGTTTCATTGAAGGCACGGGCACGTTGCTCGTCGCGCGCGATGTGGACGAGCACGACGGCGCGCTCTTCGGCCGTCGGCGCGAGAGCCCGGCTGAGGTCGGCAATGCAAAAGGCATCGAACCCGTCCGGCAATGAGGCCAGGACGAGCGAGCCTTTTTTGGCAAGTTCGGCGGTCGCGCGCTTCAGATCAGTCACGGGTCAATAATTCCAGATGCCAGAGCCTCAGATATGGATCGGCCCGGCATGGGTGTGAAACTGCCGCAACCGTCCCAGCACCGGCGTGTCAAAGGACGACGGGATTTCAATCTCCCCTGTCAGCCAGCCGAGAATATCGCGATCCTGCGCTTCGAGAAGCGCTTCATAATCGCTCAATTCCGTCTCGCTGAGATGGGCGATCTCTGCATCGGCAAAGCGGCCCATCAGCAAGTCCGTCTCGCGCATCCCGCGATGCCAGGAGCGGAATAAAGCCCGCCTGCGCCGCGGATCGTCAGTCTGCGTCATCATCCCAGCCAAAAGTCACCAAGTCGGGCTTGGTAGCGCCTTTGGCGGCGCATCTCAATCTTTGATCCCGCCTCTCTTTGATCCCGCCTCTGCCGCGGGCTATAAAGGCGCATGTCGAAACGTCCGTCTCATTCGCCCTGGTCGCGGCCGCTGGCCGATCTCGTCGGCGCGGTGATCGATCCGGTCCTTGCCCGGCAGGGCTTCGGCGAGTCGCAGATCGTCCTTTATTGGGAGGATATCGTCGGCGAAAGGCTCGCGGCCATGTCCGAGCCTTTGGCACTGAAATGGCCGCCGCGCGGACCTGCGCGGACCGAACACGCGCCGGCGATATTGGTCGTCAGGGTCGAAAGCGGGTTCGCGCTCGAATTGCAGCATCTTGCCGCGATTGTGATTGAACGCGTGAATGGCTACTTGGGCTTTGCCTGCATCGACCGGATTGCCCTGCGGCAAGGGCCTGTGACGCGCCGGGCCGCCGTTGCGCGAAGGCGGCCGCCATCCCCCCAAGCGGTCGCCGCGGCCGAAGCGATGGTCCACGACGTCAGCGAAGGTCCGTTGCGCGAGGCGTTGGCGCGGCTTGGCGCCCAGATTATCGAACATTCACTTGACCCCAAGCCCGCCTCGTGATCGGAAACCGTCCGAAGAGCTGCCCGGCTTCAATCGGAATTTTCGACGGGGGAGTTTATGTCTCGATATCAGCGGTTTTCCGCCATGCGTGCGCTCGGAATGATTGTGGCGGTCGCCATCGGCGGCGTTTCGGCCATGCAGCTTTGGCCCGCACAAGCGCAGACCGTGACGATCCCGCCCGAGAAGTTGAATGCGCCGCAAGCGCTGCCTGATATTGTCCAGGGCAAAGCCGACGCACCCGTCACGATTATCGAATATGCCTCGATGACCTGCCCGCATTGCGCCCGTTTCCATGCCGAGACCTATCCGACGCTGCTGAGCAAATATATCGAGACCGGCAAGGTGCGTTTCGCGCTGCGAGAATTCCCGCTCGACCCGCGCGCGGCTGCGGCCTTCATGCTGGCACGCTGCTCCGGCGATGGCGACAAGCGCACGGCTGTGATCGATCTCCTTTTCAACGCGCAGCAGTCCTGGGCCTATTCCGACACACCCATCGACGCGCTTGCCGGCCTGATGAAACAGACCGGCATGGGCGACAAGGATTTCCAGGCCTGTCTCAACGACCAGAAGCTCTACGATAAGGTCATCAAGGAGCGCGAGGATGCAGGCAAGGACTTCGCCATCGATGCGACGCCGACCTTTTTCATCAATGGCACGAAATATAGCGGCGAAATGCCGGTCGCTGCACTGACCAAAATCCTCGATCCGCTGGTCGCAAAGAAGTAAGATAGGATGCGGGTGGCGCCCAAGCACAGGAGGTCGCTTTGAACCTGCTGCAGTTTCTCTTGAACGTGCTGTGGATCGCGTTCGGTGGCATCTGGATGTCGGTCGCCTGGGTGATCGCCGGGATCATCATGGCGATCACAATTATCGGCCTGCCATGGGCCCCGGCTGCATTCCGCATCGCCGCCTATACATTATTGCCCTTCGGCAGCCGAGCCGTTCCGCGCGCCCAGATGACCGGCCGCGACGACTTCGGCACCGGTCCGCTTGGCTTCCTGGGCAATATTCTGTGGCTCGTGCTTGCCGGCTGGTGGCTCGCGCTCTGCCACGTTATCACTGCGGCGATGTGGGCGATCACTATCATCGGCCTGCCCTTCGCCTGGGCACACCTGAAGCTTGCCGGTATCGCGCTCTGGCCGATCGGCAAGATCATTGTCCCGGCGAACGCCTGACCAATCGGGACGGCGTTGCGCACAGAAAAAGCGCCGCCTTGCCTTGCGTTGGCGGGCGCCCTTGCCCGTAATCGGGAGCATTTTCGCACAGGCGGCCATGAGAGATTAGATGAAAGTGAAAGTCGCATACGGCGATGAAATTTAAGAAACTTCATATCGCCGGCTTCAAAACGTTTGCCGAATCGACGGATTTCCTGATCGAACCGGGGTTGACCGGCATTGTCGGGCCGAACGGCTGCGGCAAGTCCAATCTCGTCGACGCCTTGCGCTGGGTGATGGGTGAAAGCTCGTCGAAGAATATGCGCGGCGCCGAAATGGACGACGTGATCTTCTCCGGCAGCGGCAACCGGACCGGCCGCAACATGGCCGAAGTGCGCCTGACGCTCGACAATAGTGCGCGCACCGCCCCGGCGGTTTTCAACGACGACGAGGTAATTGAAGTCACCCGGCGTATCGAACGCGATGCCGGATCGAGCTTTCGCGTCAACGGCCGCGAAGTCCGTGCCCGCGACGTGCAATTGTTGTTTGCAGACGCATCTACCGGCTCTCGCTCGCCCGCCATGGTGCGGCAGGGGCAGATCAGCGAACTGATCTCGGTCAAACCGCAGCAACGGCGACGCATCCTCGAAGAGGCCGCCGGCATCGCCGGATTGTATTCGCGCCGGCATGAGGCCGAGCTTCGGCTAAAGGGGGCCGAAGACAATCTCGTGCGTCTCGAAGACGTTGTGAAGCAGATCGAAGCGCAGATCGACGGGCTGAAGCGTCAGGCGCGGCAGGCGACGCGCTATCGTGTCCTCGCCACCGACATCAAGCGCAACGAGGCCTTGCTTGCGCTCGTCAATTTCGGCGAAGCCAATGCGCAGCTCACTGCCGCCGGCCAAAAAGTCGAAGACGATCTGAAGCTCGTCGCCGACGCGACATTGCATCAGGCCGAGACGGCGCGTTTGCAGGCTGTCGCGGCGCATGAATTACCGCCCCTGCGCGAAGCCGAGGCCAATGCCGGTAGCGAATTGCAGAAACTGGTGCTGGCGCGCGAAACGCTTGACGGCGAAGAGCGCCGCGCCAAGGCGCGCCTAGCTGAGCTTGAGCGGCGCATCGCGCAGATGAATGCCGACCTCGGCCGCGAGCAGGCTTTGATCGAGGATGCCGCCTCGGTGCTGACGCGGCTCGATAACGAAGCCGAGGAACTCGCGGCATTCGGTGCCGATGATACGGATGCCGAATCCGCCGCGCGCGCAAAATTCGCCGAAGCGGAAACGGCGCTCGCGACATCCGAGGCCGCGCTCGGCACTGCGCAAAGTGCGTTCTCTAATGTCGAAGCGCAGCGCAATGCGCTGAACAAAAATCTCCGCGACGAGACGCAGAGATATTCGCAATTCGAGGCCGAGCTTGTAAAGGTGAGCGCGGAACTTGCCGCCCTGCGTACCGAGATCGAAAATGCGGTCGCAGATGACCTGTTCGGCGCGGCGTTCGAGTCCGCGAAGGCGGCCGCCGAAACGGCGGAAAAAGATATGCTCGCCGCCGAGGCCGCTCATGCCGAATCGCGCCGCGCTGAGGCGGACACGCGCGGCCCTTGGCAGGACGCGGAACGCAAGGCGCAAAGTCTTGCGACCGAAGCTCAAACCTTGGCAAAATTGCTTTCCGCGCCGAGCGGAAGCCGCTGGCCCGCGGTCGTCGAAGAAATCAGCGTCGCCAAGGGCTATGAGGCGGCGCTCGGCGCGTCGCTCGGCGACGATCTCGACGCCTCGATCGATGTGACCGCCCCGGCCTATTGGGATATGCTCTCGAGCTATGACGATCCCATCCTGCCCGTCGGAATCGACTCGCTTGCGCAATATGTCAGCGCGCCGCCCGCTCTGGCACGGCGGCTGGCGCAAATCGGCGTCGTCGCCCAAAGCGCCGGCAAGGCCTTGCAGGCACAATTGCGGCCCGGTCAGCGGCTCGTCTCCGTGGAAGGCGATCTCTGGCGCTGGGACGGTTTCTGTTTTGCGGCGGAAGCGCCGACGCCCGCGGCCCGGCGCCTCGCCGAAAAGAACCGGCTTGGCGATCTTACGCGCGATGCCGAGATCGCACGTCACTCCGCTGATGAGGTCAAAGCCAAAGCCGAGGCGGCGCAGGCCGATCTGCGGGTGAAGGCCGAGGCGGAAGCCAAGGCGCGCCAAGCGCACCGTGACGCCCTGCGTGCTGTCGAGCAGACGCGCGAAGCCGCCGCCGAAGCCGAGCGCAAGAAGGCTCAAGTCGCAGCCCGGCTATCGGGACGCGAGGAAGCCGCGCAGCGCTTGACCGCGAGCCGCGACGAAGCCCGCGCCAATCAGGCCAAAGCCGAGGCGGCGCTGGCCGAACTCGTTGCGACGCCTGAACTTGCGATGGCGCTGGAGGCGGCGCGTGCCAAGGCCGCGCAGAATCGTACCGCAACCGCCGAAGCGCGCGCGCATCTGCAAGCGCTGATCCATGAGATGCAGACGCGGACGAAGCGTCTTGCGGCGATCGGCGAGGAGCGCGGCTCCTGGAATAACCGGCGCGAGCGCGCGCAATCCCAGATCGGCGAATTGGACTCACGTCTCAAGGAAGCCGCGGTCGAACAGGAAAAACTCGCCGATACGCCTGGCGAATTTTTGCGCTTGCGCCGCAATCTGATGGATCAGATCGAAACCGCCGAAAACGCGCGCCGTGCCGCCGCTGACGCACGCGCCAAAGCCGAAGAACGCCTGACTGACGCCGACCGAGCCGCGCGCAAGGCACTCGAGGCCATGAGCACCGCACGCGAAGAAAAGGCACGCGATGAGGCGCGGCTCGAAGGGGCGCGCGAACGCTTCGCCGCGATCACCCATCACATAGAAACCGAATTGCAATGCGATCCGAGAGGCCTTGCGGCACTTGCCAACGTCGAGCGCGATGATGAATTGCCCGATGCGCCGAGCGTCGAAGCCAAACTCGAAAGACTGAAGGCGGAGCGTGAACGGCTGGGCAACGTCAATCTTCGCGCCGATGAAGAGTTGACCGAATCCGAAACGCGCCGGACGAACCTGACGAGCGAGCGCGAGGATTTGACCGAAGCGATCCGCCGTCTGCGTCAGGCGATCCAGAACCTCAACAAGGAAGGCCGCGAACGGCTGCTCGGCGCCTTCGACGCTGTGAACGCGCATTTCAAGGACCTCTTCACGACGCTCTTTGGTGGCGGCGCGGCGGAATTGAAGCTTGTCGAATCCGAAGACCCACTGGAAGCCGGGCTTGAGATTCTCGCACAGCCGCCGGGCAAGCGCATGCAGGCGCTCTCGCTTCTGTCCGGTGGTGAGCAGGCTTTGACGGCGATGTCGCTGATCTTCGCCGTCTTCCTCACCAATCCCTCACCGATCTGCGTGCTCGATGAAGTCGATGCGCCGCTCGACGACGCCAACGTCGAACGCTTCTGCGATCTGCTTGAACAGATGGTGAAGCGTACCGACACGCGCTTCGTCGCCATCACGCACAATCCGATCTCCATGGCGCGGATGGACCGGCTCTTCGGTGTGACGATGGCCGAACGCGGCATCAGCCAATTGGTGTCGGTCGAACTGACCGAAGTCGAACATTTCCTCGAGGCGGTGTGAGCGAGACGCCGGGTGCGCAACGCCGCGTTTGCGTCATTCCTTTCGCCGTCGTTCGGTTCGATATTGTGATCTATCTCGGCCTTATCAAAGCTTTCTGGTTCTCAGCCGAGGAGCCGGCAACGAAGACTTTAGACATCGTCGCCGGTCTCGTTGTGTCGTTTTTCTTTTGCATGAGCGCGATCTCGGCGCTCATCCTTTTGCTGCTGCGCGTGCAGTCGCGGACCGCACTTCTTTTCGCGCTTGGCTTTCCTGTCGCCTGCGTGCTGGCGTTCGCCGCCGGAGCCGCCATTTTCACGTGGGCGTGATCAGTCGAACACGCCTTCGAGGGCGTAATGGCTAATCGTCTTGCGGTTGGCGATCAATTGCTCGACCGTTGGCTCACCCTTCATGGCGCGCGAGATCGCGAGCTTCGTCGCGTCGTAATTGGTACGATAAAGATCGCGGCGATCGAGATTTTCGTCTGTGGCGCAGCGCGGATCGAGCCAGATCATGATGATCATGCAGAGATCGTTGGCCTTGTTCTTCGGCAGGATTCCTTCGGACAGGCAATCGACGATCGCATCGCCCGTCGCCGCCTGCACGATGCCGCCCAGCAATTCGACATAAGCTTCTGAGCGCACCGTCATTTTGGTGGTCATCATGGTCGCTGGGCGGACCTGCTGATTGAGATCGCGAATGACGAACATGCGCGGGTGGCCTGCGACCTGCCCCGCCATCGACGCGAACGCTTGCCCGACTGGCCCACGCACATCACCGATCATCACCTCAGGCATTGCGTCGGTGAATTGCCCCTCCGCCGCCAAAACTGTCGCTTCGCCTGTACGCAACCAAATCTCGCTCATTTCGTTACCCCTTAGATCGCGATGACTTTGGATCGACCGATCCAAAGTCATGAACGTGATCGATTCTAGTAATTTAGAGCGGGATTGGTGCGAAAAACCGGTATCCACTTTTTCGCATCCCGCTCTAGGCTTTCGCGCCCGCATAACACCCGCAAGCTGTTTATCCAAGGCCCAACCCGATGCCTACTCTGTGTGCATCGCCTACGGCCAAGTTCAGCCGCCGTTAAGGACGCGATTTGGATATAGGGGTTGAGAGAATCGCGGCGCGGTCGCGGCTCTCAGAACAAAAAAGGGGAGTATCCTGATGTTGAAGAAAATTGTTGCGGCGATCGTCCTGGCTTCGGCCGTCGCCTTCGCGCCTGTCGCGGCCATGGCTGACCATGTCGTCGTCGTGCATCATGGCGGCTTTCATCATGATTACCACCACCATCACCACGTCGTTGTGATTCATCATCATCACGACCACTACTAAGCGACGTGTCTGATTGCTGCTGATTGTTTCGCGCCGGGACCTTCCCGGCGCGTTTCTTTAGGCAGGCCGCGATAATCCTGGGCCGAGCCCGCGGGATTGCCAGCGCGTGGCGCCAGAGGCTAAGTTAAAAAGCCCAGAGATCATGGGAATAATGGGAGAAACGCCCTATGAAAAAAGTATTAGTGCTCGCGGCCGGCTCGGCCGCGTTGTTGTTGTCGTGCGTATCCGCCTTCGCGATTGACTCGGATTATAAAGCCACGTCCACCCACTCCGTCAGCGATGTCTGGGCGAAGGTTGGCGATTTCTGCGGCATCGGCACCTGGCATCCCGCGGTCGCGAAATGCGAACTGTCGCATGGCAAGAAGATCCGCACTCTGAGCCTGAAGGGTGGCGGCACCATCGTCGAGCGGCTTGTATCGTGGGACAAAGCTGATCACAAATACACCTATCGCATCCTCAAAAGCCCGCTGCCGGTGAAGGATTACATCTCGACGATCAAGGTGGTCGCCGACGGTTCGGGCTCGGACGTCATCTGGACCGGCAAGTACAAAGCGGTGAAGGGTACGACTGACGACGCCGCCAAGAAAGTCGTCGACGGCATCTACAAAGCCGGCGCGGATTCGTTGGCGCAATAAAGCCAGCGCTTCCTGACATAATTGTCATTTTCTGTCAGACGGTCTCTGCAGCGCGGCTGCGGAGACCGTTTTCGTTTCAGCCATTGCTGCGCCGGAAAATCTAACGCGCCGGAAAATCCATCTTGGCGATAAAGCCGTGCGGTTCGCCATAAGGCGGCTGCGGAAACGGCGCGGCGCGGCGAACGGCCGAGACGGCCTCGTGATCGTATTCGGGATAACCGCTCGTACGATAAAGTTCGGTCTGTACCAGCGCGCCGGAATCGTCGACCCAGAAAGCGACGACCACTTCGACATCGTTATGGAGAACGCGGGGTGGCATATGCCGCTGCCGCATGATCAAGCCGAAGAGGACCGAAAGATAGCGCATGTCTTCCGTCCCGCCTGAGACAGGCGAGACTTCGGTTTTCGCAGCAAACGTGAAGTTGGGGGACGGCTCCAGAGAAGCGAGCTCGCGCGCGACGGCGCCGCGCTCATCGTCCGGCAACGTCGCGCGATGCTTGGTCTCGCGCATCCGGCGTTGCGATTTTCGCGCTTGTACCGGCGCGGCCTTGTCCAGAGCCTCGGCGTCCTTCTCGTCCGGCGACGGCTTCTCAGGTGAAGTTGTCTGTTGCGCGGCCTCCGGCGCGGCATTCTGCGCCGGCTTCGGCGCCTCGGGCGTGGGCTTCGTCTCGTTGGCCGGTGTCGGCTTTTGCTCCTGCACGGGGGCGCGCGTCTTATCGTCAAGTGCCTCGCGCTTGATCGTCTCCTGATTGGCGGCGCGCGGCGCGTCGAAGGCCGGCTTTTCCTCATGCTGGTACTTCGGCTTCGGCGGCTGCTGCTTCGGTTTCGGCTCCGGCTTCTTTTGTTCCGGTTTGGGCGGAGGCGGGGGCGGAGGTGGCGGGGGCTGGACGACAATCTCGACGGGAATTTCCTTCACCGGGGGGGCGCCGTCGTTATCGGGCTGGTCCATCAAAAATAAAAGCAGGAGAATCGTCAGATGCAGCAGCAGGACGCCCAGAAGAATCTGCGGAAACCGGCGCTGTGCCTTGCGCCAGAACGGATCGGCGACATCAATCGGCCGATCCTCTGGGGTCACCACCAAGGTTTCTTGCAAAGTTTCTTGGAAAATCGAAGGCGCGTCGGTCACGGGGCCGCTTTCATATCGCCTGCTGAAAAATCTGTGGCCGCCGTTGCGAGGGTTTGGGCCAGCGCCGACGGCCCAAGGCCGTTTTTCCGCACGTCGCCAAGCCTTTTGTCATATCCGGCACTGCGGCAGCAAGCGTAGCGAAAATTCAAGCCTCATCATAGCCTTAGAACGACCGTCGCCAGCTTGACAGTAGCAGGCGGCATTTTTATGGTGCTGCCGCTTTCTAAGGCATAGATCGGCACCGCGCCTGCCCTCACACGGCACTATGGTGGCGCTCGCTTTTTGTGCCGCGACACATTATAGAGCGCCAGTCCCGCTGGATGACAAGGCGGAATGGCGATGACACAGGGTGAGGACTCGGACGGCCGGCGGGAAATTGGCCATATCAATGAGGGGCGGAAGGCCGAAGAAGACGCCGCTTTGCAGGCGCGGCTTTCCAAATTGTCGAATGCGCTCGCTGAGCATCGAAATCCGGACGAATCGGAGACGATGACGACGCCGGTTCTCTCCGGCCAATCGCTTGGCGCTGCGAATCTCGGCCTTCGCGTGCTCGTCGAGTTCATCTCTGCGATCAGCGTCGGAGCTCTCATTGGCTGGCAGATCGATGCCTGGGTGCATACGGCCCCGATCTTTCTGATCGCTTTCCTCTTTTTGGGGCTGGCGGCCGGAATGTTGAATATTTATCGGACAGCACTTGGGCCGAAAAAGCCCGGGCGCTGACGGAAGTAGAAGAATTGAGCCGGCGCCTGGGCGCCACGGATCGAGACGTAAGGGTGCGGGTTTAGCAATGGATCCAATTCATCAATTTGCGGTCAAGCCTTTCGTCCCCTTCCATTTGCTCGGGCTCAACATTGGTTTTACCAATGCCTCGCTCTTCATGCTGCTGGTGCTCGCTTTCGTCTCCATCATCATGCTGCTCGGCACTTCGCAGCACTCGCTGGTACCCGGCCGACTGCAGTCCGCGGCCGAAATGTCCTACGAATTCGTCGCCTCGACCGTGAAAATGACGGCGGGCACGGCGGGTATGAAATTCTTCCCGCTCATCTTCACGATCTTCATGTTCGTGCTGGCCTGCAATCTTCTTGGCTTGCTCCCGTTCAGCTTTTCGATCACCAGCCAACTTGTCGTCACGTTCGCACTGGCGATGCTGGTGATTCTCGTCGTGCTCGCAGTCGGCTTCTCCAGACACGGCCTGCACTTCCTGAAGCTGTTTGTGCCGTCCGGCGTCACGATATGGCTTTTGCCGTTCATCGTGCTGATCGAAGTTATTTCCTTCCTGATCCGGCCGGTCACCCTCTCCGTCCGTCTCTTCGCCAACATGCTGGCCGGCCATATCACCCTGAAGGTGATGGCGGGTTTCGTCACCGCGCTGCTCGGCGCGGGCGCCGCCTTGTGGCTCGTCGCGATATTACCCTTCGCTGCAAACGTCGTTCTCTTGGGCTTCGAACTCTTCGTCGCAGTTTTGCAAGCCTACATCTTCACCATCCTTTCTTGCGTCTATCTCAATGACGCAATTCATCCGGGCCACTGAATAAAGAGCGCAACAACAGATCGGTCGCCCTTCAAAATAGGCAGGAGTTTAGATATGACAGATGCACTCGCGAGCCCCGGCGATATCGTCACTGCGGGGAAATATATCGGCGCCGGTCTCGCGGCGGTCGGTACGGGCGCCGCAGCTATCGGCGTGGGTCTGGTATTCGGCCACTTCCTCTCCGGCGCGTTGCGCAACCCGACGGCGTCGGATGCGCAGTTCGGTCGCGCCTTCGTCGGCGCCGCATTGGCAGAAGCTCTCGGCCTTTTCGCCTTCCTCATCGCGCTGCTGCTCTTGTTCGCACTTCATTAATTGAATTGACGCGGGCTCGCATGCGAGCCCGCGCTTGCCTTTGCGATTAAGACCTTGATTGAGAATTAAAGTCATGGCGAACGGTCTCGAAAATACGACTGCCACACAAACGCAGCCGGCCCCGGCGGCAGAGCCGTTTCCCCCGTTCGATACGACTAACTTCGCGTCGCTATTGATCTGGCTCGTGCTGACCTTCGGCGCACTCTATCTTTTGATGTCGCGCATCGCACTGCCGCGCGTCGCGAATATTCTCGAGACTCGGCATAACAAGATCAATGCCGATGTGCTGGCGGCGCACGCCAAGCGCAAAGAAGCAGATCAAGCCTCGGCGGATTATCAGAAGACTCTCGCCGATGCGCGCACCAATGCGCAAAACCTGGCACAGGAAACGCACGCCAAGCTCGCCGCCGAGGCGGAGGCCAAGCGCCATGCGCTTGATAGCGAGCTCGCGGCGAAATTGGCCGTTGCCGAAAAGCAGATCGAAGAGACAAAGGCCAAAGCCATGGCCAATGTCGGCCAGATCGCGCAGGAGGCAACGACGGCCATCCTCGAACATATCACCGGCAAGCCGGCGGACCCTGCGGCCGTTGCTGATGCCATTGCGAAACTCAAGGTTTAAGAGCGGAGCGGCGCCATGCATTTCGACGCAGAATTTTGGGATACCGTCGCCTTCATCACCTTCGTCGGTCTGCTTGGCTATTTCGGCCTGCATAAGAAGGTCGCGAACGCGCTTGACGCTCGCGGCGCGCGTGTGAAGGCGCAGATCGATGAAGCCATCGCCTTGCGCAAAGAGGCGGAGGCGCTGCTCGCCTCGTTCGTGCAGAAAAAGAAAGAAGCCGAAGACGAGGCCAGGGCGATTATTGCGCAGGCGCAGGTCGAGGCGGAACTCATCGCCAAGGAAGCACATGAGCGCGCCAGCGATTTCGTCCAACGCCGCACCAAACAGGCCGAAGACAAAATCGCGTCGGCCGAGATGCAGGCTCTCGATCAGGTCCGCGGTGCAGCGGCGGACGCAGCCACCAAAGCGTCCGAAATCGTGCTTAAATCGCAGGTCAAGGGTGCCTATGGCGACGAACTCGTCGAGCAGGACATCGACGGCCTCAAACGTCTGCTGCATTAGGGTTCGCCAAGCAGCTTTAAAAAGTCGGCCTTGAAAACGTCGCGGTCGCGTGGCTAATCGCAGCAAGCGCCGATGCGCTTGTTTCGCCGCAGGCACCAAGCAGAAGCCCTTCAGTCTGTGCAGAGGCTGCGCGCCGCAAGCGGTTTCCGCGTGACGAGGTTGGGATGACGCGTTTTTCGCGCCGGTTTTTCGCCTTCCGACAGTTCCGTTCGCTCAGCGCCGCTGGCGCACTGGCGCTGGCGACGACATTGGCGGTTTTTACGATCTTTCCCGACGCTTGGCACACCGCCGCAGCGCAAGGCGCGAATTGCGATACGTTGCGTGGGCAGATCGCGGCGCTCGACCGGTCCAGCATGCGCGCCAACCCATATTCGGGCCAGATCCGCAGCCAACGCGCCGGTCTCCAACGTGCCGAGGCCTATGGCCACAAACTCGGCTGCGACCGACAGCAATTTCTCTTTTTCGGCTCGGCACCACCGCCGCAATGCGGCCAAGTGAATGCGCAGATCGAACAATTGCGGGCGAGCGTCGGCCAGCTCGAAT
The DNA here is from genome assembly GCF_037200945.1 of Methylovirgula sp. Lineage (NCBI taxonomy): Bacteria > Pseudomonadati > Pseudomonadota > Alphaproteobacteria > Hyphomicrobiales > Beijerinckiaceae > Methylovirgula > Methylovirgula sp. The sequence goes on from NZ_JBBCGP010000001.1 coordinate 3,643,876, forward strand.
CGAACGCCCGTTACGTGCTCGATTCGCCCCAGCGTCAGCAATTGGTCGCGAGCTATAACGCCTATTGCCGTCAACAGACGGCTAATCGAGGCGGCGGGTTCCTCGGCGGTCTTTTCGGCGGCCCAAACCAAGATCAGGGCGAGCCGGGAATCGATTCCCCACCCTTGCCCGACGCAGCAGCGCCGCCCGAAACGGCACAAGGCCCCTCGGGCGGATCGGAATTGCTCTGCGTGCGCCATTGCGACGGCGCATTCTTTCCGATCGCCTATGCGCCCGGCCGCGATCAGGACACGCTGGCAGACTTCTGCAAAGCCTCCTGCCCCGCCGCCGACGCGAGCGTCTATTCGCGCGTTCCAGGCTCGGATATCCAGACGGCCGTCGGACTCGACGGCAAACCCTATATGAGCCTGCCGGCGGCGCTCAAATATCAGAAGACGCTCGATCCGGCGTGTTCGTGCCGAGCAGCCGGCGCTTCATGGGCAACGACGCTTGCCGACGCGGAAGCCATGCTGAGTCACAGCAAAAAGGGCGAGATCGTCGTGACGCAGGAAAAGTCCGACGAAATGGCGCGACCGACCGCGCCCGGCCAAGCCATGAGCAAAAAACCGCGTAAGCCGGCGGCGGACACGGATGAAACGGACGACAATGGCGACGATATGACCGACCGGGATGCGGCGGCTGCGGCGCAGGTGCCCACAGCGAGCACTGATTCGGCGGGCATTTCCGCGGGCGGCGTCAACAACCAGACGTCCTATCCGCAAGGTGCCGGCGAGACGACCGAGGTCACGGGCGCCGATGGCGTCAAGCGGCGTGTCCGGATAGTCGGGCCTCAGCTTTCGCCCGCCCAATAAGCGGCAGGAGCCCGGCGAGTTCCGGCCCCTGTTCCCGGCCGGTCAGAGCCAGCCTCAACGGATGAAATAAAGGCCGGCCCTTGCGGTTGGTGCGGGCCTTCAACGCATTGGTCCAGGCCGACCAGGTTGTCTGATCCCAGGGTTCGGCAGGCAAGGTTTCGCGCGCCGCGGCGATGAAATCCGCGTCTTCAATCGCCGGTTTGATTTCCCCCGTGACGACGCCCCACCAGTCGGCGACATCCGCAAATATTTCGAGATTGCCGCGCACGGCCATCCAAAAAGGTTCGGCCTTCGGCCCTTCTATCCCGGCGGCGGCGAGTCGGGCCTCAGCCGCTTCGAAACTCATCTGATGCAGGTTGCGCGCCGAGAGGCTTTTGAGCTCGGCTGGATCAAACTTCGCCTGATTGCGGCTGACATGCGAAAAATTGAAATCCGCGGCCAGTTCATCGAGCGACTGGACGGGATGAACGGCGTCCGAGGTTCCGGTCAGGACGGCAAAGGCGGCAACCGCCAGGGATTCGATCCCTTCATCCCGCAAGGTCCCAATCGAGAGCGCGCCGCTGCGTTTCGACAACCCCTCGCCCGACACCGTGGTCAACAAATTATGGTGGCCGAACACTGGTACGGCGCCCCCCAAAGCTTCGAAAAGCTGAATCTGGACCGCGGTATTGGTAACGTGATCTTCGCCGCGGATGATGTGGCTGATCTTGAGATTGAGGTCATCGACGACGGAGGGCAAGGTGTAGAGGTAGGTTTCGTCCTCGCGCACGAGAACCGGATCGGAGAGCGAGGCTGAATCGATATGGCTGTCACCGCGGACAAGATCGTTCCAGCGGATGATGGTGTGATCGAGCAGAAAACGCCAATGCGGCTTTCGCCCCTGCGCTTCGAGCGCCGCCCGGTCCTCGGCTGTCAACGAAAGTGCGGCGCGGTCATAGACTGGCGGCAGCCCGCGTGCCTGTTGTCGTTTGCGGCGGCGCTCAAGCTCCTCGGCCGTTTCATAGCAGGGATAGAGCCGCCCAGCCGACCGCAATTTCTCCGCAGCTTCATCGTAGAGTTCGAATCGCTGCGATTGACGGACAATGGCGTCCGGCACGATCCCGAGCCATTTCAGGTCGTTTTCGATGGATAACGCATACTCTTCCCGTGACCGGACCAGGTCAGTGTCATCGAAACGCAAAATGAATCGGCCACGGTCTTTTGTTACAAAAAGAAAATTGATAAGCGCCGTCCGGGCGTTACCAATATGGATTCGACCGGTGGGCGAAGGGGCAAAACGGACTACGGGTGGCATGATCTTCCTTTCGCTAACGCCTACCCTCGCAACCGCTGGATCGCAAGGCTGATGCTCGGTCACCAACTTTCTCACAGCCTCCGGATTGCGTTCCTGGGCCAACGTAAGCAAACTGAAAAGGTGCGGAGGCGCCGCTGATGACGCTAGCCTGGGCCTTGGCCCTCACATGTCTTGTTCTGGTCGTCCTCAATCTGATCAGCGACGGTATTGCGATCTGGCACTCAAAGCCGCGCGCAACCCCGCTGCCGCCAGCTCCGGACGCGCCCCCCGTTTCGATCGTGCGCCCCTGTTGCGGCATCGATAATTTCTGCGAGGACACGCTCGGGTCGAGTTTCAAGCTCGACTACCCGCACTATGAGGTCATCTTCGGCGTCGCCCGGAGCAACGACCCGGTCATCCCAGTGCTGCAAAAGCTGATCGCGGCCAATCCGCAGGTGCCGGCCAGGCTGATCATCGGCGAGGAGCGGGTGAGCGCCAATCCAAAGCTCAACAATTGCGTGCGCGGCTGGGAAGCGGCGCGTCACGACTGGATTATTCTCGCCGATTCCAATGTGCTGATGCCGCGCGACTATATCCAGCGGCTCATGGCCGCCTGGAAGCCGACGACTGGCCTCGTCTGCTCGATGCCACAAGGCTCGCATCCGCAGAATGTCTGGGCCGAACTCGAGATCGCCTTCCTCAATACCTATCAAGCGCGCTGGCAATATGCCGCCGACGGTGTCGGCACCGGCTTTGCCCAGGGCAAGAACATGCTCTGGCGTCGCGATATTCTCGACGCCGCAGGCGGCATCCGCGCGCTCGCGATGGAGATCGCTGAAGACGCCGCCTCCACGAAGGTCGTGCGTTCCACCGGTCTTCATATCAATCTTGTCGACAGTCCCTTCCCGCAGCCTCTGGGCAAACGGACGCTGCCGGATATCTGGAGCCGGCAAATCCGCTGGGCGCGGATGCGGCGCAAGACGTTTCCGCTGCATTTCCTGCCGGAAATTCTGTCAGGGTCCGCGACGCCCGCCGTCATCGGCGCCTATGCCGGCGCGCTGTTCGGCTTCAACCCGCTGCTGGCCGCAGCCCTTGTCCTTGGCGTGCTTTATAGCGGCGAGGCCGCGTTGGCCCTGTCCAACAAATGGCATTTTTCCTGGCGGATGCCGTTTCTGTTCCTTTTGCGTGACCTGATGCTGCCCGTCGTCTACGTCGACGCATGGGTCGTCAACGATTTCGTCTGGCGCGGCAACGAAATGACGATGCGCGAAAAGGAACGGCCGAGCACGTAACGCACTCGGCCGACCAAAAATTCCACAATGGCAATTGCGACGCGGCTAATGCGTCATCGCACCGGCTTTCTTGTCGCCGGATGGCGTCGCATGATGGCCCATTGAGTGCTGCATGATGCAGCCGCCCTTCTTGCTGCCATGCGCACAAGCATGATGACCCATGTAATGATGCTGTTGATGGACCATGCAGCTGCCCTTCTTGTCACCGGACGGGCAGGCATGATGGCCAGACATCATTTCTGTCGCGAAGGCCGGCGGCGCGAAGGCCAAAACAGCCAGCACCGTAATCGTCGTTTTCCACGCCATGGACTTTCCTCCTGTGTCGCAGTTCTTCGACTGACGAACCTTGTTCGTATAGCACAGGAGGAACACGCCGCGAACGACGGCGGATGTTCTATTCCGCCGCGACTTCCGCCAGCGGGCGTTGCAGCCGCTCAGCCTTGAGCAATTCCGCGACGAGGAAGGCAACTTCGATTGCCTGCTCGGCGTTGAGACGCGGGTCGCAATAGGTGTGGTAGCGGTCTGAAAGATCAGCCTCCGAAATCGCGCGCGCGCCGCCGGTGCATTCGGTGACGTTCTTGCCCGTCATTTCGAGATGCACGCCGCCGGCGTAGCTACCTTCGGCGTGATGTACGGCAAAGAAGCTGCGGATTTCGCTCATGATGCGCTCGAAGGGCCGCGTCTTGTAGCCCGACACCGCCTTGATCGTGTTGCCGTGCATGGGGTCGCAGGCCCACAGCACGTTGCGGCCCTCGCGCTGAACGGCGCGGATCAGCTTCGGCAGGTGGTCGCCGATCTTATCGGCGCCGAACCGGCAGATCAGGGTCAGCCGTCCCGGCTCATTGGCGGGATCGAGCCGTTCGATAAGCTGGATCAGGTTTTCCGGCGTCAGCGACGGGCCACATTTGAGCCCAAGCGGGTTCTCGATCCCGCGCAGATATTCGATATGCGCGTGATCAAGCTGGCGCGTGCGGTCGCCGACCCAGAGCATATGGCCTGAGGTCGCGTAATAATCGCCGGTCGTCGAATCGACGCGGGTCAGCGCCTCTTCGAAGCCGAGCAGCAGCGCCTCATGCGACGTGTAGAAATCCGTCTGCCGCAATTCCGGATGCGACTCCGGGTCAAGCCCGATCGCCCGCATGAAGCCGAGCGTCTCGGTGATCCGGTCGGCCAGTTCCTGATAGCGGGCTGATTGCGGGCTGTCCTTGATGAAGCCCAGCATCCAGCGATGCGCATTCTCGAGATTGGCGTAGCCGCCCGAAGCGAAAGCGCGCAGCAGATTGAGCGTCGCAGCCGACTGCCGATAGGCATCGAGCTGGCGCTGCGGATCGGGGATGCGCGCCGCCTCGGTGAAGGCGATGTCATTGACGATATCCCCGCGATAGCTCGGCAGCGACACATCACCCTTCTTCTCGAAAGGCTCGGAGCGCGGCTTGGCGAATTGGCCGGCGACGCGGCCAACCTTGACCACCGGCAGCGCCGCGCCAAAGGTCATCACCACCGCCATCTGCAGGAAGACGCGGAAGAAATCGCGGATATTGTCGGCCGCGTGTTCGGCGAAGCTTTCGGCGCAATCGCCGCCCTGGAACAGGAACGCCTCTCCCTTCGACGCCTTCGCCAGCAGCGCCTTCAGCTTGCGCGCCTCGCCGGCAAAGACGAGCGGCGGAAACGACGCCAGCTGCCGCTCCACATCCGAGAGCGCGGCGATGTCCGGGTAAACCGGCGCCTGTTCGATGGGCTTTGTCCGCCAGGTTTTTGGCGACCAGGGTTCGGAAAGCATGAGTCTCATCCAGTTGGCAGCAATTGCCGAGGCAAATAAACGCGCCGGGTCTTTAACATATATGTGAAGCCGATTGCGACCCGCAATTGGGACGTCCCGGCAGAGGCCGCGCCGCGGAACCAGACAGCCCTGATCAGGGCATCTGCTCCTCGTCCATCAACGCCGGCGCCTCGCCCGGATCGAGCTTCGGCTGCTCGTAGCGCATGGTGCGGGTATGCAGCGTCACCAATTCCTCGGCCGAGGTCGGGTGCACGGCCATCGTGGCGTCGAAATCGGCTTTGGTCGCGCCCATTTTGATAATGATTCCGAGAAGTTGGATCATTTCCCCGGCGTCGCCCGCGATAATATGGACGCCCAGCACGCGGTCGGTCTCGCCATCGACGATGATCTTCATAAAGACCCGATCGCAACTCCCGCACAGCGTCGCCTTGAGCGGCCGGAAGCTCGTCTTGAAAACGTCCACGACCGTATGTTTCAGGCGCGCCTCTTCTTCCGTCATGCCCACAGTGCCGAGTTCCGGCGTCGTGAACACGGCCGTCGGCAGATGCATATGATCGACCGCGCGCGGCTTGCCGCCGAAGACCGTATCGGCAAAGGCGTGCCCTTCGCGGATTGCGACAGGGGTCAGATCGACCCGATTGGTCACATCGCCGACCGCGTAGATCGACGGCACCGACGATTGCGAAAAGGAATCGACGCAAACCGCACCGACCGCGTCGAGCCGGACGCCAGCCCTATCGAGACCGAGACCTTGCGTCGCCGGGCGCCGGCCGATTGCCAGCATCACCTGATCGACTTCAAGGATTTCGCCCTGAGCAAGACTCGCATGGATTGCTTCATCTTTTTTCTCAAGTCTGACAGGCATATCATTGAATTTAAATTCAACTCCTCGCTCAGTTAAACTATCACGTAAAAAGCAGCGCGCGTCCTCGTCGAAGCCGCGCAGGATATTTTCGCCGCGCAAAGCGACGGTGACTTTGCTGCCGAGGCGCTCGAGTAGCGAGGCAAATTCAACCGCAATATAGCCGCCGCCGACGATGAGGATGCGCTTCGGCTGTTCCTTGAGATCAAAAATCTCGTTCGACGTAATCGCCAATTCCCGGCCGGGAATTTCCGGGCCGAGAAAGGGCGCACCGCCGGTCGCGATCAGGATGTAACGCGCCCTGACGGTGCGGTTTTCGGCCAGGATGCGGACTGTATGCGCATCTTCGACGATTGCGCGGCTTTGGACGAACGCAACGCCGGTCTTTTCCAGATTTGCGCGGTAGATCGCCGAAAGCCGGGAAATTTCCTTGTCCTTCGCGGCAATGAGTTTGCCCCAATCGAAGGAGGTTTCCCCGACAGTCCAGCCAAAACCTTCCGCATCGGCAAAGTCATCCGCAAACCGGCTGGCATAGACCATCAGCTTCTTCGGAACGCAGCCACGGATGACGCAGGTGCCGCCGATCCGATATTCCTCGGCCACGAGGACTTTGGCGCCATAGCCGGCCGCGACCCGCGCGGCGCGCACGCCGCCCGAACCCGCGCCGATGACGAAGAGATCGACGTCGAAGTCAGTCATGGCTCAAGGCTCCCGTAAACTTCGATGCCCTGCGCGGCCGCCGAAATCACCGCCTGCGCATAGCCGATGAACAAGCCATGTTCGACCACGCCCGGGATAGCGACAAGCCGCGCTGCGAGCTCCTCCGGCGCCGGGATGGTGCCGAAGGCGCAGTCAAAAATATAATGGCCGCCGTCGGTCACGTAAGGCGCGCCCTTCTCGGTTCGCAAGGTGAGCGGCCCCCTGCACCCGGCTTTGGCAGCCTCACGCTCGATCAAGCGACGCGTGGCTTCGGCGCCGAAGCGGTTGACTTCGACAGGCAGCGGAAACCGGCCGAGCGTCTCGACGGCCTTTGACGCATCGGTGATCACGACCATGCGCCGCGAGGCAGCCGCCACGATCTTTTCCCGCAACAGGGCGCCGCCGCCGCCTTTGATGAGCCGCAACGCCGGATCGAACTCGTCCGTACCGTCGATCGTCAGATCGAGCTGCGGCAGGTCGTCCAACTCCGCCAGCGGAATGGCAAGCGATTGCGCCTGGGCGCGGGTGCGCTCCGACGTCGGAACGCAGATGACATCGAGACCTTGTGCGACGCGCTGCCCGAGCAGATCGACGAAATGCGCCGCCGTGCTGCCTGTGCCGAGGCCCAGACGCATCCCCGGCTTGACCAGTTCCAGCGCTTTGGCGGCCGCCTGGCGTTTCAGATCATCGGCATTGCTCATGCGAGGCAGCTAGGCTCTCGCCGCGCGCCCGTCAACCGCGCGAATTGTCATTTCGCCGGCGGCGTACAAACGACCTTGTCGTTGAGCACGTAGCAGATCGACATCTTGCCGCTGCGTAGATCGACGCGGAAGACGCCGCCCTCATGTTCGTGGCTTGAGGCGACAAGTGAATAGTCACTCGCGGGTTGCGGCCCGGCGCCCTCCCCCGGTTCGTAGCAAAGCGTGACGCCGATCGTGCCTTCCTTCAAGCCGTATTGGCAGGCGCCGATCTCGCCGGTCGCGCGATCAAGATGAAAAACCCGGTTCAGATCCCGCTCCGGCGCAGCAAGGAAGTCGTAATTGGCAGCGGCAGCGCGGCCAGCGCCCAAGCCCGACAGGCCCATTGCAAGGCAGAGGCAGGCAAGACAACGAGATTCCAGCATCAGACGCTCCGGGCGAATCGGCTCCTATTTATACGCGAGAGGGGTGAAAACTGCGACGCGCCGGCGCAGGGCGATTGCGAAACTTGATCCTTCGCCGCGGGACGCCTATGCCCTCGGCATGACAAAGCCCCTCCTCGTCTTCGATCTCGACGGTACGCTCGCCGAAACGGCGCCCGACCTTGTCGCCACTCTCAACCAGGTGCTGGCAGAAATCGGCGTCGCCCCGGTCACTTACGACTCGGCGCGCGCCATGGTCGGCGGCGGCGCCCGTCTCATGATCGAGCGCGCCCTTACCCACGCGGGCGTCTCAATGCCGAGGCAGAAAATCGACCAGATGTTCGATGATTTTCTCGTCCATTACGACGCGCATATCGCCGATTCTTCGACGCTGTTTCCCGGCGTTGGCGCGGCGCTCGACCGGTTCGAGGCGGCCGGCTGGCACTTCGCCGTCTGCACAAACAAGATCACCAAATCGTCCGAACTGCTGCTGGAGGCGCTCGGCGTCGCCGACCGTTTCACCGCAATCTGCGGCAAGGATTCGTTCCCCGTCAGCAAGCCGGACGCACGCGCCCTGCTTTCGACGATCGACAAGGCTGGCGGCACACGCGACCGCACAATCATGGTCGGCGATTCCAAGACCGATATCGAGACGGCGCAGAACGCCAATATTCCGGTCGTGGCCGTCGATTTCGGCTACACCGACCAGCATGTCGCCACCTACAAGCCAAACCGCGTCATCTCGCATTTCGATGCTTTATGGGATGCGGTTGCGGACATCGGCGCGTTTCACCCCGCACGGTGAATGCCGTCTGAGCGCCGCGAGCCTCTGCGGCTTGACTTCGCCGCGCCGGGCTGCGTAAACCCAAGGGCTGAGGGCGCGTAGCTCAGCGGGAGAGCACTCCCTTCACACGGGAGGGGTCACAGGTTCAATCCCTGTCGCGCCCACCATTAGCCCTTTGATTTCCAAAGACATACAGAAATGATTTTGCCGGACTGCGCAGCTCGACGCAGAACGGCTTGCGAACATCCGCGTTCCATGCGTGGAATATGATCGGTATCTGTCCTCTTGATCTCGAAGCCGCTCGGTCATCTCAAAAAGCCAACCGGCTAAGTTGATGCGATCCTTTGATAACGGGATCGATACTTCGTGCGAAAACTTCACGAGGATTCTCCGTACGCCCGCGAATGTCTGTCAAAGCCAGCCACGCACGGCGTCGTCGCGCGCCCGATGGACCGCCAAGGGCGGCGCGACGTCGGTATGCCAATGCCAAATCTCTCAGGCTCAGCGCGCTATCGCGATATGACAGGCGTCCTTTGTTGCGGGGCCTGTCGGATTGTCTCGATATCGAGCTTCAAATGCGCCGCCGCCATTTTATCCGGCATGCGGGCGATCCATTGGTTCAAGGAGATGTCGTGATAGTGAGGGGCGGCGAAAAGCTCGACAAAGACGAGATCTTCCGCGCCGGTGTTTTCAATGCAATGACCTGACATGCTCGGCACGTAACCGACGTCGTTCGCTTTGAGGTCTATGGTCCGGGCCGTGCCGCCCGTCGTGACCACAGTCATCCTGCCCTTGCCACGCAGCCAATATTGCCATTCGCTCTTATTCGGATGCCAATGCATTTCGCGCAACGCACCGGGCTTGATCGTCACGATGGCTGCCGCGATCCCGGTCGATATGGGAAAATTTCGGGAATCTATGATGCGAACTTCGCCGCCGGGCGTAACCTCGGCGGGCGGCATCGAAGATTGTTTGAACGTATATTGATTGACGGTCTCGAGATACTTGCCGAGAAATTTCTTGTCGTCCTCAAGCGGCCTGGGGAGCGCAGCCTCAAATATATAGAGTTGTTCCCGCGACAGTCGATCGTACGCCACCCTCGACCAGCCTGTGTTCTTTTCCACAAGCTCCGGGGACGTATGCGCTAAAAACTCCGATACGAGAAATGTATTATCTTCGGAAAAATCCCCTTGGTCGAAAGCGAGAAGAAACTCGCAGCCATCGTGGTCCAAACCCTGGATCGAATGCGGAAGCCCGGCGGGGAAATACCAAAGGTCACCGGCCCCCAAGTCATCGATGAACATTCTCCCATCGGTTTGGAAGACGCTGACGCGAGCTCTTCCGGTCAGCATGATGGCCCATTCGTTCGCCGTGTGCCAATGGAGCTCTCTGAAAGATCCCGAAGTAAGACGCATGTTCACGCCCGCGATATCTTTCGAAGACGGGAGTTCGCGTTGCGTGACCTGATGGGTCCATCCTCCCGGCTGGACGCGTTTGGGAGCGAGGTCGAACGAGTACCACAGGGGACCGGGGTTTCCGTGGTCCGTAAACGGCGGATCGTTGCTGCTGGGGTTTGCCCGCAATAAGGTTCGATTTTCCGGACCCGGGTCGCTCTGGTCTGCTTTTGCGTGCGACATGGCTGCACTCCTCAGGCTGTCGATAAATCCTCTGAATCCCAGACGCGAAAATAGCACTATTTCGCTTATCTTGCTTTCGCGATTTTATGGCTCGTTACTGAATCGCACGGCCCATAGCCGTGGCCTGCGTACGGGTTCGCAAACCTTAGTCCGGTTACGCGCAGCAAGCCTCGGGGCGCTACCGGGAATTATAAGTCTCGGAATGCGGGAAAATGTCGTCGGCCACCAAGAGGCTCAGCAGGATAAGTATCGGAATCCACAGATCCGCCGCTCCGAAATGTGGAGTCATCGCGCCCGAGATAAACGCGCCGACGAAGAAGCTACACCAGATGCCGGCGAGGATGCTGGCACGAAACATATGTGTGTCCCACGGGCCCTCGCTATCTTGAAGGGGAACCGCTTTGACGGCCAGCGCGAGATGTGTGGCGAGGCGGTTCAATGCGCCGGTCACATAAGTTAGATTCACAGATTGCGCGCCGACGCGCGGCAGCGTCGCATTGACAAGTCCCATGGCGAAGCCAATCGCCGCTATGAAGGGCGCACTCGTCCGGACACCGCCGAGACTAAATCCCATAACCCCAATCAAAATCAGTAAGATCGTCCCCAAAATCAGCCGCCGGCTTGCGCGGACCTGGGAATGGGTGAGCAAGATTGAAACGAAGGACCCACTTAAAAAGGAAACGATGGCGATCGCCGATGGCAGCGCCGCCGTCCAATTACCCTGGCCCAGACGATATCCCGTTTGTGTAGTGTTGCCGCTCATGAATGACACGTAGGTCGCCCATTCGATCATGCCATAGGCGTCGAGAAAGCCGGCAATCATGGCGAGGCTCGCGGCCAGGACAATCGCGAGCCGTAATTGTGTCAAGCCGCGCCGCTGCGGCACTTCGCGATTCAGCATCCCTCCTGGCATGTTCGTATCCTATGGCAGAGACATGTTTCGAAGATTGCCGAAATAATCGATGATCAATTTCGGAACGACGAGCCCGAAGCTCATCGCCAGGATAATGACCGTCGCCATCAAGCCGTCGCCGATCGTCGCGCCGAGCAGAGTGGAGTTGGTTTGCGGAATAGTGAGCAGTCGAAGGAGGCCACCAGCCATCCTGAATAGGTAGACGCCGGGTATCATCGACACCACCGAAGCAAAGCCGATTGCTGCGAATGGCATGTGGGTTATTCGCGAGACCGGAGTGAGGATCAATGCGACGGCAACACAAGCAATGAAGGCCCCCGTCGCGGTACTCAATCCAAATTGGGTCAGCGCGGCCCATCGCAAGGCGTGGGCGAACATGCCGATCGCCATCGGCCACGGAAGCATGCGCAGCGGCGTCGAAAAGAAAATGCTATAGGCCGCGACCGCAACGCCTGCTGCGATAACGTCCTGCCAAAGAGGGACCACAGTTCCATCGGCCGGATCCGCCGGAAAATTGATGCCGAACAGGGCCAACCCGGACAACAGCCCAACTGAAATCGCGACGGCGATGAGCCCGGCATAAAGCAGACGGGAGCCACCGAGCGCCATTCGGCCACTCGCGAGATCGAACGCACCATTGAGAAAATGCGGCCCGGGCAGCAAAACCATGCACGGGCAGACGGCGACAAGTCGCAATGACGAACTGATGTCGTAGCGGACCGCAAGCGCCCCGATAACGCCGGCGAGAAGCGCCGCGCAAAAGGGCTGGAGGAAGAGATTCGAACTCAGCCGCCCCAATGTACGGCGCATTATAGCGCCACCCCCGGCGCTCAAGAATATCAGCGCCACGCCTGCCGCATGGTGGACCCCGAAGATAACCGACAATGCCACGGCGCCCAGCCCAGCGGCCAACGCGAAGAGCCATAGCGGCGCCGGCGGCGACCGGGAGATGTTATCGATCACATCCATTGCGGCCCGCGGTTCCAGGCGCCCCGACTCGATGGCATCAATGACCTGCATCGCCTGTACGACACGGTCCATTTCGATGCCCGTCGGCATGGCCGCCACGTGTCCGCTCGACCTGACGCCGTTATCTTCAGCCACAAGGTACAGGCCACCCCAGTGCGGCCGGATCGCCGTCCGTAGCCGCAGCGCGCGGCCGAGACGCCGGGCGGCGTCCAAAGTTTGCGTCGTGGCCTGCCCGTTGACGTAAAGAACCCTGGCAAAGGCAAGGACGAGATCGACACGCTGATCCGGCGTCACAGCTCCTCCGTGGTCGCTAAGGCGCTCAGATGTTCTCGATCTCTGCGGACAGGGGCCGTATCCGCGCGAACGCGCCGACCAGATCAGCATCCTCGATCAACGATATCCATATGAGGGGATTATTTTCTTCAGCTTCGGAAGCCAACCGCTAACCGTCAATCCGTCCGGGAAACATTTTTCCAAGATGCTGAGCGAGATGAAGCCACGCTCGATGCCCCAGCCGAGGCGCCAACAGCACGGCCAACGAGCGGTCTGCCGCAGTGACGAGCTCGGGGCCAATTCCAGCAGGCCTCCGCGTTTGACATCGGGCTTCATAATCTCGACGCGTTGTCCTGCGAGCTGCAACTTCCAATCGTCAGTCCTGGCGTTCGGAAAGTATTGGTCCAAATGCCGCCAGCCGGTGGCTCTCGGATTGAAGAACCGGCTCGATCAGATATTCCACAGGACCAAAATTATCTCGGGCGATTGAAAGCATCGCCCAACATTTGCCGGCCGGATTGACTCGAGTAAATCTAGCACGGATCCATGCTTTAAGAATTTACTTGAAAAGCCTGCGTAATGCCCCGAAGAGCAACGAGTGCTTTCCGCCGATCACCCGAATGTCGAGGTAGGCTCCCGGCACAGGGCGAGTTACAGGCTTGATTCATCTAAACTCCACCATACCCATTTGATTTTACTAGTTTTGACGGCGTGTGCGTTCTCAATAGCTTTCGATCCCGCTGCTTAGAGCAGCACGGATGGTATTCAAATCTTGCGGGCCCTCATAGACTTTAGCGGGGCGACGGTATCGACTTATGTTGGAAGTTTGGGCGAGTCATATCCCGCAATGAAACTTGGGGCATTGCCTTCCGATCGAAAGTGGCGTCGGCAACTCGCTGTGGCCGGACCATCCGCGGTCGGGACCCGATCATGGAGTTAGAATTGACAAGTCATGTGCGCATCACGGCTGGATGCAAATCGCATCGACGCAACCTTAATTTTGGCCGAACGTTGTTAAAGCTGGAGGACGATTATGACCAAATCGAACCCGTCTCTTGCCGCGGAAGCCGCTAAACGCGACGCTGTGGACAAGGCAAAAGCTGCGACCAAGGCAAAGCCGGAGGACAGCGAACTCGACGAGGCGTTGGAAGAATCCTTTCCTGCAAGCGACCCGCCGTCGCAGACGCAGCCAGAGACCGGCGTTGGTACGCCGCCGACTACGCCGCGGAAAAAGCCCTAGCAGCGGCTGGCATTCTATACGACGAGACTTGTCGAAGAGCCGCGGTCCCACCCATAGGTCGGCAGTCTTGCTGGGTAGAGTTCTGAGAAGGACGTCGGCGCAGAATTCTTCCGCCGCCTCCGGGTTGCGGAGACTGGGCTACGCCACAAGTTGAACTTCTTCAGCCTGAGCCAAAACCTGACGAACCGCCGCGGCGCGCGGTGGCTTGGAGATGAAAGCAAAGCGACGCCAGGCGGTCGGCAAAGCTAATGATTTGTCGCCCGTGAAAACGACCGGCACACCGCGCGCGGTCAACACAGACGCCAGCCCAAACGTCTCACCATCTGCGGCGTTAACATCAATGAAGGCGATGTCGAATCGCTCGCCCAAGACCTCGCTTGCGCCAGCCACGGAACGTTTGGCAATCACGGCAACCGAGGTGATGTCCGTCAGCACGCTTTCCAGCGCGATCCTCGCGACGACATCGTCTTCCACAATGAGAATGCGCAGCTTTTTCATGCCATGACCTCCGCGTCGATAGCGGTTAAACCAAGCGGGGCCTAAAAAGTTTCGCGGCGTGAAAACGCCGGCTTGTGCGCAATGGCACAAATCAAGTGGACCCGCTTCGCCCTCCGCTCAGTTCGGGACAATAGGCGTCCCATCCTGAACACAAGTTGAGGGGCCGATGAGTATGTCATTCATGTCTCAAACCTCCATCTGCCGACACAAATGCGCCGTCTTTGCCCTTCAAGTGCCGGTCTTCATCAATTTGACACGGAACTTGCAGGCCTGCGTTCGCAATGGCCAAAGGAGAAATGATGCCGTTGAAGACCGATTCGATGATTAAAATCAATATTCAGAAATTTGCCGGTGCCGCGCTTTTGCTGATCTCCGCTTGCGCTGTTTCATCGTCCGCCCAAGCCTTCACTTGCGATGATGTGCGCCATCTGACGTTTGCTGAACAAAATTATTATGCGAAGCTGCTCCACATCAGCGCCGTTGAGCGGCGCCAGATTTGGACGGCATGTTATCGCGACTATCGTCCGGGTCTGCAGGCACAATTGATTCGGCGCTAGGCCTCTGAATATCCGGGCGCCTCAGGCGTCCGTTGTGCGCCGCGGGCGTTTTTCTGAAATGCCGGCATCGGCCAGTACAGCCGCAAAATCCACTTTCGCCAGTTGCATCGCTGCCATCGTGCGGCTGTGCACGTTGAGTTTGCGGAAAATTTCAGTGATATGCGCCTTCACCGTCGTCTCACCGACGCTGAGCTCATGCGCAATCTGCTTGTTGAGCTTGCCCTGCCGAAGCATCTCAAGCACGCGCAATTGCTGCGGGGTGAGGGTCTTCAGCCGCGCGGCAACCCCGACGCTATCATTGACGGGAGGCGTCTGATCAGGGGCATACCATTCCGGTACGTAAACCATGCCGTTCATGACATTACGAATCGCGGACGCCAACTCGGGCTTGCGAACCGATTTCGGAATAAAGCCCGCGACGCCGCAGGCGAGAGCCTCGGCAACGATACGGCTATCTTCAAGCCCTGAGACAATCACGACCGGCAGCCGCGGACGCTGGCGCCGTAGGGCCAAAAGGCCCTCAAAGCCATGTGTGCCCGGCATCGAGAGATCGAGCAGCAGCAGGTCGATATTCTCTTCCGCCTCGAGAATTTTTCGTGCTTCGTCAATCGAGCTGGCTTCGAGAGTTTCCGCAACCGGAAATGCAAGATGAATGGCGTTCTGAAGCGCCTCGCGGAACAGCGGGTGATCGTCAACGATTAAAAACCGCTCCAGCATCGTGCGTCCCGACCGTTTTGCCTCCGAAAATGTAACATCTTGCGCAGGCATTGAAATCGGCTTTCTTCGAGAGCATGGCACAACGGCAAATCCTTGCCGTCGCCGCGAACTTCGCCATCATAGAAAGCACGGCCAACCGCGCCATTGGACTTTCGGCCATTCGCACGAGCGCGGCGAAGCTTTACCTGCGCAAAAGGTGGGTGATGAGTGACCGCATCTCCGCCGGCTTCACCGGTTTCAGGAGCAACTCGCAGCGGGCCTCCTTGACAGCCTCGGCGACATCCGGTGTCCGGTCGGCCGTCAGGACGATGGCCGGCACCCCTTCACCGAAGACTTTGCGCAGGAGCCGCACGGACTTCAGCCCGACCTCGCCATTGTCGAGATGATAGTCGGCGAGAACGATATCGGGGGGCGGCCCACCAGCGAGATCGCTGGCCTCGCTGAAGTTGCGAACGGCCCTCGTTTCGCATCCCCATTGCCGCAGCAAGGTGATCATCCCCGCTGCGATGGCTTTATCGTTTTCGATAACCACTGCGCGGGCCGACAAATTCATTTGCCGGATGGGTGATTGGATGGGTCCTCCAGGTTGGCGCGCCAGCGCCAAGGTCCTTGGGACCCGCAGGCCGAAGCACGAGCCACGCCCCTCGTAAGAGCGCAGAAAAATGTCGTGCTTAAGCGCCGCCGACATTCGGCGGACGATCGAAAGGCCAAGCCCGAAGCCAAGGCTTTTGCCCCGCTCGGAAGCTTCGCCGCGCTCGAACTCCTGGAAAATCACTTCGCGCTCGGCATCAGCGATGCCTGGGCCCGTGTCATAAACCGCGACGCAGACCTCACGGCCTCGCGGCCGCGCACAAATCAGCACATGGCCGGCTTCCGTATAGCGAACAGCGTTGGCGGCGAGGTTTTGTATAATACGCCGCAACATCAGCGGATCCGACATGACCCAGAAACGCGTCCGCCGGAAACGCAGCGTGATGCCTTTATCGACCGCCAACGGCAACAAGCCGCCAATGACCGAATTGAAAATCTCATTCAGATCGACGGGTTGGATTTTCGGCCGTAGCGCGCCAGTTTCAAGCCGCGACAGATCAAGCATCGTCCGCAGCAAATCTTCGACGATCGACAAGGCTTGATCGACCTGATCGACGAGCGGGGCGCCTGGCTGGCCTTCTTCTATTTCAGCGAGCGCCGACAATGTGAGCCGCGCCGCCTGCAACGGCTGCAGCACGTCGTGGCCAATTGCAGTGAAAAAACCCGTCTTGATCCGATTCGAGCGTTCGGCGCCGTCGCGCGCCTCTTTCAACTCCAGATTGGATCGCTCCAGCTCCACGAGCGTTGATTTCAGCTCTTCCGTGCGGGATTTCGCTTCGCTGCCGAGGGCGATCACCGTCTGGAAAAGTGAGGCCGCATTCTCCGGCTGTTCCATCGCCCGTTCGACGCGTCGCATGAGCGCGCGATTGATTTTCGTGAGTTTTTCAATGCGCCGCTCGGCGCTCTCGGCCTGCGGGAAGTTTTCGTCGACCTGGTTGAGATTGGCGAGCGTCATCGTCTCTCATTCCGTGCCGGGCGCGGGCGCGTCCAGCTTGGCGGGGCGCCAGCGTCGAAGCTATAAAAGTTTACAAACTGACGCAGGGGTTGTCCATGCGTAAGATTACACCTCGATAACCAAGACATGAACCGCCGGCCTCTTGTTCCAGACGACGCCGACAGCGGCACGGACCGCCTTCTCGATCGCGACGGAAACGACGTTGGCGTCGCGGCGCTTCGGCCGGGGCAAAGACTCGAAGGTCTGAAACACGGCTGCATCGACCACCTCGTCGAGAGCGACTCCCGACGCGGTCTTCTCGGGCAAGCCGGTCAAGACCACATCAGGGACGCCGGCCATTTCGCCCTTTCGATCGATCGCCAGGGCAATCGTCACGATGCCCGCGAACGCGAGCCGCTGGCGCGCCTTGATCGACTCGCCATCCAAGGGCACGAGAATGCTGCCATCGCGCGCAAGCTGGCCGTGCGGAACCTCGTCGATAATGGCAGGCGCGCCGGGCGCGAGGACGACAAGATCGCCATTGCGCGCCTTCACAACAGTTTCTATGCCGCGCTCTGCCGCGAATACCGCATGTTCGCTAAGATGCAGCTCCTCGCCGTGTGCCGGCACGACGATCCTCGGCCTGACCCATTCGTAAAACTGCGCGACTTCGCCACGGCGCGGATGACCCGAGGCATGGATCAGCGCGTTGCGGTCGGTGACCACTTCGACGCCCTGCCCGATCAGATTGTTGACGATGCGGCCAACCTCGCGCTCGTTGCCCGGAATGGTCCGCGACGAGAAGATCACCATATCGCCGGGCGACAGTTTTGCGATGGGATGATCGTCAACGGCAATGCGCGCCATGGCGGCGCGCGGTTCGCCCTGGCTTCCTGTCGCGAGGATGACGATTTCCTCCCGCCGTAGCGTCGCAAAAGCCTCGCCCGACAGAAAAGGATCGACACCTTCAAGATAGCCGTTCTCGCGTGCAACATTGACGACGCGCTCCATTGCGCGTCCGAGCAGAACAACCCTGCGTCCCGCCGCTTTTGCAGCCAACGCCACCGCGCGGATACGCGCGACATTCGAGGCAAAGGTCGTGACGACGACACGCGCCGTCGCGCCACCGATCACCTCTGTCAGTGCCAGTGCCACTTCAGCCTCTGAAGGACTGATACCGTCGCGCAGAATATTGGTGGAATCGCAGACGAGCGCGAGGACGCCCTCATCGCCGATCGCCGTCAGCCGCGCCGAATCCGTCGGCAAACCCAGCCCCGGCTCCGGATCGATCTTCCAATCGCCAGAGTGAACGACCGTGCCATGTGGCGTACGAATCGCCAGCGCGCAGCTTTCGGGTATCGAATGCGCGACGGGGATCAATTCTACATCGAACGGATCAAGCGCGATGCGGCCGCCCTGCTTGACCGTCGAAATCTTGATGTCCGGCGCATCGGGAATGCCCTCGAGCCGTGCGGCGAGAAGCGCGGCGGCGAACGGTGTGGCGAAGACCGGACATTGAAAACGCGGCCAGAGTTCCGCGACAGCGCCAATATGGTCTTCGTGCGCGTGCGTGATGATCAGGCCAAGAAGATCGCGTTTGATTTTTTCGACAAAAGTGAGGTCCGGCAGAACGATCTCGACACCGGCCTCATCGGAAAAAGCAATGCCGCAATCGACCATCAGCCATTTGCGCTTGTGTTGCGGACCGACGCCATAAAGGGCGACGTTCATGCCGATTTCGCCAAGGCCGCCCAACGCCACGAAGACCAGTTCGCTTCCCGCTTCGTCCATTCACCTGTCCTGACTAATGGCCGAGAACAACATCACCGGCCTCGATCGCATGCGTGCCATTCGCCTCAGTGAGGAGCAAGCGGCCCGTCGCGTCGATTGATTGAAAGACGCCTTCGAATTCCCGCGTGGCTGTCCGCACCTTGATCGGCGCGCCAACCCCAGCCGCAAGGCTTAACCACTCGGCGCGGATGGCGTCAAAGCCTTGTTCTAAAACGTGTAGCCCGCGCGCTATTTCCGCCGAGAGCAAAGCAAGAACATCCTCAGCTTTGTTGCGCACCGCATCCGTCTCGGCAAGTGCGGCGGCGGGATAAGGCAGATCTGCTGGACGCGACTGGCAATTAACACCGAACCCGATGACGACAGCGTAAGCACCCGCGGAAAGCATACGACCCTCAACCAGGATGCCGGCGAGCTTTGCACCATCGAGCAGAATATCGTTGGGCCACTTCACACGGATTCGTGAAACGTCGGACATGAGTATTTGCAACGCACGCGCCAGCGCGACGCCGGCGACGAAGCCAAGCTGTGGCGCGGAGCGCGGCTCGACGGCATCGATGAGCAAGAGACTCGCATAGAGATTGCCCGGCGGCGATTGCCATTGGCGACCGTGACGGCCACGGCCCGACGTCTGCGCACGAGCGACAATCCAGGTGCGATCCGCGCCGTCTCGCGCCGCATCAAACGCAGCATCGTTGGTCGAGCCGATCGTTTGAAAGACGTGAAGCTGGTAGCCTGCAGCGAGCGCCGCATCAGCAAGAATGAACGTCTCGGCGGCTCCGGCGGAAAAGTTCAAAACAGCGTCTTGGCGGCGGCGACCGTCGCTGCAAAGAAGGGCGCAGGATAGACGAACATGAGCACAACAAAAATTCCCGCGACGGCGAGGACCACGCGCAAGACCGTCGGCGCTTTGTCAAACGCCGTCGCCGGTTCATCGAAATACATGATCTTCACGATGCGCAGATAATAATAAGCCGCCACGACGCTGGTGACGAGGCCGATCACCGCGAGGCCGTAAAGATGCGCCCGCACCGCAGCGTCGAAGACATAAAATTTGGCGAAGAACCCCGCCAGCGGCGGAATACCGGCGAGTGAAAACATCAGCATCGATAAGAAGAACGCCATCGCCCCGTCGGAGCGCGCGAGTCCGGAAAGATCGCTGACGTTCTCGACCGGCTTGCCGCCCACCTGCATCGAAAGGATCGCCGCGAATGTGCCGAGAACCATGACGAGATAGATGCCGAGATAGAACAAAACCGCCGCCACGCCATCCTGATTATGCGCAGCAAGACCGACGAGCGCGAAGCCGACATGGCCGATCGAAGAATAGGCCATCAACCGCTTGAAGCTCTGCTGTCCGATCGCGGCGAAAGAACCCAGCGCCATCGACAGGATCGAAATGAAGATAACGATCTGCTGCGATTGCACAGCAACGCCCGGAAAGGCGCTGATAATGACACGGACGGTGATCGCGAAGGCCGCGATCTTCGGCGCCGTCGCGAAAAAGGCCGTCACCGGCGTCGGCGCCCCCTGATAGACATCTGGTGTCCACATATGGAAGGGCACGGCGGAAATCTTGAAGGCCAATCCGGCCATCAGGAAGACGAGGCCAAACACGACGCCGAGCGACGGTATGCCCGTCACCGCCGAAGCGATCCCGGCGAACGAAACGGTGCCGGCGAAGCCATAGAGCAGCGACGCCCCGTAAAGGAGCATGCCGGACGAAAGCGCGCCGAGGACGAAATATTTAAGGCCGGCTTCCGAGGCTTTCGCATCGTCGCGATGAAACGCCGCGATAACATAAAGCGCGAGCGACATCAGTTCGAGGCCGAGATAAAGCGCGATAAGTCCGTTCGCTGATATGAGCAAAGACATGCCAAGAGTCGAAAGCAATACAAGCACTGGAAATTCAAACTTGTTGATTTTTTCCTGCACAAGAAAATGATGCGAGATCAGCAGCGTCACGATCGAGCCGATATAACACATGCCCTTCGCGAAGCGCCCGAAGCCGTCGTCGATGAAAGCGCCACCGAACAGCACCGCATTCGCCTTGCCGCTGAAAAGCGACAAGAGCGCAAGGCCGAGGACGCCCACCGCGAGTTCCGTGATGATGAATTCGGCACGTTCGCGAATGGCACCGACCAGGATCAGCGCCAGAACGCCGACGGTCAGGATTGCTTCAGGCAGGCAATGCGAAAGCGCGAAGGTAAAACCGAACGTACTCATTGGGACAGACCCACTACTTGCAGCGTCCGTTCATGCGCCTCGGCCAGACGCAATTCGATGCCCTGAACGAGATTTGTGACCGAAGGCGCCGTGTTATCGAGGAGCGGCCCCGGATGCACGCCGTAATAGATGATGATCAGAAAGAGCGGTGCGAGCGTCACGATCTCGCGTAGCGAGAGATCAGTAATGCCCTTCAGGCTTGGCTTGTCGAGCACGCCGAAAATAATGCGCCGGTAGAGGTAAAGCGCATAGCACGCTGAAAGAATGGTGCCGAGTGCCGCGAAGGCGCCTACCCACGAATTCACCTTAAAGGCACCAAGCGTTGACAGGAATTCGCCGATAAAGCCCGACGTACCCGGCAGACCGATATTGGCCATAGTGAAAAGCATGAAGGCGAGAGCGTAAAGCGGCATACGCGCGACGAGGCCACCATAGGCGGCGATCTCGCGTGTGTGCATCCGGTCGTATATGACGCCGACGCTGAGGAACAAGGCGGCCGAAACGAGCCCGTGCGAGATCATCAGGAAGAGCGCGCCCTGCACACCCTGCTGCGTCATGGAGAACAGGCCGATGGTGACAAAGCCCATATGCGCGATCGATGAATAAGCGACAAGCTTCTTCATGTCGGTTTGCACCAACGCGACCAGCGAGGTGTAGACGATACCTATGACCGATAGCGCGAAGATGAGAGGCGCAAAATGCGCGGACGCCTCCGGGAACATCGGTAGCGAAAAACGCATAAAGCCGTATCCGCCCAATTTCAGCAATATGGCCGCGAGATCCACCGACCCACCGGTCGGCGCCTCGACATGCGCGTCCGGCAGCCAAGTGTGGACCGGCCACATCGGCAGTTTCACCGCGAAAGAGGCGAAGAAGGCGAGCCACAGCCAAGTCTGCATCTGGGGCGGGAAATGAGTCTTCAACAGGATGGTGATGTCTGTCGTGCCGGCAAAATTGTACATCGCCATGATGGCGATGAGCATCAAAACCGAGCCGAGCAGCGTGTAAAGGAAGAATTTGAAGCTCGCATAAACGCGCCGTTTACCGCCCCAGATCCCGATGATGAGGAACATCGGGATCAAACCGCCCTCGAAGAAAAGATAGAAAAGCACGAGATCGAGCGCGGAGAACGCGCCGAGAAGCAGCGTCTCGAGGATCAGAAACGCGATCATACATTCCTTCACCCGGAACTGAACCGACCGCCAGGACGCGAGGATGCAGAAAGGTTTGAGGAAGGTCGTCAGCAAGATGAAAGGCGCCGACAAACCGTCGAGGCCGAGTTTATAGACAAGGCCGTCGCCAAACCAGCGATGTTCCTCGACGAGTTGAAAGGCCGAGGAACTGAAATCAATCTTCGAACAAACGACCAGCGAGAACAGGAAGGTGATGATTGCTGTCGCCAGCGCCGCCCAGCGCGCGTTGTTTTGCGTCGCCTTATCATCGCCGCGCAGGGTCAGGATGAAGGCAGCGCCGACGAGCGGCAGAACTACGAGCCCCGAGAGGATGCCAAAACCGAACATCAGCGCAGGCTCCCCACGAGGTAATAGGTGATGAGCGCCGCGACGCCGATCAGCATGGCGAACGCGTAATGGTAGAGATAGCCACTCTGCAACCGCACCACGCGATTGGTGACGTCCACGACGCGTGCCGCAACGCCATTGGGACCGAAACGATCGATGATGTTCTCGTCGCCGCCTTTCCACAACAGATTGCCGAGCCAGAACGCCGGGCGCACGAAGATGCGGTCATAAAGCTCGTCGAAGTACCATTTGTTGAGCAGAAAACGATAAAGCCCGGGCATGGCGTCGGCCCATTTCTGCGCTGTACCGGGCGCGAGAATATAAACATAGAGCGCAACGAAAAAGCCGCCGACCATCATGAGGGTCGGGCCAAGACTTACGAGCGCCGGCACATGCTCCATCGCCTGAAGGATATGGTTTGCCGGGCCATAATAAAGCGCAGACTTCCAGAAGTCGGGACCGCCCTCGCCGATGAAGAAATGCTTGAACACGAAACCCGCCACCAGCGCGCCGAAGGCGAGGACGAAAAGCGGGACGAGTACCACCGGCGGCGATTCATGCGGAGCATGCGCGTGATTATCATAGGCATGATCGGCATGAGCCGTAGCCACCGCGTGACCATTGTGCGCGTCAGCGATGCCGGCATATTCGTGCGCATGATCCTCATGCGCGTCCTGCCAGTGCGGATGGCCGAAAAAGGTCAAGAACACCAAGCGCCATGAATAGAACGAGGTCAGACCTGCCGCGACCGTCACGAGGACAAAGGCATAAGTCGCCGTCCATCCGTGGCCCGCATAAGAAGCCTCGATGATCGCATCTTTGGAGAAATAGCCTGCCGTTAGCGGAAAGCCGGTCAGCGCCAAAGTGCCGATCGTCATCATGATGAAAGTCGCCGGGATCTTGCTCGCGAGGCCGCCCATTTTCCGCATGTCCTGCTCGTGGTGCATCGCCATGATGACGGAGCCCGCGCCGAGGAAGAGCAGCGCCTTGAAGAAAGCGTGCGTGAACAAATGGAAAATGCCGAGCGAATAGCCGCCGACGCCGAGACCGACGAACATGTAACCGAGCTGCGAACACGTCGAATACGCGATGACGCGTTTGATGTCGTTCTGCACGAGCCCGACCGTCGCGGCGAAAAAGGCCGTCGTGCCGCCGATAAAGGTGACAAAGGAAAGCGCTGCTGGCGATTGTTCGAACAAAGGCGACAGCCGGGCGACCATGAAGACGCCGGCCGTGACCATGGTCGCCGCGTGGATCAAAGCCGAAACGGGTGTCGGGCCCTCCATCGCATCTGGCAACCAGGTATGGAGCAGGAATTGCGCCGATTTGCCCATCGCGCCCATGAAGAGCAGCAGACAGGTGATCGTCATCGCGTCGAGATCGGCGCCGAAGACATGGATCGTCTTATGCGCAAGGCCCGGCGCGGCGGCGAAGATCGGATCGAATGTCACCGAATTCGTCAGGATGAAAACGAGGAAAATGCCGAGCGTGAAGCCGAAGTCACCGACGCGGTTGACAACGAAAGCCTTGATCGCCGCGGCATTGGCGGACGGCTTCTGATACCAGAAGCCGATGAGCAGGTAGGAGGCAAGGCCGACGCCCTCCCAGCCGAAGAACATCTGCAGCAGATTGTCGGATGTCACCAGCATGAGCATGGCAAAGGTGAACAGCGACAGATAGGCGAAGAACCGCGGCCGCGACGGGTCGTCGTGCATATAGCCTATCGAATAAAGATGCACGAGCGCCGATACTGTCGTGACGACGACGAGCATGACGGCTGTCAAAGTATCGACGCGCAAAGCCCAATCGACATGCAACGCACCGGAGTCGAACCAACTCGTGAGAAGTTCGATCGAAGATGGGTTTTGATTGGTCAGAAAGCCGACGAAAGTCACCCACGCGAGCGCCGCCGCGACGAAGAGCAAGCTTGTCGTAATAAGCTCCGACGGCCGCGGCCCAATCAGCCGGCCAAAAATCCCGGCAATGAGAAAGCCCGCGAGCGGAAGGAAGACGATCGCCTGATACATCCGGCTCAGCCCTTCATCAGGTTGATGTCTTCGACCGCGATCGTACCGCGAATACGATAATAAGTGACGAGAATGGCGAGACCGATCGCTGCCTCCGCCGCCGCGACCGTCAGCACGAACAGCGCGAAGACCTGGCCGGTGAGATCGCCGAGGAAAGCGGAAAAGGCGACGAGGTTGATATTGACCGCCAGCAGGATCAACTCGACCGACATCAGGATGACGATGATGTTCTTACGATTGACGATGATGCCGGCCACGCCAAGCGTAAACAGGATCGCGGCGACGACGAGATAATGTCCCAGCGCAACTTGCATCGTCAGACCCCCGCCCGTGACGGCTGTTTCTTCATTTCGACTGCTGTCGCCGCCGTGCGCGCGTTCTGTTCGGCAATATTCTGGCGCTTCACGCCCGACTTATGATGCAGCGTCAAGACGATTGCGCCGATCATCGCAGTCAGGAGAACGAGCCCCGAGGCCTCGAACAGATAGGCATATTGCGTATAGAGCACCCGGCCGAGCGCTGCCGTATTGGTGAGGCCATAAAGCGCGGGCGACGCCGTCACCTCGAATTCACCGCTGCTGAGGTGCCAGGCCGCAACGCAGAACGCCAGCTCCAAAAGCACAATGCCGCCGACAGTGACGCCGACCGGCAGATTGCGCATGAAGCCTTCCTTGAATTCGGCGAAGTCGACGTCGAGCATCATGACGACGAAGAGGAATAGCACCGCAACGGCGCCGACATAGACGATGACGAGGATCATCGCCAGGAACTCGGCACCAAGCAGCAGGAAGAGCCCCGCCGCATTGACGAAGGCGAGAATGAGATAAAGCACCGAATGAACGGGATTGCGCGCCGTGATCACCATGAACGCGGACGCAATCAAGATCGCGGAGAAAAGATAAAAGAAGAAGGTGACGAGATTCACCGGCCGCGCCCTCCCCTCGTTCTATCTGTCGCCAATATGTTTACTCCCGCGCGCCTTTGCATTGTTATCACCGATAGGGTGCGTCGAGCGCAATGTTACGGGCGATTTCACGCTCCCAGCGGTCGCCGTTGTCCAGCAGCCGCCCCTTGTCGAAATAGAGTTCCTCGCGCGTCTCGACCGAGAATTCGGCGTTCGGCCCCTCGACGATCGCATCGACCGGGCAAGCTTCCTGGCAGAAGCCGCAATAAATGCATTTCACCATGTCGATATCGTAGCGCGTCGTACGGCGCGTGCCGTCGTTGCGGCGCGGCCCGGCCTCGATAGTGATCGCCTGCGCCGGACAGATCGCTTCGCAAAGCTTGCAGGCAATGCAGCGTTCTTCGCCATTCGGATAGCGGCGCAGCGCATGTTCGCCGCGATAGCGCGGCGATTGCGGATTCTTCTCGTGCGGATAGTTCAGCGTCGCTTTCGGCTTGAAGAAATAACGCATCGACAGAAAGAAGGCGCCGACGAATTCCTTCAGCAAAAGCGATTTGGCAGCTGCTTCGATTTTCATCGCATCACCTCATTGCGCCATCGAGCCGCCCCAGCCGGTGAATTCAAGCACCGCGGCGACAAGGACGACCATGACCAGAGAGATCGGCAAAAACACCTTCCAGCCGAGCCGCATGAGCTGATCGTAGCGATAACGAGGCACAAAGGCCTTCACCATCGCGATCAGGAAGAACAGCAAGCAGACTTTCAGAACGAACCAGATCGGACCCGGAATCCAGGTGAACGGTGGGAAAGGAATCGGCGACAGCCAGCCACCGAGGAACAGGATCGTCCCCAGCGCGCACATGGTGATGATCGCCACATATTCGGCGAGCATGAAAAGCAAGTAGGGCGCCGAGGAATATTCGACCATGAAACCCGCGACGAGCTCGGACTCCGCCTCGACGAGATCGAAGGGCGGCCGGTTCGTCTCTGCCAAGGCCGAGACGAAGAAGATCACGAACATCGGCAGGAGCGGTAGCCAATACCAGCCGAGCAGGCCAAAGCGCGAATCCTGCGCCTTCACGATATCTTCGAGGTTCAGCGAGCCGACGCAGAGCAGCACGGTGACGAGCACGAAGCCGATTGAGACTTCGTAGGAGACCATTTGCGCGGCCGAGCGCAGCGCCGACAGGAACGGATATTTCGAGTTCGATGCCCAGCCGCCCATGATGATGCCATAGACCGAGAGCGACGAGATCGCGAAAATGTAGAGAATGCCGACATTGATATTGGCGATGCTCCAGCCTTTCCCGATCGGAATAACCGCCCAGGCGGCGAGCGCCAGAAAACCAGTGAGGACCGGCGCCAGCAGGAACAGGCCTTTGTTCGCGCTGTCCGGGATGATGGGCTCCTTCAGCACGAACTTGATCAAGTCGGCGAAGCTTTGCCACAGGCCCCAGGGACCGACGACATTCGGGCCGCGCCGCAATTGCACCGCTGCCCAGACCTTGCGATCCGCTAAAAGGATGTAGGCGATGAAAATCAGCAGAACGACGAGCATCACGACGCTCTTCACAAGGGTCAATAGAAGCGCCAGAGCGTCCATGATCGATGCTACTCCGCCGCTTGTTTCAAATGGCCGCGCGCCAGCGCCGAACATTCGGCCATGACAGCCGAGGCGCGCGCGATCGGATTGGTCAGGAAGAAATCCTCGATCGACGAGACGAAAGCCGCATCGCCGGGGCTCACGCCGCCATCGGAGATATTGGCAATATCCGCGGGATCGCCGGGCACGATTGCATCGATCTTGGCGAAGAGCGGATAGTCGGCAAACAGCTTCTGCCTCAGCGCGTGCAGCGAGTCGAACGGCAGTGTCTTACCGATGGTAGCCGAGAGCGCCCGCAGGATCGCCCAATCTTCACGCGCATCGCCGGGCGGAAAATTAGCCCGCTCGGCAAGCTGCACGCGGCCTTCCGTATTGACGTAAAGGCCCGGCTTCTCGGTGTATGTCGCACCCGGCAGGACAACATCGGCACGATGCGCGCCACGGTCACCATGGGTGCCCTGATAAATGACGAAGGCGCCCGGCGCGATGTCGATCTCGTCGGCACCGAGATTGAAGATAACGTCCAGCGCGCCGGACTGCGTCATCGTCAGCGCGTCAAGGCCGCGCTCACCCGGCACGAACCCGAGATCGAGCGCACCCACGCGCGCCGCAGCGGTATGCAGAACGCCGAAGCCGGTCCAGCCTTCCTTGATGCAGCCGAGCGAAACGGCGGCTTTGGCGGCCTGCGCGAGAATGGCCGCGCCATCCGGCCGTGCCAGCGCGCCCTGCCCGACAAGCAGCAACGGCCGCTCTTTCTGTGCCAGCGCATGATCGATGAAGCGCGCCAGACTTTCCGGTCCGGCGCCGAGATGATTATAGGAATAGGTGAGATCGGCGTTTTCGCCGATCACGCCAAGCAGCAGATTGCCCTTGAGCCAGCGCTTGCGAATGCGGGCGTTGAAAACCGGCGCTTCCTTGCGCGGGTTTGAGCCGATGATCATGATCGCATCGGCGTCGTCGATCCCGGCAATCGTCGGGTTGAAAATATAGCTCGCGCGGCCGAACTTCGGATCGAGCTTCGAGCCGTCCTGTCGGCAATCGAGCGACACAACGCCGAGGCTTTGCATTAAAAGCTTCAGCGCGAAGATTTCTTCCGCCGCGGCGAGATCGCCAACAAGCGCGCCGATACGCGCTGCCGGCACGGCTTTGATCTTCGCCGCAATCGCTGCAAAGGCCTCCTGCCAGCTCGCCGGACGCAGCTTGCCGTTCTCGCGGATGTAGGGGCGGTCAAGCCGACGCGTCTTCAAGCCATCGACGATCTGCCGCGTTTTGTCGGAAATCCATTCCTCGTTCACCGCATCGTTGAGGCGCGGCAGGATCCGCATCACTTCGCGCCCGCGCGTATCGACACGGATCGACGAGCCGAGAGCATCCATCACGTCAACGGATTCGGTCTTGGTCAATTCCCACGGGCGCGCCTTGAACGAGTAAGGCTTCGGCAACAAGGCGCCGACCGGACAGAGATCGGCGATGTTCCCCTGCAATTCCGAACCCATCGCGGTTTCGAGATAGGTCGTGATTTCCATATCCTCGCCGCGCCCGATCGCGCCCATGTCTCCCGTGCCGGCAACTTCCGCCGTGAAGCGGACGCAGCGCGTGCAATGGATGCAGCGATTCATCGAGGTCCGCACCAGCGGGCCGATATATTTGTCTTCGACCGCGCGCTTGTTCTCCTCATAGCGCGAGCCGGAAAAACCGAAGGCGACCGCCTGGTCCTGCAAATCGCATTCGCCGCCCTGATCGCAGATCGGGCAATCGAGCGGATGGTTGATGAGCAGGAATTCCATGACGCCATGACGCGCCTTTTTCACCATCGGCGAATTGGTAAGGACGACCGGCGGCTCGCCTTTCGGGCCGGGGCGCAGATCGCGCACCGCCATCGCGCACGAGGCGACGGGCTTCGGCGGGCCGCCCTTGGCCTCGACGAGACACATACGGCAATTGCCGGCGATCGAGAGCCGCTCGTGGAAGCAGAAGCGTGGGATTTCGGCGCCGGCGGCTTCGCAGGCTTGCAGCAGCGTATATTCCGGCGGCACTTCGATTTCGATGCCGTCGACAATGAGCTTGCTAAGTTTGGCTGGTTCGCTCATCGCCTACTCCGCCGCCACGCCGAGGCCGGCCAAAGGCTCCGAATGCGGGTTGGCCGAATAATCGTCGATCTTCTTCTCAATCTCATGGCGGAAATGCCGGATGAGGCCTTGCACCGGCCATGCCGCAGCATCGCCGAGCGCGCAGATCGTATGGCCCTCGATGTCGGTCGAAACTTCGAGCAGCAGATCGATCTCGCGTTTTTGCGCGCGACCTTCGCTCATCCGGGTCAACACACGCCACATCCAGCCCGTACCCTCACGGCAGGGCGTACACTGGCCGCAGCTTTCATGCTTGTAGAAATAGCTGATGCGGGTAATGGCGCGGACGATATCCGTCGACTTGTCCATCACGATGACGGCTGCCGTGCCAAGGCCGGACTTCAGATTGCGCAACGTGTCGAAATCCATCGGCGCGTCGATGATCTCGTGCGCCGGCACGACCGGAACCGAAGAGCCGCCCGGAATGACCGCAAGCAGATTATCCCAGCCGCCGCGAACGCCGCCGCAATGGCGTTCGATCAATTCGCGGAACGGAATCGACATTACCTCTTCGATATTGCACGGCGCGTTGACGTGACCGGAGATGCAGAAAAGTTTCGTGCCCTTGTTGTTCTCGGCGCCGAAGCTGGAGAACCAGGCGGCACCACGGCGCAGGATCGCCGGTGCGGCAGCGATTGATTCGACATTGTTCACCGTCGTCGGGCAGCCGTAGAGGCCCATATTGGCCGGGAACGGCGGCTTCATCCGCGGCATTCCCTTTTTGCCTTCGAGCGATTCGAGCAACGCGCTTTCTTCACCGCAGATATAAGCGCCAGCGCCATGGTGGACGTAAATATCGAAGGGCCAGCCGTGCACATTGTCCTGGCCGACGAGATTGGCCTCATAGGCCTCCTCGATCGCTGCCTGCACGCGCACGAATTCAAGCCGGTATTCGCCACGGACATAAATATAGCAGGCATGCGCCTGCATGGCGAAAGACGCGAGCAGACAACCTTCGATCAGAAGATGTGGATCGTTGCGCAGGATTTCGCGATCCTTGCAGGTGCCGGGCTCCGACTCGTCGGCATTGACAACGAGATAGGAGGGCCGCGCCGGGTCGGGCTTCGGCATGAAGGACCATTTGAGGCCGGTCGGAAAGCCGGCGCCCCCGCGCCCGCGCAGGCCCGAGGCCTTCATCTCGTTGATGACCCAATCCTTGCCCTTATCGACGATCGCTTTCGTATTGTCCCAGCCGCCGCGCGCCTGCGCGCCCTTCAGGCGCCAGTCGCCGAAGCCATAGAGATTGAGAAAGATGCGATCCTTGTCGTCAAGCATCGTGCGACCTCAATGTCCGCCTGAACCGGGTTCGACCTTCGGCGGGGGTGCCGTTACGGTCTTTTCCGGTTGCCCGACGGAATGCTCCTGTTCCTGGTTGATGCGCGCGCTCGCGGGCTCGGCCGGTGCCTCGTTCTGCGCGTGCCATTCATGGTGCGCGGCAGCCGTGTCATGGCCGTTGGGTGGCGCATGATAGGTCTGCGGGCCACTCAATCCATCATGGCCGTAAAGGCTCGTCAGCGAGGTCAGGCCGCCCGCGGGCTCCGAGCTTCTGCGTCCGCTTTGCGACCCGACCTTGACGTGATGCCCTGCCGCAAGATTGTCGAGCAGCTTGTTGAAATTCTCTTCGGTCAGATCTTCGTAATAGTCATCATTGATCTGCACCATCGGCGCATTGCAGCAGGCGCCAAGGCATTCCACTTCGAGCCAGGAAAACAGACCATCGGCTGTGACGTGGCTTTGCGCGCCGATGCGGGCCTGGAGCACTTTCTTGATTGCATCGGCGCCACGCAGAACGCAGGGCGTCGTGCCGCAGAACTGAATGAAATATTTGCCGACCGGGGCGAGATTGAACATCGTATAGAAGGTCGCGACCTCGAACACGCGGATCGTCGCCATGCCGAGCTTCGCCGCAACATTCTCGATTGCCGGCTTCGGCAGCCAACCGTCATTCTGCTTCTGCGCGATCCAAAGCAGGGCGATCACGGCCGACGCTTGGCGTCCCGGCGGATATTTGGCGATCTCCCGCCCGCAGCGCGCCTCGTTCTCCGGCGTGAAGGCGAAGCTTTCGGGTTGTATTTCGGCGAGGCGGCGCACGCTCATCGATGGCCTCCCAAAAGCGTTTCATTTGCGGGGTGCCCGCGCACCACAAAAGTATTCCACAAACTATTTGCTACGGTTTTGCCAAGTCCAAATCCCGATATTAACGCAACAATCAAGACAATTAAAAGCAGCAATCCATCGTGTGGCCCCGGATAATTAGTGGGTGACAACACAAATTTCACGACAAGCATTCCGGCGATCAACGCAGACAAACA
Organism: Methylovirgula sp.; assembly: GCF_037200945.1. Lineage (NCBI taxonomy): Bacteria > Pseudomonadati > Pseudomonadota > Alphaproteobacteria > Hyphomicrobiales > Beijerinckiaceae > Methylovirgula > Methylovirgula sp. The sequence continues at coordinate 3,675,375 of NZ_JBBCGP010000001.1, forward strand.
CGATCCAACGATGCCACCTGCGACCGAGACGACAAATCCAGCTAACTTCAGCTCAAGGCTTTCGGGATTCATCGATCGACCTCCCCGAAAACAATGTCGAGCGAGCCGAGAATAGCGCTCACGTCAGCGAGCATCGTCTTGCGGCAAAGGAAATCCATCGCCTGGAGATGGGCGAAGCCCGGCGCGCGGATTTTACAGCGATAGGGTTTGTTGGTACCGTCGGAGACGAGATAGACGCCGAACTCGCCCTTCGGTGCCTCAACCGCCGCATAGACTTCACCAGCCGGCACATGGACGCCCTCGGTATAAAGCTTGAAGTGATGGATCAAGGCCTCCATCGACTGCTTCATCTCTGCGCGACTCGGCGGCGCGACCTTGCCTTTGACATGCACCGGCCCCTGTCCGTTCGCGGACATGAGCTTCTCGACACATTGTTTCATGATGCTGGTCGACTGCCGCATCTCTTCCATGCGGATAACCTGACGATCGTAATTGTCGCCATGTAAGCCGACCGGGATGTCGAACTGCATTTCCTCGTAGCATTCGTAGGGCTGCGACTTGCGTAAATCCCACGCCGCGCCCGAACCGCGCACCATGACGCCGGAAAAGCCCCAGCGCCAGCAATCTTCAAGGCTGACCACGCCGATATCGACGTTGCGTTGTTTGAAGATGCGGTTCTCGATGAAGAGTTCCTGCAGATCGTCGAGCACTTTCAGGAAAGGATCGCACCAATTGCCGATGTCTTCGATCAAGCGCGGCGGCAAATCCTGATGCACGCCGCCGGGACGGAAGTAAGCCGCATGCATCCGCGAGCCAGACGCGCGCTCATAGAAGACCATGAGCTTTTCACGTTCCTCGAAGCCCCAGAGCGGCGGCGTCAAGGCGCCGACGTCCATCGCTTGCGTCGTGACGTTGAGGAGATGCGACAGGATACGGCCGATTTCGGCATAGAGAACACGGATCAATTGCGCGCGGCGCGGCACCTCGACGCCGAGCAATCTCTCAATAGCAAGACAGAACGCATGTTCCTGGTTCATCGGCGCGACGTAATCGAGCCGATCGAAATAAGGCACGTTCTGCAGATAGGTGCGCGCCTCCATCAGCTTCTCGGTGCCGCGATGCAGCAGGCCGATATGCGGATCGACACGCTCCACGACTTCGCCGTCGAGTTCCAGAACAAGCCGCAGCACGCCATGCGCCGCGGGATGTTGCGGGCCGAAATTGATCGAGAAATTGCGGACGTTCTGATCGGTCATTGCGGTTTGACTTGCGGGTCCTGAACGGGCGGCACGGTACTGGCCTTTTCGTCACCTGGAAGCACGTAATCGACCGCGCCCTCCCATGGCGAGAGAAAGTCGAAGCTGCGAAACTCCTGCCGCAAATTGACCGGCTCGTAGACAACCCGCTTTTGCGCATCGTCGTAACGAACCTCGACATAGCCGGTCATCGGGAAATCCTTGCGCAAAGGATGCCCCTCGAACCCGTAGTCGGTGAGAATGCGCCGCAAATCCGGGTGACCCGAAAAGAACACGCCGAAAAGATCGTAGGCTTCTCGCTCGTACCAATCGGCGGCGGGATAAAGCGCCGTCAGCGAGGCCACCGGCACATCCTCGTCGGTCGCGACCTTGATGCGGATGCGACGGTTGTGCTTCGGCGACAACAAATGCGTCACAACATCGAAGCGTGGCACACGCGTCGGATAATCGACGGCCGTGAGATCGATGAAGGAAACGAAGAGGCAGGACGGGTCGTCGCGCAGATAACGCACGGTCTCGATGAGCCGCGCCGGCTCGACATCGAGCGTCAGTTCGTCATAGGCCACGACGCTCGCGGCGATGGCGCCAGGGAGTGCAGCAGCGATCGAATTTCCAAGGGCCTGAAGTTCGTCGCTCATCCACACAATTCCTCAGCGCTCGATCGTCCCGGTCCGGCGTATTTTTTTTTGCAGCAGCAGCACGCCGTACAGCAGGGCCTCGGCTGAGGGCGGACAGCCCGGGATGTAAATATCAACCGGCACGATCCGGTCGCAGCCACGCACCACCGAATAAGAATAATGATAATAGCCGCCGCCGTTGGCGCACGAGCCCATCGAGATGACGTAGCGCGGCTCCGGCATCTGGTCGTAGACCTTGCGCAACGCGGGCGCCATCTTGTTGGTGAGCGTACCGGCGACGATCATCACATCGCTTTGCCGTGGCGACGCGCGCGGCGCGAAGCCGAACCGTTCGACATCGTAGCGCGGCATCGACACCTGCATCATCTCGACAGCGCAGCAGGCGAGACCGAATGTCATCCACATCAGCGAGCCGGTGCGCGCCCAGGTGATCAGGGCGTCGGCGGTCGTCACCAGCATACCCTTGTCGGCCAGTTCGTTGCTGATCGCAAGAAAGCTCGGGTCGTCGGAGCGTACCGGCCTGCCCGTCGCGGGATGAACGAGTGTGCCGGAAGCGCTGTCCGAGAGGGCGCTCAATCCCATTCCAACGCTCCCTTTCGCCACTCGTACACAAAGCCGATCGTCAGGACGCCCAGAAAGATCATGACGGCCCAGAAGCCAGCGCTCCCGATCGCCTTGAAGGCCAGGGCCCAGGGAAAGAGAAAGGCGACTTCAAGATCGAAGATGATGAACAGCAGCGAGACGAGATAAAACCGCACGTCGAACTTCATGCGTGCGTCGTCAAAGGCGTTGAAGCCGCACTCGTAGGCCGAGAGCTTTTCGGTATCCGGGGCCTTGAAAGCGAGCAAAAAAGGCGCCACGGCCAAAGCCGCGCTGATGATCGCCGCGACGACCATGAAGATGACGAGCGGCAGATACTGTGCGAGCAGGTTTGGCATGGTCCATATATCCTAGGCGGTAGACTAGGAGACTTCTAATTCCAACCAAGCGTTCCCTACCGCAGTGCAATCTTCGGCGCAAGCACATGCCCGTGAGATTTACCGCTCTCGCCAAACTTTTCTTTTTCGTTGAGGCAGGAATCGGTCAATGCAAATGAATTCAACATATTAGACCAAAATCAGCATTGCCCGCCAGTCAGGCCCGGCGGACTTCAGTCGCGCGCCCCGGACGCCGTCGCGCCCGTGGCCAGCAACGCGCAGCGACACATCAAGAGAGTGGCGTATGCTGAGTCGCGTCTTTGATGACCTTGGTCGCTTCCGTTCCATAGTCATCGAAGGCGCTGCGCACGAACTTGGATTGCGCCTCGATGAATTCCGGCACGGAGCCGCAATTCTGGATCTTGCCGTAGAAATCGCTGTGTGCGCGCAGACGATGCGCGGCGAAACGCAAGGATTCCGAAGCCAGAGCAACTGGCCATTCAATCCACGTTTGGCGCCACACGTCATGCAGCGGCGCCGTCGCCGAAAAAAGACTGTTCTGCGCGTTTTGTATTTCAGAGCTAATGGCTTGCGTTTCCATGACGTCCTCCACCGAGGCGATGCCTCGCACGTTTGGATTTGCAGATTCAGCGATGCCAAACTGGCATCGTCACGCAGCAGCCCAGCCCTCGCTGCGTCCTTGAATTTTCGTAGCCTAAGAACTTAACTCGGCCGACGAAAGCATATTCAACGCATGTGACGAAAAATTCACCCTCGCAGATTTTGGCGACAATTCCCGGTGATACATGAAAGCTATGGTTCTCCACCAAATCGGTGCACCACTTATCTATGAAGAGCTACCGGACCCCGTGCCTGGCCGCGGCGAAATTCGCGTTCGCGTCAGCGCTTGCGGCGTCTGCCGTACCGACCTTCATGTCGTTGACGGCGAATTGCCTGATCCGAAAGTTCCGATGGTCCCCGGACATGAGATCGTCGGACGGATCGATGCGATTGGCCCCGATGTCACCCATCTGAGTCTCGGCGAGCGCGTTGGCATTCCGTGGCTCGGCCATACGTGCGGCCATTGCCCGTTTTGTCTAAGCGGCCACGAAAATCTCTGCGATTATCCGATCTTCACCGGCTATACCCGCAACGGCGGCTTTGCCACGCATGCGATCGCCGATGCACATTATACATTTCCGCTCGGCGAACATGGGTCGGATCAGGAACTCGCGCCCTTGCTCTGCGCCGGGCTGATCGGCTGGCGATCCTTCGTCATGGCGGGCGAAGGCAAAACGCTGGGCCTCTACGGTTTCGGCGCAGCGGCGCATATTATCGCACAGGTCGCGATAAAACTCGGCCGGAAGGTATTTGCCTTCACCAGCCCCGGCGACCGCGCGACGCAAGACTTCGCGCTGAGCCTGGGCGCTGTTTGGGCCGGCGGCTCAGATCAGCCGCCTCCGGAAAAGCTCGATGCGGCGATCATCTATGCGCCGGTCGGCGCGCTCGTGCCTTTGGCACTGGCGGCAGTAAAAAAGGGCGGCACCGTCGTCTGCGCCGGCATTCACATGAGCGACATTCCCGAATTTCCCTACGATCTCCTCTGGGAAGAACGGAAACTTTTCTCGGTCGCCAATCTGACGCGTCAGGATGGCATCGACTTCCTGAAGATCGCTGCGGGCGCCGATATCAAAACCTACACGACGGCCTACCCGCTCAACCGGGCGAACGAAGCCCTGGCCGATTTGAAGCATGGTCGCTTGCACGGCGCGGCAGTGCTTATTCCGCCGCAGGAGGATTGAGTGCGGCCTGCGCTTGCCCGAGCAGGACGTCAGAACCCTGACTCGCATCGAGCCGCGTCCATTCAATTGCGCCCAACGCCAATGTCGTTTGCTGCCGGACAACAGCTGCATTGGCGTCGGAAGCATCGTGCTGGCGCGCTTCAACACGCGCGACAAGGGTCTCGACCGGCGCGTCGAGCCACAGGCCTGTAAAAGGCACGCCGAGTTTTTTGGCGAGCGCCGCTAAAGCGATCCGCTCGTCCTCTTTGGCATGAACGGCGTCGACGATGACGCTCTGGCCGGCGCGCAAAGCGGTCTCGGCCAGATCGAGCAGGCGGTCATAAACCCGCGTCGTCACCTCCGGCGCATAGGCATCCGGGGCCAACCTTTCGTATTCGCTGACGCCACGGAGCCGCTTGCGCTCGATGTCGCTACGCAGATGCACCGCGCCCGGCGCCCGGCCGATGGCGCCGGCAAGCGCAGTGGCGAGCGTGCTCTTGCCGGTCCCCGACAGACCGCCGACTGCCACGAGCCGGACCGGTTCGGAACACAGGAACGCCACCGAAGCAGCGAAAAAGCTCTTCGCCTCGGCGCTGTGATCTGCATCGGCAATGTCTGAGAGTGCGGCGACAACCCGAGCGCGGATCGCCGCCCGCAATGCCAGAAACATCGGCAGCGCGGCCAGTCCCTCAAGCTCCTCCTCAAGTTCAGGCGCGCGCCACAAATAGCGGTTGAACAAGAGATTGGCATGGGCGTGGAGGCCGCGCTGCCAGAAGTCCATCAGTACGAAGGCAAGGTCATAAAGAATATCGATCGTCGCCAGCAGGTCGTCGAATTCGATGGCGTCGAACAGGATCGGCTTGCCGTTTTCGAGAACGATATTGCGCAGGTGAACGTCACCATGGCAGCGCCGCACCTTCCCTTGCGCCTCCCGCTGTTTGAGCAACGCGGCGGTGGCGGAATAGGCCGCAAGAAAGCTCGATCTGAGAGCCGCAACGTCATTCGGCGCAAAAATTGGTGCGCCGGCGAGACCGTCGAGCGTGTCGATCATCCAGTTATGAAATCGCTGCGTCGTCTCGAGATCGCTGCGGTCCGCACGCGCGTGAGCGGCGGAAACGCTTTCGGCAAGGTCGGCAGCGACGCCTAGATCGAGTGCCCCACGCGCAGCAAGTTTGTCGAGCGTGCTCTCGTCATCGAAGCGACGCGTGTGCACCGCCCATTCGACGATGTCTCCTTCCTCGCCGCCGAGGTGCAGCCCCTTGTCTGTACGACGGATCGGCAGGGTTCCGAGATAAATGTCCGGCGCATTCTCGCGATTGACACGAATTTCGTTTTCGCAAGCTGCGCGACGCTTCTCCAGCGTCGAGAAATCCATGAAAGGAAAGAAGACGGCGCGCTTGAGCTTATAGGCTTCAGTGCCCGCGAGAAACACCACAGCGCCATGCGTGTCGATGCGCTTTATCGAATTTTGTTGTGACTGATCAAAGCCGTAGGTCGCGGGGCTCGCGAGAAACGCGAATATGTCGTCCTGATTGGCAATTTGCGCGCCCATGGCTGCTCTTCACGTAAAGCATGAAGTGCCGGACGGGAGTGGCCGGCACTTCATGCCAACCTCAATATTCCAAAAAATTCGGGCGGCACATATGCGCCGCCCGGAATGTTCAAAAAAGTCCGGACGGATTTTCATCCGCCCGACGACGAGAAAATTATTCCGCCGCTGCGAGCTTGTGCGAATGATCGCGCGTCTGCTCGGCGATGTAGTTGAGCGCCGCCTGGACGCCGCCCTTCTTGTGCGGAATACCAGCGAGCTCAAGCGTCATCTCGACACCGCTGAGAGCGCCGAGGATCGTCAGGTCGTTGGTATCGGCAAGATGACCGATGCGGAACACCTTGCCCGCAACGCGGCCAAGGCCGGTGCCAAGCGAAATGTCGAAGTGATCGAGCGCAAGGGCACGGAACGCATCAGCATCATGGCCCGGCGGCAACAGGACCGAGGTCACGACAGGCGAATAGTACTTCGGGTCCTTGCAGAGGACTTCGAGACCCCACGCAACCACGGCGCGGCGGGTCGCTTCTGCATGGCGCTTGTGGCGGGCGAAGACGCGATCGTAGCCCTCCTCTTCAAGCATATCGAGCGCAACGTCGAGGCCATAAAGCAGGTTCGTCGCCGGCGTATAGGGGAAAAAGCCGCTGGCATTGGCGCCGAGCATGTCGGCCCAGGACCAATAGGACTTCGCGAACTTCGAGGTCTTCGAAGCTTCGAGCGCCTTCTGGCTCACAGCATTGAAGCCGAGACCGGCTGGGAGCATCAGGCCCTTCTGCGAGCCGGCGATGGTGACGTCGATGCCCCATTCGTCGTGACGCAGGTCGATCGATGCGAGCGACGAGACGGCATCAACGAAGTACAGCGCCGGGTGCTTCAACTCGTTGAGAACCTCGCGGATTTCCTGCAAGGGCGAGGTCGTGCCGCTGGCCGTTTCGTTATGGACGATACAGACCGCCTTGATCTCGTGGTTCTTGTCGGCCTTGAGGCGTTCCTTGAGCTGAGCCGGGTCGGCACCGATGCGCCAATCGGATTCGATGAACTCCGGCTTGAGGCCGAGGCTCTTGGCCATCGTGTTCCACAGCGACGCGAACTGGCCAGTTTCGAACATGAGCACCTTGTCACCGGGCGACAGGGTGTTGACGAGCGCGGCTTCCCAGCCGCCGGTGCCCGACGACGGGAAAATGATGACCGGATTCTTGGTCTTGAAGGGAGCCTTGACCTTTTCGAGCACCCGCTTCGACAACTTCTGGAACACCGGACCGCGATGATCGACGACCGGCTGATCGATCGCGCGCAGCACGCGATCCGGGATCGGCGTCGGGCCTGGAATTTGCAGGAAATGGCGGCCGGGGCTCCGCGGCTTGTTGCTCATTGTCTAGTTCTCCAAATCTCAAATGCCGCCTTTGCCCAAACAAAGGACAAATGCTTCGTGGTTTATTTTTAGGCAGGCCCACGTGCGCAGACCCCTCGCGCCTATCTTCCCGGCCGGCATGACCGGCGAGAAAAATTTGATCATCGAGTAAGGACTCGAGAAGGCGCCAACGGATGCAGAAATTCCCGCGCATCCCACCGGCACCGTCGCGGTTGGCGCATGAATAAGATCAAAAAGAACGCGGCTCAACACAAATCTGGTATTTTGGCAAACACGTCCGGTGTGCGCTGCAATAGAACATTTCGCCCCGCAGCACCCTCGGGAAACGCATTTTGGCGCTCGATTTTTATCTGCAGCCGTGGCGTGTCATGAGGCGGATTTCCTCACCCGTGCTCATTTGACGCGCAGCCCCGGGCGTTTACTCAGCCTCGGAAAACGCGGTTGGGCGCAAGCGAGTCTATTTCGGCGCAATCGCCGCGCGGGCTTCAACGAGCGCCGCTTCGCAACCTTGCCTGTCGCCCCGTGCTTCGGCTTTCCGCGCGCGTTTTAGCGCCGCCAACGCCCGTTCGACACCATGTTGGCCTTTCAGACCGCGCTCCGCGGCAGCGATAGAAGCCGGGGTCGGCTCATGATGTAAAAGTGCCGCCCGGGATTCACGCGCGCCCGGATCGGTCCCCGCAACGGCGTCGAGGCGGGCATCGACCCGCGCCTGAACCTTGTCGATCTGCGCGCCGCACGAGGACGCACGCGCTGCGGATGCAGAGAGCATCAGGAAAATGAAGATGCAAATTCGCCGTTTCATCGCGGAACCCTTAAGGTCTTAGCGTAGCAAAGTTTCGCCGGAAAAGCTGGCGCCGCCAGAATTTATAGAACCCCATGCTGAGTGTCGCTACTCTCGTCTCCCCTCCCGGCCTGGCGGCCTTGGATGACCGGACTTTGCAGAATGTTGCCCGGTCAATTCCCGGTGTCGAGCAAACCGCGTGGCTCGACGCGCGCATCGCTGCCGACATCTTCTTCGACGCACCCGCCTCCGCGGGACTCCTAGGCGCGCTGCGGGCCGGACTTGCAGAGACACGCATCGACATCTTCGTGCAGCCCGTCGCCCACCGGCGCAAAAAACTCCTCCTCGCCGATATGGACTCGACGATGATCGAACAGGAATGCCTCGACGAGCTGGCCGATTTTGCCGGGCTGCGGGACCACGTCGCGCCGATCACCACCCGTGCCATGCGCGGGGAGATCGCTTTCGAGCCGGCACTGCGCGAGCGGGTCGCGCTGCTGACGGGCCTCGACATTGGCGTGATCGATGAAATCGTCGCCAGCCGTATTACACTGACCCCCGGCGCCAAAATGCTCGTCGCCACGATGCGTGCGCACGGCGCCTTTAGCGTTCTCGTCTCTGGCGGGTTTACCGCCTTTACCGAAAAAATCGCCGCGATGATCGGCTTTGACGACCATATGGCCAATGTCCTCGGCGTCGCCGGGGGCAAATTGACTGGGCATGTCGAAGAGCCAGTCCTTGGCCGCGCGGCAAAACGCGAAATTCTCGAAGAGCTGTGCCGAAGGCGCGATATTTCAGCCGAAGATGTCATCGCGGTGGGCGATGGCGCCAACGATCTCGACATGCTCGAAAGCGCCGGTTTGGGCGTCGCTTTCCACGCCAAGCCATTGGTCGCAGCGGCAGCGCAAGCCCGCGTCGTCTACGGTGACCTCACTGCCCTGCTCTACGCGCAAGGCTATTCGCGCGTGAGTTTCGTGGCCTGAGCTAGCAGGCTGCTGAAAAACCCTCTTCCTTTGCGGGGCTGATCGTGATTCCATTTCGTTGGGAGACAGCAGCATGCGCGGCAGTGACGAAGGTTCGGGACAGCTTTTCAGTTATGTTGATCTGGAGGCGCGGGTGCGCCGTGATCATCCGTTGCGAGTGATCCGCGCGATCGCCAACGAGGCGCTCGGAGCCCTGGCGGCGGATTTCGCGGCGCTCTATTCGAAGGTCGGCCGTCCGTCGATCCCGCCGGAACGGCTGCTGCGGGCGATGCTGTTGCAGGCTTTCTATTCAGTTCGCTCGGAACGCCAGTTGATGGAGCGATTGGATACCGACTTGCTGTTTCGTTGGTTTGTCGGGCTCGCCATTGACGATCCGGTGTGGGATGCGACGGTGTTTTCCAAGAACCGCGATCGTCTGCTCGATGGGGCGATCGCCGCGAAGTTCCTCGCCGCCGTGCTGGCCCAGCCGCGCGTCAAAAGGCTGATCTCGTCGGATCATTTCTCCGTCGATGGCACGCTGATCGAGGCTTGGGCCTCGATGAAAAGCTTCAAGCCGAAGGACGATTCAGGGGATCAGCCGCCGTCAGGTCCTGGCCGCAACGCCGAGGCGGATTTCAAGGGTGAGAAGCGCTCGAACGAGACACATGCCTCGACCACTGACCCCGAGGCCCGACTTTATCGCAAGGGGCCGGGCATGGAAGCAAAACTCGCTTTCCTCGGCCACGCCTTGATGGAGAACCGTTGCGGCCTCATCGTCGATGCCTGTCTCACGCCCGCCAACGGCCATGGCGAACGCATCGCGGCGCTGGCCATGATCGAGCCGCGCGCCGATCGGCCAAAAGCCATCACGCTCGGCGCCGACAAGGGTTATGACGCGGCCGATTTCGTCAATGAACTGCGAACCATGAATGTGCGTCCGCACATCGCGCAAAATATCAGCGGCCGGCGTTCAACCATCGACCGGCGAACAACGCGCCATCAGGCCTATTCGGCGAGCCAGCGCATTCGTAAACGGATCGAGGAGGCCTTTGGTTGGATGAAGACCATCGCCGGGCAGCGCAAGACAAAGTTTCGCGGCGTCGATCGCGTGGGCTGGGCCTTCGCCTTCGCCGCCGCAGCCTACAACCTCGTCAGACTACCGAAATTGATTGAGGAGATGACACCATGATGCCACCTAAGGCCCCGCTCGTCACGGCAGCGTCCTACGCGCCATCGCCCAGGCCATTTTCCGAAATGCGTCAGCAAGCCTGGCCGCGCCTGAAGCACGACAATTTTCAGCAGCCTGCTAAGTCTCTCGATTTCAACATCGTCGCGGGATCGGCTAGACTGACCAGATGCGGAAAATCCTCATTATCGGTATGGGCGCCGGCAACCCCGACTACATGACCGTTCAGGCCATCGATGCGCTGAACAAGGTAGACGTCTTCTTCATCCCCGACAAGGGAACCGAGAAAGCCGCGTTGCGAAAATTGCGCACCGACATCTGCGCGCGCTTTATCAAAACGAAAGCGCATCGTTTCGTCGAAATGCCGGTGCCGAAGCGCGCCGAGGACTTTTTCGATTACAAATCCAATGTCGCCGACTGGCATGCCGAGATTGAAACCAATTACGCGAGATTGCTTCGCGAAGCACTTGGCGAGAACGAATGCGCCGGCTTTCTCGTCTGGGGCGATCCGGCGATCTACGACAGCACGTTGCGGATCATCGAGAAAATCCGGACGCGCGATGAAATCGAATTCGATTATCAAGTCATCCCCGGCATCAGCGCTGTCCAGGCCCTCGCCGCACGCCATCGCGTCCCGCTGAACCGTATCGGCGAGTCGATCCACATCACCACAGGACGCAAGCTTGCGGGCGGATATCCGGCGGACGCCGACAGCGTGGTGGTGATGCTCGACGGCGAGCAGGCATTCCAAAAGCTTGCTGGTGAATTTGAAATTTATTGGGGCGCTTACGTCGGCACCGATGAAGAAGTTCTTGTTTCAGGCCAGCTTCCCGATGTTGCGAACGAGATCGCTGCAATCCGCGCGGAGCGGCGAAAGCGCAACGGCTGGATCATGGATAGCTATCTGATCCGACGGCCGGAGAAGTGATCGTGAGGCCATCAGCACGAGCGGCAGAGATCGAAGGCGAAGATGGCGCCGTCTATCACGGCGGCGATCTCGGCGCAGCGCGTTCGTTGTTCCCAGATGCACCAACGCCGTGGCTCGATCTTTCCACGGGAATTAATGCCACTCCCTATCCAACTGAAGCTTTTTCGCAAGACGCGTTGACGCGTCTGCCAGATGCCCATGCGTTGATGCGACTGCTGACAGCCGCTGCGAGCGCTTACGGCGCGAGGGATATGCAGCAGATTGTGGCCGCGCCGGGAACGCAGGCTTTGATCCAATGGCTGCCGAAGCTCTTCCCCGCCCGGCGCGTGGCGATTTTGGGATTTGGCTATCAGGAATATCCGACGCTCTGGCGCGCGGCTGGCGCGGAGGCCTTTGTCACCGACGATGTAGCTGATCTGACTAGCCCAGGCGTCGATGTCGCCATCGTCGTCAACCCCAACAATCCCGATGGGCGACTTATCGATCCTCAAAACCTCGCGGAGATCGCAACGCGTCTTGCACGGCGCGGTGGTCTGTTAATCGTCGACGAAGCCTTCATGGATCTAATACCGCCGGGGACGAGCCTCATTCCACTTCTGCCAGAGCGTGGCGCCTTGGTGCTCCGCTCGTTCGGCAAAGCCTATGGCCTCGCCGGAATTCGGCTTGGCTTCGCAATCACTGGATTCGATCTTGCCGAAAAGCTTCGTACAGCGCTCGGTCCCTGGGCGGTATCGGGACCGGCCATTGAGATTGGCGCAACCGCGCTCGCGGATAAAGACTGGCTCGTAAATGCTGCGGCGCGGCTCGCCCAGCTGGCTGCACGCCTCGATGCGCTTTTGACGGCAGCCGGCTTTTCGATCCTCGGTGGCACGCCCTTGTTTCGTCTCGCGCGGCACCAACACGCTGCGCAATGGTTTCAAAAATTCGGCCGTCACGGCATTCTGACGCGGCCGTTTCCTGAACGCCCCGATTGGTTGCGCTTCGGCCTTCCCGGCGCCGAAGCGGATTGGGCGCGTCTGGCGGAAGCGCTCAAGTCGTGATCAGGCCACTGGCGCGATCATGTGAAAGAAACTTCCCGAAACATGGCCGCGACGGCTGCCGCTGGCCTTGGCAGGTGAGCCGTAAGCATCGGTGACTTCGGCGAGTGGCACATCGGCGCCCAATTCCGCAATCGTCGCATAATGAAATTCATGACCACGCAGGCGCGTCCCTGCCGCACCTAAAATGCCATCGCCGAGCAGACGCGCCTCGCGATAGCCCAGCGTCAGCTTGCGTACAGCGAAGGATGTCGCGAGATCGAGCAGGCCAAGCATTTCGTGCCGCACGCCCTGAGCATCGATGAGCGCGCGGCCGAGAACCATATAGCCGCCGCACTCGCCGTGGACCGGCCGCGTGGCGGCGAAGCTGCGGACGCCGGAGAGAAAATTCGTCGCCTGCACGAGGCAGCCAGCGTGAAGCTCTGGATAGCCCCCCGGTAGCCAGCACACATCGCAAGCCTCATCCGGCGCTTCGTCGGCCAATGGCGAAAAGAACGAGAATTCCGCACCGGCCGCGCGCCAGCCTTCGAGAACATGCGGATAAAGGAATGAAAATGCGTCGTCGCGCGCGATCGCGATGCGCTGTCCCGGCGGTGTGAAACTCGCATCGGCAGGCAACGCATCACCCGCACCGGGCGCCGCGGCGGCGAGGATTTTGTCGAGATCAACATGCGCCTCGACAAAGTCGGCGAGTCTGTCCAGCGCGGCATCAAGGCCCGCGGTTTCCCCCGCCTGCACCAGACCGAGATGACGCTCCGGCAAAGCGATCTCGCCGGACCGCGGCAAAGCACCAAGCACGTTCAACCCCACCTGCTCGATCGCGCGCGACGCAAGATTTCGATGCCGCTCGCTGCCCACACGATTGAGCACCACACCGCCGATTTTCACACGTGGATCGAAACGAGCGCAGCCTAAGGCCAGCGCGCCGGCGGATTGCGATTGGCCGCTGACATCGAGCACAAGGAGAACCGGCCATCCGAAAGCCGCGGCAATATCCGCCGTCGAACCTGTCGAGCCGGTCGGCGTGGGCACCCCATCGAACAGGCCCATCAAACCTTCACAGATGATAAGCTCGCTGTGCTCAGCCGCCTTCCCTGCCAGCGCCCGATACAGAGGCGCCGACATAGCCCATGAATCGAGGTTGAAGCTTTGGCGGCCCGTCGCGGCGGCATGAAAGGCAGGATCGATATAATCCGGTCCGCACTTCAGGCCCGACACAGCGATGCCACGGCGGCGCAGTGCGCGCATGAGGCCGAGCGTCAGCGTTGTCTTGCCACTCCCCGAGCGCGGCGCCGCGACAATCAGCCCGCGCGCGCTCATAGCGAAATCAGATTTGGCAACAAGGCCTGGCGCAGATCGACGATTGTGCCGATGACGACAAGCGTTGGCGACGTCGCATGCGCGTCCTGATAAATATCCATCGCTGCCGCGAGCGTTGTCTCGACGACATTTTGGCTCGGCAGAGTCGCATCGGTCACGATCGCCAGTTTTGTCACCGGTGAAAGACCACCGGCGATCAGGCGTGCGCCAATTTCGCGCAAGCGCGACAGGCCCATATAGATCGCCAACGGCTGGCCGAGCGCGCCGAGCGCCTCCCAATTGACGCGGTCTTCGCCATCCGCGGCGGGATGACCGGCCACAAGAACGAGCGCCTGATTGGTCGCACGCGATGTCGCCGGAATGCCGACATAAGCGAGACCGCCGATGCCCGCCGTAATCCCCGGCACGATGCGAAAACGAATCCCCGCCTCCGCCAACGCGTGCGCTTCTTCGCCACCGCGACCAAAAACGAAAGGATCGCCGCCTTTCAATCGCAGCACGCGCAAACCTTGCTTGGCGAGTGCGACAAGCCGCAATGAAATATCGCTTTGGCTGTGCGAAGGCCGTCCGCCGCGCTTGCCGGCAAATTCGCGCTTTGCGCTCGGCGACGCAAGAGTCAGCACATGATCTGATACCAACGCGTCATGCACGATAACGTCGGCGCGCCGCAGACCGCTCAGCGCGTGGAGCGTCAACAGCCCCGGATCACCCGGCCCGGCGCCGACGAGCCAGACCGTTCCCGGCTCGAACGGCAGATCTTCGTATTCACCCTGGCTCATTCTGGCCGTGTACCCATATCTGTTTACTGCGCACCACGGAAGCGGCGCTGATAGTCGATGTCATACAATGCGCTGTTGCGAAAATCCCGCGCGGCAAGCGCAGGGCCCACAAGGATCAGCGCGGTGCGCTCCGGTTTTTCAGCACCGATTGCCATGCCGATCGTGCCAAGCTCAGCCTCGATCACGCGCTCGTCCGGCCAGCTCGCGCGATAAACGATGGCGACCGGACACGCCTCGCCATAATAGGGCAAAAGCTCCTCGACGACCCGGTCGAGCGCGTGGATCGACAGATGAATGGCCAGCGTCGTGCCAGTCGCGGCGAAATTGGCCAAGGTTTCCTTCGGTGGCATGGATGAGGCGCGGCCACCGGTCCGCGTGAGCACCAGAGATTGCGCGACTTCCGGCAGCGTCAGTTCGCGCTGGAGAAGCGCCGCGGCGGCGGCAAAACTCGGCACGCCCGGCGTCACCGTATAGGGGATGCCGAGCACATCCAATTCCCGCAATTGCTCGCCCATCGCGCTCCAGATGCTGAGATCGCCGGAATGAAGCCGCGCGACATCCTCGCCGGCGTCGGTCGCGCGCTTGAATTCCGCGACAATCGCGTCGAGCGCCAGTGGCGCGGTATCGATGACGCGCGCGCCCGGCGGGCAATAAGCGAGAAGCTCGCGCGGCACCAGTGAACCGGCATAAAGGCAGACGTTGCAGCGCGCAATGAGATCGCGACCTCGCACGGTGATGAGATCGGGCGCCCCCGGCCCGGCGCCGATGAAATGTATCGTCATCTACCCGCTCCACGCGCGACCGCGCATGTGACGCCCTCGCTGGCGATGCGCGACATCACGAGCACGCCATCGCGCCCGGCGCCGGCCAGTGCGGCCGCTTCCGAAACGGAGGCGACACCGAGCGCCGTTTCGGCCTTGCGTGATGGTGTCATGACGCTCGCCTCGACGCTTTGCAGGGCCGCGCGGGATAAGAACCGGATTGGCAGGCGCAAATCCGCCACCGCCGCAAGCAATCCCGCTTCGTCATGCTTATCCTCGATCGTGAACAATTCGATCACCTCGGCCGCGTCTCCGATTTGCGATAGCACTCGTTGTATCATCTCGACGAAGGATTCCTTGGCAATTCCGCGGCGGCAGCCGATGCCGATGGCGATCATGATTTCGTCACCGCCCATTGCACGACCGGCATCGCGGGGCGCCAGCTTCGATAGCCGCCGACGATCTGCGGATGCGCGACGCTCAAGGAAACAAGTTCTCCACCATTTTGCGTATGAAGCTCTGCAAGACGCGATTGCGTTTCGATCGTCACGCCATTGGCGACGAAACGGCGTCCGCTTGCAAGATAAGTCCACGCCGCGTCGATCATTGCGCCGCCGCCACCACCGACAAAGATCGCGTCGGGGGATCGCAAATTCTGCATCAGCGTAAGCGCATCGCCTGTCAAAATTTCCAAGTCCGGAACGCCAAGCGCGGCCGCATTGCGGGCAATGCGTGTAGCACGATCTTCGCGAACTTCGATGGCGACAGCTCTATTCCGCGGATGCGCCAGCATCCACTCGATACCAATCGAACCGGAACCGGCACCGATATCCCAAAGCCTTGCACCCGGCCATGGCGCGAGTGCCGAAAGCGTAACCGCGCGAATCTCGCGCTTGGTCAATTGCCCGTCGGACTCGAACCATTCGTCCGGCAGGCCCGGCGTCAAAGGAATGAAGGCTGCGCCGTGCGCCGCGTTGATTTCAACGGCAATGAGATTGAGTGCCGCGATCTCGCGTGGCTTGAAAGCGTCCGCGGTACTTTCGCGAATGTGTTCCTTCGGGCCGCCCAACGCCTCCAGCACGACAAGCCGCGACCCGCCGAGCCCGCGCGCGACAAGAAGGCGCGCAAGTTTTTCCGGCGTGGACGCATCCCAGGAGAGAGCCAGGAGACGTGCGTTCGGACGTAGATGCGGGATGATCCGTTCAAACGCGCGACCATGCAGCGAAATCACATCGCAATCCTGCAACGGCCAACCCAATCGCGCTGCCGCGAGACAGAGCGAGGACAGCGCCGGGAGGCAGATCATTTCGTCTGGGCTGATATGCCCAGCCAATGTCGCGCCCACGCCGTAATAAAACGGGTCGCCGGATGCCAGCACGCAGACCGGCGTGCCGCGACGCGCGACAATCTCGTCAATGCCGCGCTCGAATGGCGTCGGCCACACCAGAGTCTTGGCCTTTGTCTCGCCGAGCAAGGCAAGATGGCGCGCGCCACCGATAATGAATTCTGCTTGCGACAAAAGCCGTCTCGCGGCAGGAGAAAGGCCATCGAGCCCGTCCTCGCCGATGCCGATGATCCTGAGCCAGCGCGTCGGTGACGAACTATCCATGGAGCCACCCGGCAAAATCATGCTGCGCGTTTTGATTCTCGGCGGCACGACGCAGGCCAGCGCCCTGGCGGCGCGGCTTGTGGGCGATGGGCGTTACGACGCGATTCTGTCGCTTGCGGGACGCACCAAAAATCCAACATTGCCGGATCTTCGCCATCGCATCGGCGGCTTTGGCGGCAGCGCGGGATTGGCAAATTATCTGCACGCGGAAGCGATCGATGTCCTGATCGATGCCACACATCCTTTCGCCGAGCAGATTTCGGCGAACGCCCTCATCGCTGCGCGCGAGACAAATACGCAGCTTGCCGTGTTCACGCGCCCTGCCTGGAAGCCCGGCGCAGGCGACAAGTGGCGTGACTTTCCCGACGCGATAAGCGCCGCACGCTCCCTCGGGAAGAAGCCACGGCGCGTCTTTCTCACAATCGGTCGCCAACAACTCGCAGCGTTCGAAATCGTGCCACAGCACGATTATCTCATTCGCTGCATCGACGCGCCCGAGCCCTTGCCCGCATTGCCGCACTCCAAACTTCTGTTGGCGCGGGGACCCTTCACGCTCGAAGACGAGCAAGCGCTGATGCGCAACGCTGGCATCGAAATTCTTGTCACCAAGAACAGCGGCGGCGAAGCGACGCGCGCCAAGCTCGACGCCGCGCGTGCGCTTGGCATTGAGGTCTACATGATCGCGCGGCCGCAAAGCCCTAATGTCCCGGCGTTCGAGACGCTCGATGCCATTCTGCGATTTCTTGAGATTCAACTTCATCGCGCGATGCCATAGCTGCGCGGCGAATAGACCCAATATCCGCCATCGCCGCGAGCGATGCGCCGCGTCTCGCTGGAGCCGACAAGGATCAGCGTGCTCATGTCGGCTATGGATGGATCGGCCTCTGCAAGATTGGTCAATTCGATCTTTTCGTCCGGCCGGCTGACGGCACGCGCGAAAGCAACTATCGTGTCCGGCGCTTTCAGCCCGCGCAGCAATTCGAAGACATCGTGAATGAGATACGGCCGTGCCTTCGAGGCCGGATTGTAGAATGCCATCACAAAATCGCCTTCTGCGGCCGCCGTCAGCCGTTTCGCGATCGCCGCCCACGGTTTCAGATTGTCCGAGAGCGAGATCACCGCAAAATCATGACCCAGCGGCGCGCCGAGACGTGCCGCGACGGCAAGCATCGCGGAGATTCCAGGATGCACCTCGATATCAAGATCGCGCCAGCGCGGATCGCCCTGCTCAATCGCCTCAAAGACCGCCGCAGCCATCGCGAAGACACCTGGGTCGCCGCCCGATACGACCGCAACGCGCGCGCCGCCAAGCGCCAGATCGAGCGCGTGGCGCGCCCGGTCGATTTCAACGCGATTGTCGCTTCCGTGGCGTATTTGGCCCGGCGCGAGCGAGAGCCGATCGACATAAGGTCCATAGCCTACGAGGTCGGTCGCACGGCGCAAAGCCGCTTCGGCCTCAAAGGTCATCAGATCATGTGGACCGGGTCCAAGACCGACGATGGCGAGATGACCTGCGCTCATGGCCGCCGGCCCTTGCCCGGAATGAGGATCAGCGAAAAATACGGTGCGGAATCGTCGGTCTTCTCAACAAGCTTCAGCACTTTCTCCCCCGACATCGTGCCGCGTTCGACATAGAGCGCATTTGCGGCGCGGCCCGCGCGAAGAACGGCGTTGCGCGCCTTCGGAAGATTGGCGCCAAGCTTCATGACGACGGCGGCATCGCAATGGCTCAGGCGTTCGACGATCTCATCTTCCGAAAGCGTCGCTGGCAAGACGATAAGGACGTCGTCGCCCCAGGTCATTGGCGTTTCCGCCGCGCTCCAGCAGCCGGCCATGCCGGGCACGCCGGGGACAATTGCGGTCTCGAACCGTTCGCGCAAGCGCACATAGATGTGCATGAAGGAACCGTAGAAAAACGGATCGCCCTCCGCTAACAACGCGACATCGCGGCCAGCTTCGAGATGCGCGGCGAGCGTTGCGCAAGAAGTTTCATAGAACGCGCGCAATGTTTCGATATAGACGGGATGATCGAACCGTGTTTCCGTCGTCATCGGATAATAGAGTGGCACTTCCGTCTGCTCATGCACGATCCAGCAATCGGCGATTTCGCGCGCATTGCCGCGGCGCCCGGCCTTCGCAAAGAAGGCAACGACCGGCGCAGATTTGATTGCCTTCACCGCCTTCACGGTCAAAAGCTCGGGATCACCCGGCCCAAGCCCCACGCCGATCAATTTTCCGGCGCTCATTCCTTGGTACTCGCGAGCGCGTTGATCGCAGCCACTGTCATGGCGCTTCCGCCACGGCGCCCGCGCGCAACGAGAAATGGTACTTCGTCGAACTCAATCAAGGCCTCTTTCGATTCCGCCGCGCCGACAAAGCCGACGGGCATGCCAATGATGGCCGCGGGCTGCGGCCAGCCGGCCTCGAAAAGTTCAAGCAGGTGGAACAAGGCCGTCGGCGCGTTGCCAATGGCGACGACAGCGCCAGCGATGTGCTCTTTCCAGAGATGAAGCGCGGCGGCGGAGCGCGTGTTGCCGATCTCGATTGCGAGCACGGGGACCGATGGATCGGCGAGCGTGCAAATGATTTGATTATCGGCGGGCAGCCGCGTGCGCGTGACTCCGCCCGCGACCATTTTCGCGTCGCAGAGGATTGGCGCACCATTTTGCAGGGCAGTACGTACCGCGCTGACGAAATCGGGCGAGAAGACAAGATCGCGCGCCGCTTCGACCTGGCCACTCGCATGGATGACGCGCACCGCGACCGGCTCTTGCTCGGCGGTAAAGCGGGCGAGATCGGATTCGGCGCGGATGATAGCAAAGGAACGGCGGTAAATCTCGGCGCCGTCGCGGATATAGGAATAGCTCATGCGTCGATTTCCGCGAATTGCTGCAAAGCGAGATCCAATTGATGGACTTCGAGGCCGGTGGCAATTGGCTTATCGGCCGCCGTTCCGTCGCGCACAAGATCATAGCGGCCGTCGTGGCCGACCAGCGTAAAAGGCACAGCCGCCGGATGGGCGCAGCCCTTAGCGCAGCCCGAGACATGCAAAGAAATGCCGTGTGTGTGCAATTGTCGGGCGAAGGGCGCAAGCCGCCGTGCGTCCGTGTGTGTCGCCGTCGTCCCGCTGCTGCAACCGGACACCCCCGGACAGGCGGCGACAGACCGCAGAGGATCGTCCTCGTTGAAGATCAATCCTGTATCGCTGAGACGCGCGGCATCGGGTTGATCGGCCCCGACGATCAGGATTGCGCGCCAGGGCGTCAGACGCATCTCGCCACCACTTGCCTCGGCAAGATCCGCCAATCGTTTCAGCGTGGACGCGTCGAGCCGTCCGAACGGAATACCCACGCCGAGTACGCAATTTGCCCCGACGCGGTACGTGCCGATCGGGTGCGGTGCGTGATTTTCGATTATCAGCGCTGTTTGGGTTAGCCCAGCGCTTGCAATAATTTTCTCGATACCGACGCGCCGCACAAGCGCAGCCATACGTTCCGCAGGTTCATCGCGCAGTTGCAGAAATGCATGCGCGATGCGCAGACCGACATCTGCAAGTTCCCCAATCGCGCATTCACCCGCAATTTGGCCGGCAAGGCGAATGAGAAAGCGAGGGCAGTCCGCCCCACGCTGCGCGAGAAAACTGACATCGGTCTTTTCATTGGCGAGCGAGAGTGCGCCACCATCATCAATCACGAAGCCGAATTTTTGCGGAAGCTGGTGCACGATCGGGTCCTGCGCCAGCCGATCGCGCAGCACACGGACACACGACCCTGTATCAACGACGGCTTGCGGATCGATTCCGGCGAGCGGATGTGAGATAATATTACGCGCGACGGCAGGCTCACCATCGGCCTCGGCGACACCCAGCGCCCGAAGCTCCGTCTGCAAAGGCACGAGCGTTGCGTCACTGACACCCCGCAATTGCAAATTCGCCCGCGCCGAGAGATCGAGGAGTCCATTGCCGAAACGGCGCGATAGCGTGGCCAGCGCTCGTGCAATCGTGGGCGAAACGCGCCCGTCTTTTATGCTGACGCGCACAATCAGCCCGTCGCCGCTCGCCATCGGCCGCAGCACGCTCGGGCACCAGCCTTTGCGAAGCGCGCTCATGCGGCCTCCAGGAGGTTTGCGAGGCGCATCGCGACAGAATTGCGCCGGCAGGCCCAAAGTCCGCGCCGCATCGCCTGATCGAATCTCTGCGCGATCGCCCTTCCCGCTTCCGGATTGGCCTGCTTAAGAAAGGCCAGAACGTCGTCGTTGCCGAGCGTCGCGTCAAAGACGAGATCAAATTGGCGCGGCGTCACGCTGCCGCTCGTGACCGCGAAACCGTAGAGATTATCGACCGTTTCGGCGATTTCCGCCGCGCCGCGATAGCCATGCTGCATCTGGCCCGCGATCCATTTCGGATTGGACGCGCGGCCGCGCACCGCGCGGGCAATTTCCTCGCTGAGAGCGCGAACCACTGGCCTCTCAGTACGTGTCGCGTCGAGATGATAGAGGCTCGCATGACCGCCGGTTTGTTTTGCTGCCGCCGCAAAGCCACCTTCATGTTCGAAGAAGGCGCTCGAATCGAGCACGTCCTGACCCGGCAAATCCTGGACATGCACGAAGGCGTCAGCGCTGGCGACACGTGCGCGGAACACATCCGGCGCTGCACGCTCGTCGCGCCCGAGCGCCGTGCCGCTGTCAGCGAGATAAGCGCCGGCGAGAGCGCTTTCGGCTACAGCCGCATCTTCTGCCAACATCCGGCCAAGCGAAACGCCGTAAGTGCCGGAGGCGGGACCGAAAATGCGCCGCATGTCGCCACTCGTCGCGCGCGTGGCAGCGAGCGGGTTATCGTCCGCAGTTTCGTCAAGCGAAGCAACCGCGTCGATCAATTGTTCCATCAACGCGATTTGCGACGGAAACACATCGCGGAAAAGCCCCGAGAGCCGCAACGTCACGTCGATGCGTGGACGATCGAGCGCCGCCGGGGGCAGGATGGTGAAGCCGGTGACACGGCCCGACGCGTCGTTCCAGACTGGAACCGCACCGAGATAGGCGAAAATCTGTGCCAGCTCCTCGCCGCCGGTGCGCATCGTCGCCGAACCCCAAAGATCGATCACAAGCCGCCGTGGCCAGTCACCGTGATCCTGCAAATGCCGGGCGATTACGGCCGCCGCGGCGCGCTTGCCGATCTCGAACGCCGTGCGCGTCGGCACCATGCGCGGATCGATAGTCACGAGATTGCGGCCGGTCGGCAAGACATCGAGCCGCCCGCGCGCCGGAGCGCCCGATGGACCGGGTTCGACAAAGCGACCGTCCAGCGCAGCAACAAGTCCCGCCATTTCGCGCTCTGCACAAGCATCGAGCCGCGCTAAGTCGGCCGCATCGGCCTGCGTGTCCGCCAACACGCGCGCCATGGACGTTGGCGGCCGCCCAAATGTGTGCAGACCTTCTGCGATGCGCATATCCTTGATATCGCAAAGCCATGCGTCGAGCTTGGCCAACGCTTCCTCCTGCGGCGCGTCAAGCGTGATGCCGCCTTCCGCCGCGAGTCCCGTTTCGCCGGCGCGCGCCAAAATCGTCTCGGCGAGCAAAGCGGCGCGTTTCGGGTCCATTTGCTGCGCCGAGGCATATTCGTCGAAGAGCGCCTCGAATTCCGCAAGATCGCCAGCGCTCCCGGCCGGCCCGAGCGGCGGTGTCAAATGGCCGACGATCACTGCGCCAGCGCGGCGTTTGGCTTGCGCTGCCTCGCCGGGATTGTTGACGATGAACGGATAAATCAGCGGCACCGGCCCGAGAAGCGCTTCCGGCGCACAAGATTCAGACAGCGCCGTCGCTTTGCCCGGCAGCCATTCGAGCGTGCCATGCGTGCCGAGCTGGATCATCGCATCGATCCGCTCGACGTGACGCAGCCACAGATAAAACGCGACGTAGAAATGCGACGGCGGCAGCCGCGCGTCGTGATAATCCGCCTTGCGTTGCGCCGCGCCGCCACGATCCGGCTGGATCGCGACGATCATCTTGCCGAGCCGCATGGCGCGAAACTGGAAAGCACCACGCTCGACATGCGGATCGGCATCCGGTGTGCCCCACGCGGCGATAATTGCGGCGCGCAATGTTTCCGGCAGCGCGGCGAATGCTTCTTCATACATTGCCAGAGATAAGAATTCGCACGGCGCGCCTTCCGCCAAAGTGCGGACGATCGCGTCGCCGTCATCGATCGCCTCAATATCGTAACCTGCCGCCCTGAGCTGCGTTGCGATCTCGACAAGGCTCGCGGGCGTATCGAGCCCCACCGCGTAGGCCGCACGCCCGGCCTTGGCCGGATAATCGGACAATATGCAGGCGAGCCGCCGGCCGCCGCGCGGGGTGCGGCGCAAACGCGCCCATGCTTGGGCAAGATCAGCGACGAATGCGATCCGTGCAGCGTCCGGCCGATGAACGACGCGCGTGAATTGTAACGCCACGCTGCGTTCAGTCTCCTCCTTAAAGGAAATCGTCCGCGTGATGATGCGGCCGTCAAGCTCCGGGAGGACGACATTCATGGCAAGATCAGCCACGCCGAGCCCGCGCATATCGCTGTCCCAGGACGCGCGCGAATTGCTGGCATGGATCATTTGCAGGATCGGCGCGTCCGCAGATTCAAGCGGGCTGTGCGCTTGATCCATGCGCGCGGCGAATGCCGTCGAATTCAGAATAACGTCGGGCCTCTCTTTCGTCAGAAGCTCGGAAAGCCAGATTCCTGCTTCGCCATCCTTGAGACTGGGCACATACGCCGCCAAGACGCGCAGGCCACGCGAGACCAAAGCATTGGCGACAGCTACGATTGGCGCGACATCCCCGGCGAGAAGATAGGCGCGATAAAACACAATGATTGCGAGCGGCGCATCACTCGCACCAGATCGGCAGGCGGCGGCGAAAAACCCGCAGGCTGGCGTCGATTGCGGCTCGGGCAATTGGCCTGTCTCGCCCTCGCTGCGCCGTTCAATCCAGGCAAAAAGATTGGCAAGATTGCCGGGACCGCCGCAATCGAAGCTGCTTGATATCGCGCGGAGCGTTTCGACGGGCAACGTCGAGAGATCGTCGAGCCGCGGGTCAGCGCGGCCATCACCCGAAATGAGAGCGAGATCGAAGCGATGCCGACGCGCGGCTGCCGCAAGCTCTTGCGCGCCATAACGCCAATAATCAAGACCGCCGAGAAGACGCACCAGCACGAAGCGCGCATGAGCCGCGACAGATTCAATATAACGATCGACCGAATAAGGATGGCGTAGCGCCGCCAATGACGCGAGGCGTACATCGGCGGTCTGGCGATCTTCCAGCGCCGCCGCGGCGAGCCCGAGATCGCTATCGGAAAAAGACAAAAAGACGATCGCGCCCGGCGTCTGGCCAAGATCGACAGCGCTCTCCGCTTCGTCGATCGTCCGCGTCGTCGTGCGCAGAAGATGCATGGGCGCTCAGCCGACCGCTGCGGCAATCGCCGCGCGATCAAGCCCCGTCTCGCCGATGACGACCAGCCGGCCCTGGCGGGATTCGTCCTTATGCCACGGACGATCGAAATTCTGCCGGAAGCGCCGTCCGACGCCCTGCACCAGAAGACGCATCGGCTTGCCCGCGACCTCGAAAAAGCCTTTCATCCGCAACACGTCATGCTGCTCGGCGATAGCACTCAGCCTGGCGATGAATTGCTCCTGATCGCTGACCGGACCGACATTGAGCACGAAGCTTTCGAACTCGTCGTGATCATGCTCGGGCTCGTCATCGTGATGCGACTTGCGCGCGTCGATCTCGTCTTCCGCCGCAGCTTCAAGCCCAAGCAGCAGCTCGGGATCGACCTTGCCTTCGCTCGTGACAACAATTTTGACCGCGCGCGGCAGAACTGCGGCGATCTGTTCACGCGCCTGCATCTTCTCATCGTCTGTCAGCAGATCGCTTTTGTTGAGCACGACCATATCAGCGCACAGAAGTTGATCCTCGAAGACTTCCTCAAGCGGATTATCGTGATCGAGCGAAGGATCGGCGGCGCGCTGTGCTGCGATCATTTCCGGATTATCGGCAAATGTGCCTGCGAGCACGGCAGCGCCATCGACCACGGCAATCACACCATCCACCGTGAGGCGCGAACGAATGGTCGGCCAATCAAAGGCTTTCACCAGCGGCTTGGGCAGGGCCAGACCCGACGTCTCGATGATGATGTGGTCGGGCTTCTCGCCGCGACCGAGCAACGCCTCAATGGCAGGCACGAAATCGTCTGCGACCGTGCAGCAGATACAGCCATTGGCGAGCTCGATAATATTTTCTTCGGGGCATGACGCGACACCGCAGCTGCGCAGGATTTCGCCATCGACGCCGACATCGCCGAATTCATTGATGATCAAAGCCAGGCGGCGGCCTTGCGCACGTTCGAGCAGATGGCGGATCAGCGTCGTCTTGCCGGAGCCCAGAAAGCCGGTGACGATCGTTGTCGGGATTTTATGCGTGTCGAGCGCCGCCATTCCATGCTCCGCGTCAGTTTTGCTTCGACGCGTTTTCTTCACGCGAACCGGAATCCACTTCGCTCGAAAACGCTCTATTCCGTGGGGTGAAAGGACCGGCGCACTTCAGCGCAACGCAGCTTAGCAAAGGCTGCAGCATTCGCCCGGGGCACCCCGCCCGACGCAAACGGTCAACGAAGACGGTAGGTCTCCTGGCTCGCGGCTCAACACATATGTCGCCCGCCTTCCCAGATCGCCTTTCGGCAATCCAGTGGCTTCGGGCGAAAGCTCGCCGCTCACAGTTGCGGGGGCAGCTGCGGCTTTGAGCAGACGCTCAGACCGCATTCCCTGTTTTCCTTCCGAAGAAGGACCGTCGTTTGGCACCTTGCCATCGCCCCGCAGCCTTGTCAAAACAGCGCCTTCCGCCGCGGCGGCTGGAGATTTCCCATGACAATTGCGCAAGATGCGCCTGATTCCGGCGCGCGGCACAAGGAAAAGATGCGCAAGCGCAAGGAAGCGCAGGACGAAGAAGTCGCCGCAAAGACGATCGAAAAAGGTCTGCTGATCGTCCATACCGGACGTGGCAAAGGCAAATCGACGGCGGCTTTCGGCCTCCTGCTGCGCGCAATCGGACATGGATGGCGCGTCGGTGTCGTGCAATTCATCAAGGGCGCGTGGTCGACGGGCGAACGCGACATCTTGGCGACGCGCTTCGCCGATCTCGTCTCCTGGCACACGATGGGAGAAGGCTTCACCTGGGAAACGCAGGATCGCGCCCGCGACATCGCCGCCGCCGAAGCCGCCTGGGCGAAGGCGAAAACGCTGATGGAAGACCCGCAGATCGGACTTGTCATCCTCGACGAACTGAACGTCGCCTTGCGCTACGATTATCTGCCGGTCGATGATGTCGTCGCGGCGCTGACCCAGCGGCGTCCCGGCCTGCATGTCGTTGTCACGGGACGTAATGCGCCGCAGACCCTGATCGACGCCGCCGATCTCGTGACCGAAATGAATGCGGTCAAGCATCATTTCGCGGCGGGCGTCAAAGCTCAGGCCGGAATCGAGTTTTAATGATAGCGCGACGTCTGATGTTTCAGGGCACGGGCTCTGACGTCGGCAAATCGCTGATCGTCGCCGGGCTTGCGCGGGCATATCGCAAACGCGGACTCGCGGTCACGCCATTCAAGCCGCAAAACATGTCCAACAATGCCGCCGTGACGGCAGACGGCGGCGAGATCGGCCGGGCGCAGGCTTTGCAGGCGCGCGCGGCGGGGCTTGCGCCAAGCGTGCATATGAATCCTGTCTTATTGAAACCGCAAAGCGATGTCGGTTCGCAAGTCGTGGTGCAAGGCCGCGTCGTGGGGACCGCCAAAGCGCGCGAATATCAGGCTTGGAAACCAAAACTGCGCGCCGCCGTGCTCGAAAGTTTTGCGACACTTGCGGCTGCGGCGGATCTGGTACTCGTCGAGGGCGCCGGGAGCCCCGCCGAAATCAATCTGCGCGCCAACGATATCGCAAACATGGGTTTCGCCCGGGCTGTAGATTGTCCCGTCGTTCTCATAGGTGACATCGACCGCGGCGGCGTCATCGCCCAGATCGCTGGCACGAAAGCGGTGCTCGATGCCGACGATGCGGCGCTGATCCGGGGCTTCATCGTCAATAAATTTCGCGGCGATCCGACGCTCTTCGAAGCCGGGATGCGCGACATCGAAACCTATTCAGGTTGGCCGGCACTCGGACTCATTCCTTATTTCGCCGATGCTGCCCTTCTGCCTGCCGAGGACAGTGTTCCGCACCAACGTTTTATGCCAAGCGGCAAAAACCGGCCGCTCAAGATCGTGACGCCGGTTCTGCCGCATATCGCGAATTTCGACGATCTCGATCCGCTCGCTGCGGAGCCTAACATCAATTTCATGATGATGCGGCATGGCACGCCCCTCCCCGGCGATGCCGACCTGATCATCCTGCCAGGATCGAAAGCGACGCGCGCCGACATGGATGCGCTCGTCGCAGAAGGCTGGGACATCGATATCAAGGCGCATGTGCGGCGCGGCGGTAAAGTTCTCGGCCTCTGCGGCGGCTTTCAATTGCTTGGGCGGCGGATTGCCGACCCGGACGGTATTGAAGGCGCACCCGGCGAAACGCTAGGCCTCGGCCTGCTCGATGTCGAGACCGTGCTCGGCGGCGACAAGGCGCTTTTGGCTGTCGCCGGTCATGACACGGCGGACGGCGCGCCGTTCAAAGGCTATGAAATGCACATCGGCCAAACTTATGGACCGGATTGTATGTGCCCGATGCACAGACTTGATGACGGCCGCGTTGAAGGCGCGCGTTCAGCGAGCGGCCTCGTCGCCGGCACCTATGTCCATGGCCTTTTTGCCGACGATCATCAACGCCGCGCATGGATCACGTCGCTGGGCGGCAATGGCTCCGATCTCGCCTATGAAGACCAGATCGAGCGAACGCTCGACGGCCTTGCCACGCATCTCGAAACTCACCTTGATCTCGATCTTTTGCTCAGCCTCGCCAAATGAAGACGAGTGCCAGCGCCGCATAGCAACAAATCTGAATCGCGGCGGCACGTCGAAACAATTCGAGCGCGCGGAAAATATCTTTGGCATTCGCGTCACAACGGCCATCGCCCATGAAGGCGCCATCAACGACATTTTCGCCATAGACTCGCGGACCGCCGAGCTTGAGGCCGAGAGCCCCGGCCATCGCTGTCTCCGGCCATCCGGCATTGGGCGACAGATGCTTGGGTGCGTCGCGCCGCGTAGCACGCCAAACCTCGCGCGCGGACGCAAACCCGCCAAAGACAGCGGCAGCGGCGAAAAGCAATGCCGCAAGCCGTGCCGCTGGAAGATTGACAAGATCGTCGAGCCGCGCCGACCCCCAGCCAAAATTTGCAAAGCGTGGCGTGCGATGCCCGACCATGCTGTCGGCAGTGTTGATTGTCTTATAGAGCATCGCGCCGGTGAGACCGCCAACAGCGAGCCAGAACGCCGGCGCAACGACGCCATCGGAGAAATTCTCGGCGAGACTTTCGATCGCGGCCCGTGCAATGCCCGCTTCATCGAGGTCAGCCGCATTGCGCCCGACAATCCGGCCGACCGCCGCGCGCGCCGGTTCAACCCCCTCGCGCTCCAACGCTGTGGCGACGGCTCGCACATGATCGTGGAGAGAGCGTTGCGCCAGCAAGCTCGTTGCGAGGAGCGCGAGCACTAGTTCGCCGAAGATTGACGTGCCGAGCAGCCGCGTGACGACGACGCCACAAATTCCGACGCAAGCCAGCCAGAAGACCAAAGCAACAACGCCAGAGAGCTTTTGAATTTGCGCGTTTGTAGATTGCCGATTGAGCCGCGATTCCGTCGCACCAATCAACACGCCGATCCACATGATTGGATGGCCGATCACGCGCAATAAAAATGCCGGATAGCCGAAGATCGCTTCAAGCGCGAGTACCGCCGCCGTGAGACCAAACGTACTCGTGAACGTCATTCTTATGTCCGGTTGGCGAAATCGACATGACGACGTCCGCTAAATGCCGATCGGATACCGTGCGGTCAAGCTTGCCGAGACTGGTGATGAATAAGTGCCGATGCAGGATTGACCGTATTCGAAGGGGCATGACATGGATTTTAAAATGTTATGGTTGAATTCGTGTAACGCGCATTGCATGTTCGGCAAGTATTTTTCTGGAGTAGAGCATTGTCCGTTCCGAGCCGATCCTCTCCATTGCCTCTCGGCTCATTCGCGCTCATCGCCGTGATTATCGCGGCGAGTGCTGGCGCCTTCGCTTATACGGCGGGCTGGCTATCCCCCGACCGTCTCACCGCTCGTAAAATCATCGCCGCTTTAGCCCCGCCTGGCGGCCCCGCGCTCGGGCATCGGCGTAACCACGCAAAGGGAATTTGTTTTACTGGCGTGTTCGACTCGAACGGCAACGGCGCGGTACTCTCTTCATCGCAGATATTCACCCGCGGGCAATATCCGGCGCTCGGGCGCTTCAACCTCGCGACTCCGAACGCGAACGCGGCCGATGCGATGGTTCGCGTGAGAGGCCTTGGACTTCAGATTTCAGCACCGAACGGCGAAGTCTGGCGCTCGGCCATGATCGACCCACCCTTCTTTCCCGTCGCCACGGTGGAAGGTTTTTATGCTCTGCAATTAGCGTCGAAAAGCAAAGATCCCAGCGCGATGAGGACATTTGTGGCGTCGCATCCGGAAGTCAAAGCTTTTGGCGGCTGGGCAAAGAGCACTCCATGGACAGGAAGCTACGCCGAAGAGCCCTATAATAGCTTAGACTCCTTCATCTTTACAGACGAGTCGAGTGCAAAGCGCGCGGTGCGCTGGTCATATAGTCCACAGGCGCAAGCCGTACCGATCACGCAAGCCGAACTTAGCAAACGCGGCCCCAATTATCTCGAACAGGAAATCGCAGAGCGCGTCGGCAAGGCACCGCAGCGTTGGACATTGACGTTGACCGTTGCAGATTCCAGCGATCAGACAGCCGACCCGAGCAAGCCCTGGCCGAAGGGACGCCGAACGATCACAGCCGGAGAGCTTGTTGTGCAGAAGGTCGAGGCCGAGGCAGACGGCCCTTGCCGAGATATCAATTTCGATCCGACGATCCTGCCAAACGGCGTCACGGTCTCCGATGATCCGTTTCCGGCCGCGCGCTCCTCCGCATATGCGGTCTCCTACGACGCCCGCACGGCGGAGGCTAAGTATTATCCGTATACCCAATCGAGTTCGCACCCATGAGCACAGACCGTCAGCGTTTCACCGTTCTTCAGCGCGTGCTGCACTGGCTGATGGCACTTTGCCTTCTCGCAATGCTCTTCATTGGCGTTGGCATGGTCTCGACCGTCATGCCGAAATATGTACCTTTGCTTGCAACACATAAAACGCTCGGCATTGCGATCCTTGCTCTCGCACTGATCAGGCTCGGCGTGCGCGCTCGCTTTGGCGCGCCTGCGCTGCCACCGAATTTGCCCGAACCGATGAAGCTTGCAGCGCATCTATCGCATTACGGGCTTTACGCATTAATGATCGCCATGCCTCTGCTCGGTTGGGGAATGATGTCGGCCGGTTCTTACCCAGTCGTGCTCTTCGGCGATATCCACTTGCCGCCGATCCTCCCACCCAGCGATGACGTACATACTCTACTCTGGAACGCGCATTACTATCTGGCTTTTGCCTTCTTTGCGCTCATCCTCATGCATATCGCCGCCGCATTGTTCCACGCACTGATCCGGCGCGATGGTGTTTTCGAGACGATGGCGTCCGCGTCCTTCAGCGATGACGGCGTACCGGCCGAGTGATCGCAATTGATTAAGCCTGCGGCGCCCGCGCGTGGCTTTAGGCGCACGGCATTCAATCAACAAAAAATCTGGAACGATATGATCTGATCTTCGCGTTGGTTGCGCGCGCCCGCGGCGCATAAGCAGCGGCAACGGCGCTCACGTGCGTCTTCCAAAGCGAAGGAGATTATTATGATCAAGTCATTTTCCGTTCCTGCAGCATGTGCGGCCATCCTTCTGGCGAGCCTCTCCGCTTCCTCAGCGTTCGCGGGGACGCACCACGCAGACCATCGCGAAAGCGCGCAGCACATGAACCATTATTATGCGCTTGTCGGGCAGAGCTCGTCTTCGGCGTCGGCGGATGCCGCAAGGCTCCGCATGCCCTCGCCGACGCATGACGACCCTTTTAGCTTCCCGGTTTCAGATCAGTAACGCGATCTCAAGATGCAAAAGCCGGAAGTCTTTTCTTTGTTATCTGTATAGAGAGCGGAATTTGATCAGTAAAAGCGGTAAAGGAAACAATGCCAAACACTTCCTGCTTTACCAAGAGTAGAATTTGGAAAATCATTCTATTTACAGTTTTATCAAACCACCTTTAGGACTTGGACGCGGCTTGGCCTTAGCTAGCCAAGGATCGCTTTATATTTAGCTGGTTGGGAAACGGCTCTCTTGGGGCCGTTTCTTTTGGGGCTTATTCAAGTGTGATTTTTGTCACCTCGGCACAAGCAGCTTTGGGTATATTTGTGCTGCATCCGGTGCTCATTAGCCGGGGATGCGTTATTGACCTAGGCGGCTCTCCATTGGGGTGGAGGGCCGTTTCGTTTACCCGGCCCTCTTTGCCCGAAAAATAACGAGGTCGCGGCGGTCCATTCACGCGGCTCTAGCGCTCTTTGCGTTTTCGCGTGATCGTTGCGGTCAACGCCTGCGCGGCGTGCCCCGGCTGTCGTTCTATTTGCTGGATCAGATTAAACGGCCGCGCGGGCAGATCGAACGGCGCCCGGCTGAGCAAGCCGGCTTCGAGGCTCGATACAGCGGCCGAAGCCGAAATCGCTGTCGCGCCCATGCCCGCCTCAACCGCGGCGCGGACGGCTTCATTGGTCGGTAATTCGAGCGCGACATTGAGGGCGGCAACTGGGACGCCCAATTTGGCGAGCGCGCCTTCGAAAACAGAGCGCGTGCCAGAACCCGGCTCGCGCAGCACCCATTCCGTTTTAACGAAATCGTCTGCCGTGAGCTTCTTGCGCATCGCCCACGGATGATCGGCCGCGACAACGATGATCAATTGGTCACGCGCGACCTCGGTGACCTTGAGTAATGGCCGCTCGACAGGCCCTTCTACGAACCCGAGTTCGGCCGCGCCCGTACTGACGGCTTCCGCCGCATCGGCGGTATTGCCAACACTCAACCTGATTTCGATGCCCGGATGCGCGTGACGGAAATCGACGAGATGACGCGGCAGCCAATAGCTCGCGATCGTCTGGCTCGCCTGGATGAGCAAGCGTCCACGCTTCAGGCCGGCAAGTTCGGCGAGTTTCAGTTCCGCCAATTCAGCGCGGGCCAGCACGGCGCGGGCCTCGTCCAGGAAAATCCGCCCTGCATCGGTCAGTTCTATCCCACGCCCGACACGATTGAAAAGTTTCGAGCCGTGCTGCGCTTCCAGCGCAGCAACCGCGGCGCTCGCCGCGGATTGCGTGAGATTAAGCGCCTCGGCAGCCCGCGTCACATGTTCACGCTCGGCAACGGCGACAAAAATACGGAGCTGCTCAAGA
Organism: Methylovirgula sp.; assembly: GCF_037200945.1. NCBI lineage: Bacteria > Pseudomonadati > Pseudomonadota > Alphaproteobacteria > Hyphomicrobiales > Beijerinckiaceae > Methylovirgula > Methylovirgula sp. The sequence goes on from NZ_JBBCGP010000001.1 coordinate 3,707,776, forward strand.
GTCATGAACCTAGTCTTTAATACATCGGCGCGCGCAAGTCACCGGACGGTCATCTTCCTTGCATCGTTCGATTATGAAACGCGCCGTTGGATTTTGAAAGATGAGCGTGCAGTGGCCCCTTATGGTCCGGCCGCCAAATTGGCGGACTGAACGGCGCGAATATTTCTTCGTCGGCCGCGTTCTGAATCGTAATGTTTAAGTTCCCGGCCGGGAACGCATGATTATAGAGGGAAACTGACTATGAAATTTTCCGCGAAGGCCGCACTGGCGATTGCTCTCGCTCTCAGTCCCGTCCTGGCGATTGCAACCGATCATACGATATCCGCCATGACGCACAGCGGCAAAAAGGTGCGTCTCGACGTGGAGAACATGAACGGCCACATGATGGCGCTTCTGCCGGCCGAGCAGGCGCCGGACTATCTCCATCAAATGATTTTCGAGGTCATGAATGCGAGCGGCAAGCACTTTCGGCTCGTCGGAACGAACGTGAACGGCCACATGATGCTAATGGTGCCGGACGACCAGATGCCTGACTTCCTACACCAAATGACATTCACAGTTATGACACATAGTGGCAAGGAAATGACCGTCGCGGCCGCTGATATCAACGGCCATATGATGGTTATGATCCCCGCGGACCAGGCGACCGATTACCTTCACCAGATGATCTCACGCTTGCAATAACACTGGCTCACGCGGTCGGCGCAGCATATAAACAGCGAAGAGCAAGAAGACAGCCGCGCAAGAAGAACGCGGCAAACATGGAAACGGGCCATCGTTCGCGCGAGGCCCACATGATCGCTGTCGGCAAAGCTAAGAGAATTTCCAGCTCCATCTAACGCGAGACCAGCCATGTCACATCATCTCGACTCACCCATCGCACGCCAGGACATCCGTCTCGATATTACCGACCTTTACCTATTCCGCGGCGAAGTAGGGACTGTGTTCGTCATCAACGTCTGCCACTCGATCGCAGGCCCTATTCCCGAACCGGGCTATCATCCCGAGGGGATGTACGAATTCAAAATCGATTCAAATGGCGATGCCAGCGAAGAGATTACTTATCGCATTCAGTTCTACAAGCGCGACCCGCAGGGCAATCAACGCTACGTTTTGCGTCGGATCACCGGCGCGGAGGCAACAGATCCGCACGCGCCCGGCACTCTGATCGCCGAGGGCACAACCGACAAAACGACCACGACGGACTCCGGTCTGCGTGTCTGGGCCGGTAAGGCCGGTGACCCGTTCTGGATCGAACCCGATGTGTTGCACGCGGTCGGTCATGCTTTCCAGGATGGCACGACGATCAACCTCGGCGACTGGACGCCAAGCAAGGCAAAGAACTTGTTTGCCGGCCACACGATTTATTCGATCGTGCTGGAAGTGCCGGACGCCGAGCTACTCGCCGCCACGCATGGCGAGCATAAAATCGGCGTCTGGGCGGTCGCGACACTGGCAACGGACGCCGGCGGCTGGCGCTCGATCAACCGCATCGGCCTGCCTATGATTCACCCGCTCTTCACGCAATATAATGAGGACCTCGGCAATCGGCTCAACGCCGGACACCCGTCCGAAGATTTTGCGACCTACGGCGCGCTCGTCGCGAAGTCCATCGCGGGGGCCGTGTCGGCGATCGGCACGTCCGCGGACCCGCAGGCCTATGGCGAACGGGTTGCGCGGCGCTTCTTCCCTAACGTGCTGCCTTACAAGATCGGGACATCCGCGACATTCGGCTTCGCCGAATGGAACGGCCGCTCGCTCGCTGACAATGCGCCCGACGTGATGTTCTCGATTGCGGCAAACGCGGCCGTCCGACTCGAGATCGGCAAGGAGTCGGTTTCGCCAAAGCCGTCGGCGACTTTCCCCTATGTTCCCGATGTGGGCAGAGAGCACACACCGATCCACGGCGCACCGGTGGGCGCGTCGTAAACGCGAGTATCGGCGCGCGAACCAGGCCGAATTTCTAGGTTCGCGCGCCAAATTGCCGATTTTTGTCTCAGCGACATAAACCGAAGGAGCGGCTATGCCGATAGCCGGGATTAACGAGTCCTCGTCATCCCAACCGCGTGCGGATTCAAGTCAAAGCAATCGCGCGCGTTGGAGCATGGTCGGCCATGGGCGCCTTTATTCTGCTTCTGCATGTCGCCGGTTGGGGCACATTGCTGGGGATCGTCGCACGCCAGCATCTGAGCATCGGCAATTCTGTCTTCGGCTTCGGTATCGGCCTTGCCGCCTACGCGCTGGGAATGCGCCACGCCTTCGATGCCGATCACATCGCAGCCATTGACAATACCACCCGCAAGATCATGCAGACCGGCAAACGTCCTCTTTCGGTCGGCTTCTGGTTTTCGTTCGGCCATTCGACCGTCGTCTTCGTGCTGGCGCTGCTGCTTGCATTCGGCGTGAAAAGCATCGCGGCGCCGGTTCTCGACGACAAATTCTCAGCTTCATCAAATCACGGGCCTGATCGGCACGATTGTCTCGAGCGGCTTTCTTTACGTGATCGCCATTTTCAATCTTATGGTTCTATTCGACATCATCAGAGTGTTTCGCCAGATGCGGCGCGGCCAATGGTCGGAAAGCGCTTCTGACACGCATCATGTGCGCGGCATTATGAGCACGCTGCTACGGCGCGTGATGAACTTCGTGAACGAACCCTGGCAGATGTATTTCGTCGGCCTTCTCTTCGGCCTCGGGTTTGACACGGCGACTGAGATTGCACTCCTCGTATTGACGGGATCGGGCGCCGCGTCCGGACTGCCCTGGTACGCGATCCTTTGCCTTCCCGTTCTTTTCGCCGCCGGCATGTCGCTTTTCGACACGATCGATGGATCGTTCATGACTGTCGTTTACGCATGGGCGCTCACAAAGCCCGTGCGGCGCGGTCTATTATAATTTTGTCATTACCGGTCTTTCGATCGCCGTGGCGCTCGTCATTGGCACGATCGAGATCATGGGTCTGCTCGGCGATACGCTGGATCTCACGGCGCCATCTGGGCTTGGGTCAGGACAGCCGATCTCGGCAATATCGGCTTCGTCATTGTCGGGCTATTCGTCGTCACATGGATTGTCGCGGTGGCGACCTGGAAATGGGGCCGGATCGAGGATCGGCTTACAGCGCCCTGATACAGACGGGCTCGCGGAGCTGAGATAGCCGCGAGCATGTGGGCAATCAGCCACACTCCCCCATCAAAGGATGGATGCACCTCGGCAATTCTTTCTAAACTACCACCGAAACGGCTTCTATATCAGTAGGCCAGCGCCCCAAAACTAGAGTTATTCTAATTACTATTTAGCGGCCGCGTGTTGTTAAACCTCACCAGCCGAGTCAAAACGCCCCTGACAAAAAAGTCATTTCTATAATTATTCTAAGTAGTGGACGTGGGGCTTTGGACGAACTCAATGGGCGGATGATCGCATGTCAGATTCTTCTGACAGGGCTCATCGCTAAAGTCGCGAATAATTCCCCCGAGCCTTTGCGGTTTCTGACGGAATTCCGCGATGAGGTTCGCGCGGTCATCAACCAGATTCGGATTTCGGGCTCCCACGACACAACGCGGGTCCGGCAATCAGCTTTGGCGACAGCCGACGAGTTGTTCGGATTGATGAAACCGCCAAGCACCGCCGAAGCGGAAGACTGACTTCGATAAGCATCAATCGAAGCGACGAATAAGAAAACGACAACAACCGAAGTTCGAAATTTATCTGGGGCGCGCGTCAAGCGCGGGAATGGGGGCTGAAATGAGCGGAGTGAAAGTTCCGGGTTCTTTACGCATGCGCGATTCTGGGGCGAGGACAAGAAAGCGGTCTGACGTCAAAGACGGCGCGACTCTTACAACGGCCTTTCTGATGGCGGCAGGCTCGGTGAGCGCGGCAGAAGCCCAACAGGCGACTGGCGCCGCACCTGCGCTCGCGCCCGTCACGGTCACAGCGCCGGTGGCGCATCATCGTCACGTCGCGGCCAAGCCGGCAAAAGCGCATCTGCGGGCACGCACAGCGTTGCGCCACAAGCTGCGCGAAACGACGACGCGCAATCACCCGCTAATCCCGGCGCCAGCGCTGCGGGCCAGACGACAGGACACGTTCCTGGCAGCGATCCCTACGCCAATCCGAACGCGCCCTATCAGGCCGAGCGCTTTTCCTCGAGCAAATTCAGCGAGCCGATCTTCAATACACCGCGCTCGGTGACCGTTCTTACACAACAGGTGCTGCAGGATGAAAACGCGACATCGCTCCGCGATATCGGCCGCACAACGGCGGGCGTGACGCTCGGCTCCGGCGAAGGCGGCAACGCCTTCGGCGATCGATTCTTCATCCGCGGTTTTGACGCCCGCAACGACATTTTCGTTGACGGCATCCGCGACCCAGGTGTCAGCATTCGCGAGAATTTCTTTACGGAAGAAGTCGAGATTCTGCGCGGACCGGCTTCGAGCTATGCCGGCCGCGGGACGTCCGGCGGCGCTATCAACATCGTCACCAAACAGGCTGAGGACGATGACTTTTACTCGGCACAGTCGCAACTTGGCAGCGACGAAACGCGCCGTTTCACCTTCGATGTCAACAAGGCGATCAGCTCGATCCTTGACGTGCGCCTCGACGGCCTAATCCAGGGCGCGGGCATTGCTGGACGCGATTTCACCACCGACGATCGCAACGGCCTCGGGGGCGCCCTAACTTTCCGGCCGCTGTCGAACCTGACCATCAAGGCGGATTATTCGCACACCTATCTCTCGGGTCTGCCCGACTTCGGCGTCCCCTACAATCTGCCCGCTGAAACGCCGGTCACCAACGGCACCGTGCCCCGCAATACTTATTACGGCATCGTCAATCGCGATTTCACCAAGACGACGCAGAACATCGGCACGATCGATCTGCAATATCACGTCAATGACGTGGTCACGCTCGAAAACAAGATGCGTCAAGAATATTCGATCCTGAATTATATTGGGACGATTCCGGAGAACCCCGCCGCCACTGTGCTCTTGCCGCCGGGTGCGCCGGGCGGTTGCGGAGGAACGGCGAGCTCGACGCCGACTTGCCTCTCCGGTTACACGCAGCTCAATGCGCAAAGCCGTTTTGAAACGGTCGCCGTGCTTGCGGATGACCCGCAGGTGAATTTTGACTTCTACACAGGCCCGGTCAAAAACGCTGTCGTCTTCGGCGGTGATTTCGACCACGAACGCAATCAGTATCAACAGCTATACTGGCCTGACCTCCGAGGGTCTCGGTTCGGAGGGTCTTGTCTCATCGACCGGCGCGCCGATCGTCAGCATCTATGATCCGACCAATTACCTCAACGGCCTCAGCACGCCCACCTGGCGGCAACCCGCAAATCTACAATGTCGATACCAAGGCCGTCTATTTGCTCGAAACCGCCAATTACAATGATTGGCTGATCGCCAACGCCGGCATTCGATTCGATAATTATCAGATCACTTCGACGAACAATACGAGTTCGGCTGAAGACACATCCCAACATCCCGACGTTCAATGCCGGTCTTGTTTACAAGCCCATTCCCATCACGAGCCTTTTAGTCGCCTATGCAACGGCGGCCGATCCTGTTGGCGACGAACTCGACGCGACGGCGAGCTCTTACGGCGGTCTGAGCCCGACACAGCCGGCGAGCCAGGTCTTTAGTCCGGTGCGAAGCCAAGCGATTGAACTCGGCAACAAGTGGGAATTGTTCGATCGCCGTCTGTTGGTAAGCGGCGCACTGTCCAGACCAATGTCGAAAATGCGCGTGAAACAGCGCCAAACGGCATTCCCGCCTCGACCGGCTACGTCTCTGGTACAGTCATTCCGGGCGCTGCCTATCGTGTCCAGGGCATTGATCTCGAAGCTTCGGGCAAGATCACCGACAAGTGGAGCCTGATGGGTGGCCTCGTCTTGATGAAGACCAAAGTCACCAATTCGATCGTGCCGACCAACATCGGACTACCGCTCGCCAATATCGCCAATCAATCGTTCAATCTCCTCACGCGTTACCAGTTCACGGATTGGTTCGCGGTCGGCGGCCAGGCAGTCTACAATTCGAAGATCCTTGGCGGCTCTCTGTTGGCGGCAAACGGTGGCGTCGCTTATGGTCAAGCACCTGACCCGACCGTCCTGCCGTCTTACTGGCGCTTTGACGGGTTCGTCGAAGCCAAGATCGGACCCTATTCGAGCCTCAAACTGAACTGCCAGAACATCTTCAATCGTACCTATTACGATTCGATCTATCAGAGTGGTGTGCCCTTCATTCGTGTTGCGCCGGGCCGCACAGTTACCTTAATCGCGGACGTGAAGTTTTAGGGTCGGTATGCTGGTTTGTATCTCTGAAGTATTGAGCAAAAGCGATGTGGCGGACTTCCGCCGCATCATGGACAAAGCAGATTGGGAGGACGGCCGCTCGACGGCCGGCTCTCAATCCGCGATGGTCAAGAAAAACGAACAATTGCCACCCGATGGCGAATTGGCGCGCAAACTTGGCGAACGAATCGTCGCCGCGCTGACAGCCAACCCACTCTTCGTCTCGGCGGCGATCCCGCTCAAGATTTTTCCGCCCCTGTTCAATCGTTATGGCGAGGGGCAATATTTCGGATCGCATGTCGACAATTCCATTCGCGGCGATCATTTGACGGGCGGCGCGCGAATCCGGACCGATCTTTCAGTGACGCTCTTTCTGTCAGAACCGGACGAATACGACGGCGGCGATCTCGTCATCGAGGATCATTACGGCACGCAGGAGGTCAAATTGCCGGCCGGCGACCTCGTGCTCTACCCCTCGACGAGCCTCCACCTCGTTACCGAAATCACGCGCGGTGTGCGGACGGCATCCTTTTTCTGGCTGCAAAGTATGATACGCGATGCGCAGGCGCGCAGCCTGATCTTCGATCTCGATAATTCGATTCAGGAACTTGTTGCGCGCCTTGGCCGCAACGATCCGGAGGTGCGGCGGTTGACGAATGTCTATCACAACCTGATCCGCTATTGGGCCGAGCTATGATTCGCGTGAGGTTTGTTATTTGCATTCCGCTGCTGCTGGTTGCCTTCCCGGCGGCCGCGCAACAGGCTACGCCCGCGGCGGCACCGGCATCGCTCGCCACGCCGCCGCAAGCGCCGGCCGCTCCCGCAACACCGATGCCGAAGGCGGTCCTGACGCCGCCTGCCCCGCAAACGTCCGCATCCGACGAAGACGATGCGCCGCGCGCGAACACGCTGCCGCATGAATTATCGCCGTGGTCGATGTTCCTCGCGGCGGACATTGTCGTGAAAGCCGTGATGATCGGCCTCGCTCTGGCGTCGCTGGCGACCTGGACCATCTTTTTCGCCAAATCCGCCGAGCTTGGTCGCGCGCGCCGCCGTGTCGCAAATGCGCTGAAGCGATTGCGCGGCGTCAGTAGTCTTGAGGACGCGCAAGCGGCACTTGCGCAAGATCGCAGTGTTGTCTCTGGCTTGCTCCGCGCCACTTTGCACGAGATCGCGCAATCGCATGATTTGCCGGACGACGAGGGTGTCAAAGAACGTGTCGCTTCGTCCTTTACTGATCTGGTCCGCACCGATGCGCGCGCGGCGCGTCACGGCACTGGGCTGCTCGCAACCATCGGCGCGACGGCGCCCTTCGTCGGCCTGTTCGGCACGGTCTGGGGCATTATGAACTCTTTCATCGGCATTTCGAAAGCGCAGACGACCAATCTTGCCGTCGTCGCGCCGGGCATCGCCGAAGCGCTGCTGGCCACCGCAATCGGCCTCGTCACCGCCATTCCCGCCGTCATCATTTACAATCACTTCACGCGGTCGACCAAAAGCTATCTCGAACTCGTCGCCCGCGCCTCGGGGCTGCTGACGCGGCTTTTGTCGCGCGATCTTGAGCGACGGCATATGGGCGCGCCGATCAGCCGGGCGGCGGAATAATGGGCGTCACCCTCGCCGATTCCGACCTCGACGACGATCTGGAGGAGGCGCACGAGATCAACGTCACGCCGTTCATCGACGTGATGCTGGTACTGCTCATTATCTTCATGGGTCGCGGCGCCCTTGTCGACGGTCGACCTGCCGGTCGATCTACCGACATCGACCGCGGATCCGCTGAAGCGCCCGGATAAACCGACTTATCTCACCATTAAAAGCGATCTGAGCCTGGCGCTCGGCGAAACAGCGGTGAAACGGCAAGACTTGATCGGCGCGGTCGATACCGCCGTCAATAATTCCAAGGATCATCGCATTTTTTTGCGCGCCGACCGCACCGTGCCTTACGGTGAAATGATGAGTGTGCTCGAAATCCTGCGCCGGGGCGGCTACCTCAAGGTTTCGCTCGTCGCACTCGAAGGCGTGCCAGATGCCCAGTCGAAGTGAGATACTGCGCAATCCTGGCGAAGATGAACCCGATGGCCTGCAGGCGGCGACGGCATTGCCGATCTGGCTGATCTCGGCCTGCGCGGCGCTCGCACTTCATGCCGGTTCGATCGCGACGGCAGCCTATTACATGAAACCCGCCGAGGTCGAGGACGATCTCGGCGCACCGGCTGTCGAGGTCGGGATCGAATTCGCCGCGCCGCACCTTCAACCCGTCGATCTACCACCCGGGCCACCGGCAGACGATGCCGTGGCAACGCCGGCAGTGGTCGCGCAAAAGGCCAACGTCGAGGAAACGCAGCTTCCCACAGACCAGCCGATCGAGAGCGACGATCCGGACCGCCTCGTGACACCCGATAGTTCGTCGAAGCCCAAGGAGGACGATCCGACGATCAAGGCGGTGGAGGCGATGCCGTCGGAGGAATCGATTGCCTCCGAGGCCGCGGCGCCGCCCGTTGCCGATGCTGCCAAAGAATCTCAGCAATCGACCGCGCCGGTCGAGGGCACCGGCGAAAGCGAGACACGCGTCGCGATGACCTGGGAGCGCGAACTCGGCATCCATCTCAACAAGCACAAGCGCTATCCGACGGGCGCCAAGAGCCGGAACGTGCAAGTGACGTTGAGCTTCACGATCGACCGCCTCGGCCATCTCATGTCAGCGAACGTCGTGACGAGTTCGGGCGATCCCGCTTTCGATCAGGCTGCCGTGGTGATGATGCACAATTCCGATCCAGTCCCTGCCCCGCCCGCAGTCGTGGCCGATAAGGGCCTGACATTCACGCTGCCGGTTATTTTCAAAGCACACGACAGGAATTAGTCGCGAGCGAGCTTTTTCGGCCGACGAATAGACACACATTCGGGAATTGCCGAGTTAGCGTAAGCGGTGCTTTATTGGCCTCCCTTGGAACTGGGTGGCCTGACATGATTGATTTTCTGACAACCGCGCCGCTTTGGGTCGAAATTTTGCTCGTGGTTATCGTGCCGACCACGCTCGCGATGCTCGGACCCGTATTGATCCGACGTTTCGTAGAGCTCGAACATCTGGCCATAAATAACGAAGTCGCCGGCTTCAAGTTTGCGACCATTGGCGTGACATACGCCGTCCTTCTCGCCTTTTCGATCGTGGTCGTCTGGGAGAAGGCCAGCGACGCCGAATCAACGGTCGAAAAAGAGGCCGGCGCCGCGGCGACAATCTATCGCTTGTCCGATGGACTCGGCGCGCCGAAGAGCACGGCCGTTAGGATCGCTATGACCAAATATCTCACGTCCACGATCAACGATGAATGGCCAGCGATGGAAAAGGGCCACGCCAACAAGCCCACATGGGAGGCTCTCGGCGGGCTCTACGCCGCGATGCTTACGCCGGAAGCCGTTGATAAAAGCGATGTGTCGATAAAGTCGGAAGTTTTCAATCAGCTCTCAATCATAACACAGGCACGCCGGGCCAGGCTCATGGCCGCTGACGGCGTCGTCCCTGATCCGGTTTGGGCGATCGTTTTCATATGCGCGTTTCTGGTTATCGGCTTCACCTTCTTCTTCGGAACGAAAAATCTGCGCGCCCAGACACTGATGACCGGGCTGCTGGCATTTCTGGTTTTTTCCGAATTGGTCATCGTCATCGCGATCGAAAGGCCGTTCGCGGGCGGCGTCAAAGAAGCGCCGACGCCGCTCGTTCATGTGCTGAGGGACTTCGCGTCATGACGCAAGCGTGGCGAGAATGATGCAGTCAGGCTGTTAGGCCGCCGCAAGCTCGCATCGAAACAGAATGAGTTCAGAAAGTTGAAACTGGTTCCAAACAAAAGTGAAACCGTTTCGACTAACAGCCTTTAAATCATTGATTTAATGGCGGGAGAGACGGGGCTCGAACCCGCGACCTCCGGCGTGACAGGCCGGCGCTCTAACCAGCTGAGCTACTCCCCCGCGGATCGCGCGTATCCGGCGGAGACATGCCGGATAAGGGAGCCGGTCCGGCAAGTCAACCCCGCAAAACCCTGCTACCCCGAGGCCGCTCAAAATCGCGAGGAACCTAGCCGGTAACGCGCGATTTCGCGGCGGGACAGGATGTGAATATGGTCGGAGGAGATGTGCTCCGCCATGGTGATAAGCGCCGGGCTGACCCCCATCATTCCGGTGTAGCGCGAGAGCACCGTACGCATTGCGCCATTGTCGTAGAGCCGATAGCGCTCCGTGTCGCCACGCGCATCGACGCCATCGACATAGGCGAACATGCGATGAATGCCGACGAAGCTTTCCGGCGGAATGACGCGTTTCCGAGCCCCGATCAAAGCATAGACGCAGGCGGAGAGGCAGCGCGCGCCAACGAAGGAGTTGAGACCGTGCGAGCCATCAGGATCGGCGCGAGCGACGATGACCGCGGCGCCGATTCGCCGGAAGGCGCGGCCAAGTTCCATGGAGGCAGCGACCTTGCCACCCGGCGAATCGAGAAAGACGACGGCGTGGAGATTTCCCTGGCCGACGTTTTCCTGCACGAATTCAAGAAATTGGGCCGGGGTTTGATCGCCGATCTCGCCTTCGGCCTCGATCACAGCGGGGCAGCGTCGGCCGCATTGCGCAGGATTGCCAACCGAAATGAGAGAAAACGTCATGTCGTCGGCGTGCGCGGCTGCGAACGGCATCACCAATCCAAGAAGAGCGAGAACGCCGGCGCAAAGCCCGCAAAACGCTTTCACAGCTCTGGAATCAACGAAGAAGCTTTTGCCGGCACGTTCCGTCATGATCCGCCCTCGCGTCCTTGTCCGATCCGGACGACGCTGCCTGAGCCTCACAGGATAATGTTTCGCGCGGCCAACGCAATCGACGGATGCACGCAGAATTAATGGAAAATAGCCGGGCGCGCTGGTCCGATCGCGGTCCGAAAACTGGTGGGCGGTGACGGGCTCGAACCGCCGACATTCTGCGTGTAAAGCAGACGCTCTACCAACTGAGCTAACCGCCCCATCAGGCGCGCCCATCTAACATAAAAAACCGGGCCCGGAAATTCCGGACCCGGCTGTATTTAAGATATTGCCGCGCTTAGTGGGCGATGAGACCGGAAGCCTCGTCATCGGCCGCAACCGACCCTTTGATCGGCTTCACATCCTCTTCCCACACGATCGGCACCGGTTGACGCAGGAGAGCGTGCCTTAGCACCTCGTCCATACGCGAGACCGGGACGATCTCGAGATTGTTCTTCACCGCGTCCGGAATCTCCGCCAAATCCTTGGCGTTCTCCTCCGGGATGAGAACCTTCTTCATGCCACCGCGCAACGCCGCCAGCAGCTTCTCCTTCAAGCCGCCGATCGGAAGCACGCGGCCGCGCAGCGTGATTTCGCCCGTCATCGCCACGTCACGGCGCACCGGAATGCCGGTCAGCGTCGAGACGATGGCTGTTGCCATCGCCACGCCCGCCGAAGGGCCGTCCTTGGGCGTCGCGCCTTCCGGCACGTGGACGTGGATGTCACGCCGGTCGAAGAGCGGCGGCTCGATGCCGAAATCGACGGCGCGGGACCGCACATACGAAGCGGCCGCGGAGATCGATTCCTTCATCACCTCTTTCAGGTTGCCGGTGACGGTCATGCGACCCTTGCCCGGCATCATGACGCCTTCGATCGTCAACAGCTCGCCACCGACTTCCGTCCAGGCGAGACCGGTGACCACTCCGACTTGATCCTCAGCCTCCACCTCGCCATGCCGATAGCGCGGCACGCCAAGGAAGTCGTTGATGTTCTCCCCGGTCACCTTCACCGCCAATGTCTTGCCGGTAACGATCTGCTTCACCGCCTTGCGCGCGATATTGGAGATTTCGCGCTCAAGGTTGCGAACGCCCGCCTCCCGCGTGTAACTGCGGATCATCGACACGAGCGCGCTCTGTTCGATCTCGCACTCGACCGGCGCCAGACCGTGCTTTTTCAGCGCGGCCGGTATCAGGTGACGCTTCGCGATCTCGGCCTTCTCATCCTCGGTGTAACCGGCGATGCGGATGATCTCCATACGGTCCATCAAAGGCGGCGGAATATTGAGCGTATTCGCCGTCGTCACGAACATCACGTCAGAGAGGTCATAATCGACCTCAAGGTAATGATCGTTGAACGACGAATTCTGCTCAGGATCCAGCACCTCAAGCAACGCCGAAGACGGATCGCCGCGGAAGTCCATGCCCATCTTGTCGATCTCGTCGAGCAGGAAGAGCGGATTGGACGTCTTGGCCTTGCGCATCGACTGGATGATCTTGCCAGGCATCGAGCCGATATAGGTACGCCGATGGCCGCGGATTTCCGCTTCGTCGCGCACGCCGCCGAGCGACATGCGCACGAACTCGCGCCCTGTCGCCTTGGCGATCGACTTGCCGAGCGAGGTCTTGCCGACGCCCGGCGGACCGACGAGGCACAGGATCGGGCCCGTGAGCTTGTTCGCGCGGCTCTGCACGGCGAGATACTCGACGATGCGCTCCTTGACCTTCTCCAGGCCGAAGTGCTCGCTGTCGAGGATTTCCTCGGCGATGGTCAGATCCTTCTTCACCTTGCTGCGCTTGTTCCACGGGATGGACAAGAGCCAGTCGAGGTAATTGCGAACGACCGTAGCCTCGGCCGACATCGGCGACATCTGCCGCAGCTTCTTCAACTCGGCTGTGGCTTTGTCGCGCGCCTCTTTCGACAGACGAGTCGCCTTGATGCGTTCCTCGATCTCGGAGAGGTCGTCCTTGCCGTCCTCGTCGCCGAGTTCCTTCTGGATCGCCTTCATCTGTTCGTTGAGGTAATACTCGCGCTGCGTCTTCTCCATCTGGCGCTTGACGCGCGTGCGGATGCGCTTCTCAACCTGCAGTATGGAGATTTCGCTTTCCATCAAGCCGAGGCACTTCTCGAGCCGCTTGGCGACAGAACTTGTCTCCAGCACGGCCTGCTTGTCGAGAATCTTGACGGCAAGATGCGAAGCGACCGTATCGGCGAGCTTGGAGAAGTCGTCGATCTGATTCACCGCCGCGATCACCTCGGGCGAGACCTTTTTGTTCAACTTCACATAAGACTCGAACTCGGCCATCACCGAACGCGCCAGAGCTTCGACTTCCACCTTGTCGGCGGCGTCCTCGACCAGCACTTCGGCTTCCGCCTCGTAATAATCGGCGGTGCGGGTATAACCATGGACACGGGCGCGCACCTGCCCTTCGACGAGCACTTTCACAGTGCCGTCAGGCAGCTTCAGAAGCTGTAGAACAGAGGCCAGCGTTCCCGTCTTGAAGATCGCATCGGGATTGGGATCGTCGTCGGAAGCATTGATCTGCGTCGCGAGAAGGATAAGGTTGTCAGCCTTCATCACCTCTTCCAGCGCGCGAATGGACTTTTCGCGGCCGACGAAGAGCGGCACGATCATATGCGGGAAAACGACGATATCGCGTAACGGCAGAACCGGATAAGTCTCGATTTTTCCCGGTGGCACGCTTTCGCGCTTTTTGTTTGTCATCGCTTTATCCTATCCGAGCTTTCGCTCAAAAGTCAGAATCCGAGACGTATCCTGAGCCCGACTTGATTTTGCGCTCATTACGACACGCGAACAAGTCGGCTCCGCAGTTCTACACTCCGCAATTCTGGAGGCCCCCAAGGGGCTTTCGTAAAAACAAGATGGCGAGGGAGTAGCCAGCTTTCAAGCGTCGCCACTCCAACGCCGCTGCCTGCTATGCAGCTCTCTCAAACGAACCCGACTAAAAGGAAAAAGGGGAGACAGAATCGAGGACGACATAGGGCGTCGTCCTCGCTGCAAACTCAACCAAGACTTAAGCGCTGGTGGCGCTCTTCTCGTTCCGCTCGGCGTGGATATAGAGCGGCCGCGATTTGCCTTCGACCACATCCGGTCCGATGACGACCTGCTCGACGCTGTCGAGACCGGGCAGCTCGAACATGGTGTCGAGCAAGATCGCTTCCATGATAGAACGCAGGCCGCGCGCGCCGGTCCGGCGATCGATCGCCTTCTTGGCAACGACGTTCAGCGCCTCGTCCTGGAAAGTCAGCTCCGTATTCTCCATTTCGAACAGACGCTGATATTGCTTGACCAGCGCGTTCTTCGGCTCGACCAGAATCCGCTTCAGCGCCTCCTCGTCCAGGTCTTCGAGCGTCGCCAGAACCGGCAGACGACCGACGAATTCCGGAATGAGACCGAACTTCAGCAAATCCTCCGGCTCGACCCTGCGTAGGATGTCGCCGGTGCGGCGCTCATCCGGCGATACGACGGTGGCACCGAAACCAATTGAGGTCTGCGTGCCACGGGAGGCGATGATCTTTTCGAGACCGGCGAAGGCGCCACCGCAGATGAACAGGATGTTGGTCGTATCGACCTGCAAGAATTCCTGCTGCGGGTGCTTGCGGCCGCCCTGCGGCGGCACGGACGCAACCGTGCCTTCCATGATCTTGAGCAAGGCCTGCTGCACGCCCTCGCCCGAGACGTCACGGGTGATGGAGGGATTGTCGGACTTGCGCGAAATCTTGTCGATCTCGTCGATATAGACGATGCCGCGCTGCGCCCGCTCGACGTTGTAGTCGGACGCCTGGAGCAGCTTCAGGATAATGTTTTCGACGTCCTCGCCGACATAGCCGGCTTCCGTCAGCGTCGTTGCGTCAGCCATCGTGAACGGCACATCGAGAATGCGCGCCAGCGTTTGCGCCAGCAACGTTTTGCCGGAACCCGTCGGGCCGATCAGCAGGATGTTGGACTTCGCCAGCTCGACGTCGTTGTGCTTCGTCGCGTGGTTGAGGCGCTTGTAATGGTTGTGGACGGCGACCGAGAGGACACGCTTCGCCTGCGCCTGGCCAATGACGTAATCGTCGAGGACCTTGCAGATTTCCTTGGGTGTCGGGATGCCGTCACGGCTCTTCACCAGCGCGGATTTGTTTTCCTCGCGGATGATGTCCATGCAGAGTTCAACGCATTCATCGCAAATGAATACCGTCGGACCCGCGATCAGCTTGCGGACTTCGTGCTGGCTCTTGCCGCAAAATGAGCAGTAGAGCGTGTTCTTCGAGTCGCTGCCGCCGACCTTCGTCATGGCCTATCTCCTTATGGGCCAGACCGAAGCCGGACCCTGTTTTCTTGCGCCGGGCGAAAGCTCGATCTCGAACCTCTCGCCCGCCTTTTACGCCCCCCGCCCATTCGCATCTGCGTCGTTTTTGGTAAACGCAAGTGCATCACGCGGGAGGCCCGGGATCAAGCCCCGGTCCAATTTGACGCGTCGGACGCGGCTTTTATGCCACATCGGCGCATCCAACTGACTTCACACTGTCATCAATTTGCGTTTATTAAGTTAAGCGGGCGAGTGTGCCGCCAAGCAGCAATCTATGTGCCAGTGGCCGAGTTGCCAAGGTTTGCTGCCGCTTCTCCACATACATGCTGCCGATACGGGCGAGCATTCCCGTCCGGGGACGCTCGACTCCTGTGGACACAATTCAGCGTAAAAGCCGCGCTTAAGCGGCTGCGGCCGCCGCGGCTTTGCCAGCCGGCGTCTCGTCCGGCCGCTTCTCGATCACCTGGTCGACGATCCCGAAGGACTTCGCCTCGTCAGCCGTCATGAAGTGATCGCGGTCGAGCGTAGCTTCGATCGTGTCATAATCCTTGCCAGTGTGGCGAACATAGACCTCGTTGAGCCGCCGCTTGATCTTCATGATGTCCTCGGCATGGCGCAGGATGTCCGATGCTTGGCCCTGGAAGCCGCCAGACGGCTGATGCACCATGATGCGGGCGTTCGGCAGCGCATAGCGCATACCCGCCTCGCCGCCGGCGAGGAGCAGCGAGCCCATCGAAGCCGCCTGCCCGATGCAGAGCGTCGAAACCTTCGGACGGATGAACTGCATCGTGTCGTAGATCGCCAGACCCGAGGTCACCACGCCGCCCGGCGAATTGATGTACATCGAGATCTCTTTTTTCGGATTCTCCGCCTCAAGGAACAACAATTGCGCCACGATGACCGAGGCCATGTTGTCCTCGACCGGGCCGGTCAGGAAGATGATCCGCTCACGCAGGAGACGCGAATAAATGTCGAAGCCGCGCTCGCCCCGGCTCGTGTTCTCGATGACCTGCGGAATCAGGTAATTATCATAAATTTCAACGGGATCGCGATCGCGCATCGTAGAACCTTTTCTATGCCGTCTCGGCTAGACGTCAGACGCTTCGGTTTAGGAAGATAATCGCTTCCGCCGCTTTCGCAACGCCTGCGGGAGCCTTAACCCGCAGCCGCAGGTGCCAGCCCCTTTTGAGCCTCTTCTTCGGCCGCCTTCTCCGCCGCCTCGACCTCTTTCACCAGGTCGTCCTTGCTGACATGACGGTCTGCGACCTTGGCCTGGCCGAGGACGTGATCGATGACCTTTTCCTCAAACAGCGGCCCGCGGATCTCGGAAAGGCGGTCGGCATTGTTGCGGTAGAAATCGACGAATTGCTTTTCCATTCCGGGATATTGGCGCGCACGCTCATAAAGTGCCTGAGCAACTTCCTCATCCGAAACTTTAACGCCGGCGCTGTCGCCGATCTCGGCCAAGGCCAAGCCGAGCCGCACACGGCGTTCGGCAATGCGGCGATAGGCGGCGCGCTCTTGCTCTTCGGTCGTGCCTTCATCGGCGAGGGTGCGCCCCGAAGCTTTCAGCTCGGCCTCGGCCTGCTGCCAGATCGCGTCGAACTCGCGGTCGACCAGTTCCTGCGGCAGTTCGAACGAATATTTCTTGTCGAGCGCGTCAAGCAGTTCCCGCTTCCACTTGCGGCGCGAGACGACGCTCGCTTCACGCTCAAGCGAGCCGCGCATCTGCTGACGCAGTTTTTCGATATCCTCGAAGCCGAGGCCCTTGGCGAACTCATCATCGATGTCGAGCATGCCCGGCGCCGCGACGGCCTTCAGCGTCACGTCGAATTCGGCTGGCTTGCCGGCGAGCGTGGCTTCCGCATAGGTCTCGGGGAAGGTGACGTTGATCGTGCGCTGTTCGCCGACCTTCAGGCCGACCACCTGTTCCTCGAAGCCGGGAATGAACGAGCCAGCGCCGAGGACGATGTCGATATCCTGCGCGCTGCCGCCCTGGAATTCCTCGCCGCCGACCCTGCCGACGAAATCAATCGTTACCTTGTCGCCGTTCTCGGCAACTGCCTCGCCTTCTTTGGGCGTGAACGGGCGGTTGCGCTCGGCGATGGTCTTGATCGCGGCATCGACGTCGACATCGGGAATATCGGCGACGAGACGTTCGATCTGGACGTCGTCGAAGCTGCCGACTTCAACTTTCGGCAGAACTTCAAGCGCCACGACATAGGAGAGATCGGCCTTGAATTCGAAGGCCTTTTCGATTTCGTCCTGATCCTTCGGCAGATCGATCCGCGGCGCGCCGGCGAGGCGCAGCGAATTGTCTTCGATGATCTTGCGATTGGCGTCGTTGACGGCCTCCTGCATCACCTCGGCCATGATCGAGCGGCCGTAAAGGCGGCGCAAATGCGTGACCGGCACCTTGCCGGGACGGAAACCCTTGATCTGCGCCTTGGCCTTGATCTCGTTGAGTTGGTTCTCGACCCGTGAGGCGAGATCGCCCGCTGGCAGCACGACCTTATATTCGCGCTTCAGGCCCTCGGAGCGTGTTTCCGTCACTTGCATCGGCTCATCCACCTTCTTTAAATTTTCGACCGCTGCCTTCAAAACAAAAGCCGCGACCGGCGCCGTTAAGCTTCGGACAGGGCGCGAGAAATCATGCGATTGGTGCGGGCGGAGGGACTCGAACCCCCACGGTTTTCACCACCGGAACCTAAATCCGGCGCGTCTACCAGTTCCGCCACGCCCGCGCGCGCCGCAGAGCGCGGCGTTTACCGCTCGGGCCGCGTCTATAGCACGCCCGATGGCGGCCGCAGCAAAAAAGTGACGTTTACGCCGCCTATCGTTTTACCGGAATCATGGCTAGCAAAAGGGCCATGAGTGGAACCCTCGCATGATCCTTTCCCGCCGCGTGCTGCTCGGCTCGACGCTCGCAACCTTGATTGCCCATCATCCTGAGCGCCGCGCGCCGTCAGAGCCCCCTGTACCCGAGGCCCCGCCGCGTCGGCTCGTCGCCCAGAAGGCACAGGTCCGCCTGATGCCGACAGCCGCGCCCGAAACCGACATTCTTGGTTTCGACGGCACCGCGCCCGGCCCATTATTGCGGTGCAAGCTCGGCGACGGGCTTGCGATTCGGCTGGTCAATCAGACGGACCAGCCGCTGACCCTGGCGAATTGGGGCCTGCGCATTCCAAATGCTCTCGACGGGGTTGCCCCGCTAACGCAAAAGCCCGTTCCGCCAGGCAACAGCTACGATTATACGCTCAAGCCGGTGGACGCCGGCCTTTTCGGCTATCGCTCCTTTGTCGCCCCTGACGCCGGGAACCAGCTCCGACACGGACTTTATGGCGCACTGATCGTGGATGAAGTCGATCCACCACCGGCCGACAAAGATATCGTGGCCATTCTGAGCGATTGGCAGCTTGACGCCAAAACCCAGATCCTCGCGTCTGCGCAAGCCGGGATGTCGCTTGCGACCCTCAATTCAAGGCCGCTGGCAACGGAAGAGACCTACAAGCCCGGCAGCCGCATCCGTTTGCGGCTGTTAAATGCGGCCGCTTCGCGCCTGCTCTTTGTCGCTTTTGAAAATGTAAGCCCGCATGTGCTCGCGATCGACGGCCAGCCATGCGCGGCCTTTTCACCGGGCGGCAATTTGCTGCCGATCGGACCGGGCGGCCGCTTCGACGTGATGTTCGATCTGCCGGACAAGTCCGGCACGGCGCGCCTGCTCCTGCGCGAGGATGCCACGCACGACCGGCCGCTCATGGTCTTCCGGACGGAGGGCAATAAATGGCCAGACATAGATCCGATCCCGAATCTGCCGCCAAATCCGCTTTTGCCGGCAAAGATTCAGCTGGAGGCGGCCAGGAACGTGCAAATTAACGTCTCCGGCGGGGGTGCGGCGCCGTTCAGTCTCAACGGCACGGCGGCGAAAGACTTCGACAAAGCGCCGCTGTTTTCGATCAAGCGCGGGGCGCCCGCGACACTCGCGCTCGTCAATAAAAGTAGCGCCGCGCAACAGATGCGCGTTCACGGCCACGCGCTGCGCATCCTGCATGACCTTGACGACGGCTGGGACCCTTATTGGCGCGACAGCGTGATCGCGCCGCCAGGCCACACCAAACACATCGCCTTCGTCGCCGACAATTCCGGAAAATGGGCGATCGAAATGCTGCCGCTCGATGTGCCCGCGGCGGACATGGTGACGTGGTTTGAGGTGAGTTAAAGATCGTTTTCGAGCAGGCGCCGCAACACCGGTGGCAGATATTCCGGGATATCTTCGGCAATAAGGCCGGGACCGAATTCGCGCGCTGCGGCGGCATGAAGCCACGTTCCGGCGCTCGCAGCCTCGAACGCGGGCATCGCCTGCGCCAAAAGACCGCCGATAATGCCGGACAGCACATCACCGGAACCCGCGGTCGCGAGCCACGGCGGCGCGCCATGATTGATCGAGGCGCGCCCATTGGGTTCCGCCACCACCGTATCCGCCCCCTTCAGCAAAAGGATCGCGCCCATCAAGGTAGCGCCGGCGCGGGTGCGATCGAGCTTGGAGGGCGAGGCGAGCAGTTCGACCTGCGGATGATCGCGCAATTCACCCTCCTTGGTCGAGAACAATTGCGCGAATTCGCCATCGTGCGGCGTGAACACGACGATTTTTCCCGAAGCCTTGATCGCGCTCGCAAGCGTCATCGCGTCGCCTGCGAAACTCGTCAACGCATCGGCGTCGAGAACGACCGCACGCGGCTCGCCCGGCGCATCGGGTTGCGCCAAAGCGGTCAGCACAAATTCGCGCGTCGCTTCGCCAACGCCGAGACCCGGGCCCATCACAACAACGTTCTTGCGCTTGTCACCAAGCAGCTCGGTCAAATCTGCAGCGCTGTCGCAAACGCGGGTCATGATCGCGGTCAAGGCAGCCGCATGAACCGCCAGCGCATCTGTCGGGGTCGCGACAGTTACCAAACCGGCACCAGCGCGTAATGCACCCCGCGCGGACAAGCGCGCCGCGCCGGTATGCGCGAGCGAGCCGGACAGGACGAGCGCGTGGCCCCGTTTATACTTATGTCCATCCACATTCGGTTGCGGATAATGCGCCCCCCAGAGTGCCGGGCCATTGGCAAATGTCTGCGGATTGATCGTCGCGAGCACGGACTCGGGGATACCGATATCGACGAGACTGATTTCGCCGCAATGCATCTGCCCCGGCAGCAAAAGATGTCCGGGCTTCAGTCGAAAAAACGTGATCGTCTGTGTTGCTTCGATAGCCACGCCACGCACCAGCCCCGTTGACCCATCGATACCCGAGGGTATGTCGATGGCGAGGATTGGTTTGCGCGTGCGCCGCGTCCAATCGTTAAGCCGCAGGATCGTGGTACGCGCGTCACCGTCAACGTCGCGCGAAAGGCCGGCGCCGAAGATTGCCGAAATGACAAGGTTCGCTTCGTCCAATGGAACTTTATCGAATGGTAGAATAGCGTCACCCCAGGCTTCCGCCGCCCACGCGGCATCGCCTTTGAGCTGCGATCGCGCGCCGAGGAGACCGACGGAGACATTGAAGCCTTCCGCGCGCAGATGCCGCGCGGCGACAAACCCGTCCCCACCGTTGTTGCCTGGGCCGCAGAAGACGCCGATGCGTGCCCCTTGCGCGGACCGGCCGCCGATCAACCGCGCCGCCGCCTTGGCAACAGCCGCGCCGGCGCGTTCCATCAATGTCGTGCTCGGCACGCCTGACGCGACAGCGAGGCGGTCCGCCTCGCTCATTTCGCGCGTCGTCAATAATTCAGGGGGGAAAAAACGCGACAACATGATCACCCAGCCTTGTGCAGACGACCGCAAACTCGCAGAAAATCGAGACATCGCCGTGGCGCAGCAACATATTTATGCCGCTTCTGCGGGGCGTCGTTTAGTTGACATCGCCGGGTCCGGCGGCTAACCAAGCCGATTACCCAAATGTGGAATATAGTTTCGTTTCGGCGGACGTATTTCGCTGTTCTGAGCGCAACGCGTGAATATGAAGCCCCGCAAAGCCAAGTTCGGTATCGGCCAGGTTGTCCGGCATCGCAAATATCCCTTCCGTGGGATCATTTACGATGTCGATCCTGTGTTCGCGAACACGGATGAATGGTGGCTTGCCATTCCGGAAGAAGTGCGGCCGCGCAAGGATCAGCCCTTCTATCACCTCTTCGCCGAAAACGCCGATACGGAATATGTCGCTTATGTCTCGGAGCAGAATTTGCTCCCGGACACGTCTGGCACGCCGGTTCGTCACCCGCAGGTTGACGAAATGTTCATCCGCGCCGAAGACGGTGGATATCATGTCAAGGGCGGCCGCCTGAATTAGGCGCCACACTCCTGTCAATCTTCGGAATTCGTGCGGCGAAAAGGGGAGTTGCATACTCCCCCTCACTGATCTGCGTTTATTTACCCAGAGAAGCGCCGCCGGTCGCGCCGCCAGATGCGTCACTCCCGCCGCCGGCCTTGGAGGCCTGAAGGCGCTTGCGCTCTTCCTCAGCCCGCTTCTTCAACTCGTCCTGGAACTTCTGCTGTTCGGCCTGAAGAACCTTGGGATCGACGGCCGGGCCGGTAAAGGCATCGCCAAAACCCGCCAACGGGACAGCAAAGGTGACTTCGTTATTGGCCTGGTTGCGAACCGCAATGCTGAGCGTCGTGCCCTTCTGCATATCGTCAACCGTCGGCCCCTTGATCTTGGATTCCGCGAAACAGCCGTTGGGGAAGCAGATCTCGAAGGAGCCGTCGAGCGTCTCGCCCTTGTCGACCCAGAAGCGGAACCCCGGACGCAACATGAGGCCGACCGGCATCAGCAGACGGACGATGCGGGTGTCGTCACCTTTGATGTCATAAACCGCGACCGCGATCACCGGCGCCTGATTGGCCTGGGCGCTGAAATCGCGCGTCGTGTAGCAAACGTCGCGATTGGCCGCCTGATCATGGCCGCAAACCTTGGTCCACTTGCTCTGTGTGCCGATCAGATCGAGCTTGATCGGGCCCTGCGCCTGCTGAGTCTGGGCCGAGGACTGGGCTGCGGCGGCGAGGAGAAAAAAGCCAGTCAAGCCAGCGACGCCAAGACGCATCAACGGGGACGCCATAGAGAAACCTTTCCAGTGGTCAACGTCCGGCTGGGATGCGCCGGCGCGGTGGGTGAATACAGCATTTGTCGGCTGCGGGCCACAAAGATGCGAAGCTTGGCCGTCAGTCAAGAACTGGAGCCGGAAGTCGCCCGGGAATAAGGCGACAAATTGGCTAGGGCTTCAAGACGACCGCTTTCGTGGGCCTTTTTGGAGAATTTCTCGCGAAAAGGCGCGAAAAGCGGGACTTCAGCGCTGCAAATGGTGAAATTTCCGGATGTTAGGCGCAGGGTCGTCAAGGCATCGCGCTTTCGCGGCCCCCGCCTTAGACTAATCAGATGCGTGCCGAAACGATTCGTCCGCGCGGCCTGTTGGGGGGCCGGGTTTCTTATGCAACGCGCCGGTCGCGTGCGGGCTCCGCGCCAGCGCTCGCGGCGATTGCCGCCAGCGTCATGACGTTCGCCAATCCCGCGCGCGCTGCGTCGTCATACGCCATCGCCATGCACGGCGATCCGGCCCTTCCTGCGGACTATACGCATTTTCCTTATGCCGACCCCAATGCGCAGAAAGGCGGCAGGCTGACGCTCGGCGTTCTCGGCACATTCGACAGCCTCAATCCTTTCAACGTCAAATCCGGCTCGGCGGCAGAAGGCTTGGTTCCTGACGTTTTCCAGAGCCTGATGACGCGTTCGATGGACGAGCCGTTCACGATGTACGGGCTGATCGCCAAAAGCGTCGAGACCGACGCCGCGCGCGATTACGTGCTCTTCCATCTCGATCCGCGCGCGCGTTTTTCCGATGGCAGCCCAATCAATGCGGCGGACGTGCGTTTCACCTTCGATCTGCTGAAGACGAAGGGGCGCCCGCAACAACGCAGCGCCTATGCGCTCGTCAAAAGCGTGGAAACGCCGGACGACGAAACGATCCGCTTTGATTTTCCCGGTCTCGGCGATCGTGAACTTCCGCTGATCCTCGCATTGATGCCGGTGCTTTCGCACAAGGCGACCGACGCCGCCAATTTCGAATCCGCGAGTTTCGATATTCCCATCGGCTCGGGCCCCTACCGGATCGCGACTGTCGATCCGGGCCAAAAGCTCATTTTGAAGCGCAATCCCAATTATTGGGCGAAGGACCTGCCCAGCCAGCGCGGGTTTTTCAACTTCGACGCGGTCGAGATCGATTATTATCGGGACCCGACAAGCCTTTTTGAGGCATTCCGCACCGGCCTCATCGATTTCCGCATCGAGACCGATCCTTTGCGCTGGACAACGGGATACGATTTCCCCGCCGTGCGTGCGCATCGTGACGCCATTGAAAGCCTGCCAATCGGCGGCCCGAAAGGCATGGATGGTTTTGTCTTCAATCTGCGGCGCGATCTGTTCAAGGACATTCGCGTGCGCGAGGCGCTGGGCATGACGTTCGACTTTGAATGGGTCAACGCCAACCTTTTCTGCGGTCTCTACACGCGCACGAAAAGCTTCTTCGACGATTCGATCTTCATGTCGACCGAGCGTCCCGCGAGCCTCGCCGAACGTGCGCTTCTGAAGCCGTTCCCGCGCGCTGTGCGACCAGACTTTCTCGAAGGTCTCTGGCAGCCGCCGCAAACCGACGGCTCGGGACACGATCGGATCTGGCCATTTCGCGCCCTGACGCTGCTCGGTTCAGCGGGCTATCAGGTGGCCGACGGCAAGCTAATCCACAACGGCCAGCAACTTCGATTTGAGATCATGGTTCAGGATCGGTTGCAGGAGCGTCTCGCCCTCAATTATGCGGATTCTCTCGCCCGCATTGGCGTCGATGCGCGCGTGCGTCTGGTCGATGAGGTCCAATACGAGCGCCGGCGGCAGAATTTCGATTTCGACATGATGATCGGCTCATGGCTCGCCTCTGCCTCGCCGGGCAGCGAAGAGCGCACCCGCTGGGGTTCGGAGGCGGCGGACGAGCCGGCGTCCTACAACCTTGCCGGGGTCGAATCACCGGCGGTGAATGCAGTCGTCGACTCATTGCTCGCAGCCCAATCGCAGGACGATTTTGTGATGAGTGTGCGGGCGCTGGACCGGGTGCTTTTGTCCGGTTTCTATATCGTCCCTCTCTACCACGCGCGAAATCAGTGGATTGCGACCTCCACGACGCTTGCAAGACCCGTGAAATTGCCCGCCTACGGTTCTCCAACACTCGATGACGCGCTAGATTCCTGGTGGAGGAAGAAGCCGTGAACATTGCCCAACCTCTCGAAGCCTTGGCCGCCCGGCGAGAGGCGTTGACGCCCTATAGTCTCGACACGCTCGTGACGGGCGCGGCGCGGCTGCGGCCGGACGGCCTTGCCTTCGCCGATCGCCTCGGGCCGTGGCCTTTCGGAATCGTCGCCGCACAGGTCTCGGCTTTGGCGCGCATTCTCGCTGAGTGCGGCCTGCAGCCCGGTGAGCGCATCCTCATCGTCGGCGGCGCGGAAGTCTCGGTGGTAACGGCGGCAATTGCCGCCTTGCGCGGCGGCTTCGTGCCAGCCTTGACGCCGGTCGATCTCGACGCCACGGCCTTAGCCGCCTACGGGCAGGCGATCGAGGCGGCGGCCATCGCCGGTCCGACCAGCTACGGCGATTTCGCCTCGTTTGAAACCTGCCTAGCGGCCGCAGCCGCGATGCCTTCGGTCCGGCTGGTCGCGACCTTTGGGCCGGCGGAAATCGACGGAGCTGTCGATCTTAGCCTTAGCGCGATCTTGAAATATGCTGCGCAGCATCCCGATTTCGGACTTGAACGCGGCAAGCCGCTGGCGGCCGAGCCGCCGCCCGTCATCACTTACGATCGGGCTCGTGCGCGACCAGTGCATCATCAGCAGGCCAGCTTGATCGCCGCCGGACTCGACTTCGTCGCCCGTGCCCGCGTCGGCCGCGTCACGCCGATCCTGTCCACGCTGGCGCCGGTTTCGGCGGCGGGCTTCATAGCCGGGCCCTGCGCAGCGCTTCTGTCCGGCGCGCCGCTCTATCTGCACGGGCCGTTTTCGGAAGAGGATTTTCTAGCGGCCCGTAACCAGGCCGATTCCGCGCATCTTGTTTTACCGGCCGCGCTGGCCGGTGATTTCGCCGGCATTTTCGACGGCCTCGCCTCCGTCGTGCTTGTATCGCGGCTTGCCGCCGAGCAACCTTATACGCCGCCGCCGGCGATCGAAGCGTCCTGCCAGGTCGTCGATCTCTACGCCGTGGATGAAACGAGCGTCATCGCGGAACCACGCCGCAATCACATTCCCGTGCCTCCGGCGCAGGAGCCGCATTTTGTCGGCTTCGACGAGGCCCGCGTGTTGACGTTTGAAAAGGCAGCGGATTCTCACACGCTTGCTTTTGAGGGCGCGGGCGTGACGGCGACGGATTGATCGGGCATAGTCCGCGCCCGCCGGTCGTGGGGGCCGCGGAGGAGGCGCGTCATGTTCATTCTCGCCGCAATCCTCTTTGTCGCCGCGATCCTCTTCTTCGCGACCTGCAAGATCGCTACGCAATACGAGCGCGCGGTGGTCTTTCGGCTTGGGCGTTATGTCCGCACGGCGGGTCCGGGGCTTTATTTTCTGATCCCCTTCATCGAATGGCGGGTGAAGATCAATGCCGTCATATGGCGGCGAACCGTCAATCCGAAACTGGCGGTGATCGAGGTCGCCAATGTGGGCAATAGTGTCGTTCAGGTCGCGGTGACGGCGCTACGCAATGTCATCGGGCAACACTCCCTCGATGAAGTGTTGAAAGAACAGGCAGCGGTCTCCGAAGCGCTCCAGAACATGATAGATGTTGTGACCGAGCCTTGGGGCGTGAAAGTCGAACGCGTGCAGATGAAGGACGTCGAAATCCCCGAAACGATGCAGCGGGCCATGGCGCAGGAGGCCGAAGCGCTGCGCGAAAAACGCACGCGGCAGATCAAGGCGGAGGCGGAGGTCGATGCGGCGCGGCTTCTGCGTCAGGCGGCGGAAACCATCATGCAAAGCCCGGCTGGCCTTGAACTTCGACGGATGCAGATGATCACGGAAGTGGGTGCTGAGCAAAACACCATGACAATCATCATGATGCCGAGCGAATTTGTCGAAATGGCCCGCGCCATCGGGGCCAGCGCCGCACGGCGAGAATAACAATTGCATAAGCTTGCGAGCGAGCGCGGATCATTGATCGAATACGATTCAAATGCCAGATAAACACAAAGATACCGCGCTCATCGGAATCGTCACGGCATCCGACCGGGCAAGCCAGGGCATCTATCGCGACGAAAGCGGGCCGGCGATCGTTGCCTACTTGAATCGCACCCTGACCTCACCCTTCAACATCGCGCAACGCATCATTCCGGACGGCTTTGAATCCGTGCGCGATGCGCTGATCAATCTCGCCGACGACGAAGGTTGCGATCTGATCCTGACTACCGGCGGCACGGGCCCTGCCCCGCGCGATCTGACGCCGGAAGCGACGCTCGCCGTCGCACCGCGCGAATTGCCTGGCTTCGGCGAATTGATGCGCGCAGAAAGTCTGAAACAGGTGCCGACCGCGATCCTGTCGCGCCAACTTGCCGCGCACCGTGGCGCCTGTCTCATCATCAATCTGCCGGGTAAACCGGCGGCGATTGAAACCTGTCTCAACGCCGTGTTTCCGGCGGTGCCCTATTGCCTTGATCTGATAGGCGCGGCGCGGCTCGAAACGGACCCCGCGGTCGTCAAATCCTTCCGGCCAAAATC